>JAYVXT010000719.1:0-11997 GCA_043785065.1 Bryobacterales bacterium | reverse complement strand
GCGACTACTCCCCCAGCCACCTACGATGCAATGGTCAAGGGATCAAAACCGGTGCCACAACCTGTTGGGGTTAGCTGAGTGAAAGGGTTACCCACTTCGCCTGAAATGGCCGTGAGGCTGTCCAAGGTTTTCGGTGGCACTGAGCAAGGCTGGCTTGTACAACAGGTGCAGTATGATCTTGCACACGTTCAACGGGACCGGCTCAAGCTCAAGCGGCTGGAACTGGTTTAGATTTCAGCGTTTCGAAAAGGGTCCCTTTGTGCAACACTTTAGTAAGGCGGCGATCTGCGGCATGTGGCAAGCCGCGCACTCGCTGCCGGTCGATCCTTCTTTATGCTGGGTATGCATCGCCAGAGGCTGCCTGGGCCCATTCGGCGACTCCAGCCCATGGCACTCAAGGCACATCGCGCTGCCCGGCTTGATCAAATACGCATTGTTCTTCGTGCCATACACATCGTGACAGCTGGAACATTTCACGCCCCGATTATGCATCGCCGACTGCACAAAATCATTGCCCTGCATCCTATTCTTGATCCCGGAACCTTCCGAATAATGGGTGAACGACTTCTCGCCTAATTTGTGCTCTTCCAGTTGCCAGTAGTCGCTCAAACGCGCGCCTGGCTGATACCCAACGGGCCACGCGTAGTTACGGCCATTCACCGGATTATTCAGTGGACGCCCTTCCGAATAGCATTGAATGCAGACATCGTTGGACCGCACAAAATCCAATCGCGCCGGATTCACAATCGTCGCTCTCGAAGGGGCCGCCGCATGCGCGCTCCCCGCCCCGTGGCATTTCTCGCAACCAACATTCCACTCGGTGACGGAGTTATCGTTCGTATTGAAATTCACCGAATGGCATCCATCGCAAGTGGTCCCCGTAGGCCGCTGCATTTGTTCGGCCGGGTAATGCTTGGTCCACCAATCCGTTCCATCACTGACATAGTAACGCCGCCATATGCCGGCTTTTACATCCCACTGCGCCGGAAACGCGAAATAGTCGTTCCCGATCTTCGTAAAGTAGCGCTGCTTCTACTTGCTGCCGTAAGTGAAGACGATATCTTCTTTCTTGAAAGTCACAAACTCGTTGGGCTTGGAGAAGTCGCCCAGAATCACTTCAGGCTTGACCTTCACGTCTTGCAGCACGTTAGCCATCAACGTCTTCTTCCAGCGGTTATAAATGGCTGGATGGCAACTAGCGCATTTAGCCGATCCGACAAACGCGGGTTGGTCCAATCCAACAACCGACCCGACTATTAATAATGTAAAGATCCGCATTGTCACCTCTATGCATACATCGCCATGAGCTAGAATAGCAGGATCGTCTATGCCAGTTCACACCACCAGGCGCCGCTTGGCCGTCGGCATTCTACTGGCAAGCCTACAACTTACTGCTCAAACCGCGAAGCTGACTTTGGCCGACTGCATCCGCTTAGCTGAATCTGTCCCTTCAGCCGTAAGCGCAGCCCGTCAGGAAGCGCGCATCGTGGCGCTCGGCGTCAATGTTGCACGCACTTCATTCCTGCCGCAAAGTACGTTCAACGGCGGTTACATATACAACAGTGCATCGGCGGCGGGCGGCCGATTCGTCGCCTTGAACGGTCAGCATGAATACATTGCAACAGCGAATGTAGGTCTTGAACTCGATACTTCCGGCCGGCTTCGCGCGGTTTACGCCCGCTCGAAAGTAGATCGCGACATCGCCGAAGCCTCCACCCGAATTACGGGCCGCGACCTTCGCCGTTCCGTCACCATCGCATATTACCGCGTGCTTGCTGCGCGCAAAATGGCCGAGTCCGCTGAAGCCAGCCTCACCGAGGCCCGCAACTTCGAGGCCAACACAAAAGCCCGCTTCAACGGTGGAGAAGTAGCCCAGGCCGACGTGGTGAAAGCCTCAGCTCAGACCTCTTCCTTCGATCAGATGTTCAAGGCGGCCCAACTCGAAGCCCGTCTCGCCAATCAGGAATTGGCCAGCTTCTGGACCGATGATACCGACAAGCCTTTGGACCTGGAAGACACACTGGCTCAAGCCCCACCGACCGATGACGCCGCTGCCCCAGCCTACTTGCGCCGCGCGGAATTTTTGATCTTCGATCTGCAAAAGCAAGGCTTTCAATTTGACGCCAAGCGCGAACGCGCCGCCCTTCTACCTCAGGTTACGGTCAACTACCAATACGGTATCGATGCCAACCGCCTCTCTTATAAAGAACGAGGCTCCGCGGCCTTCGCCACCGTGAACGTTCCCATCTTCGATTGGTTCAAGGCCCGCACCCATGCCCAGCAATTCAACCTGCGGGCCGAGCAAGTGACCACTAACCGAAGCATCACCGAACGGACCTTTTCCCGCGAATATGAAAACGCCCGCGCCCGCGCCACATCCCTCTTTGAGCAGATCCAATTGGCCCAAACACAAATCAAGTTGTACGATGATAACTTGCGCTTGTCGCAGATCCGCTACCAAGGCGGCGAAGGCCCGGCGCTTGAAGTCGTAGTTGCGCAAACCCAACTGCAGCAGGCCCGCGCGAACTACTTCACGACGTTGTTTCAATATGCCGCCGCGCGCGCGGACCTGGAGGTCGCACGTGGACAATGAGTAACTCATTCCCCAACGCTAGATCAAAGTGGAGCGGACCCCGTGGTCCCCGGCTGGGCCCTTGGCCAGCCTGCTTCGAAGGCCGAAAAGTGCTCCTAGCTTCCTTCTTATTCGCCGCCAGCTGCGCCAAACACGAAGAAGAACCACCCAAGCCCAAAGCTATCGTAGCCGTCAAGACGGCCAAACTGGAAATGGGTTCCGTGCAACTTAGCCTCAAAGCCCCAGCCACAATCTTCCCGCGCGAACAAGCCAACATCACGCCACGCATGACTGCGGTCATCCGGGAATTGAAAGTCCGCAAAGGCGACACAGTCGCAACCGGAGCGCTGCTAGCCATCCTCGAAAACAAGGACCTCACCGCGCAACGCGACGAAGCGCAAGCGATGGTGGCCGATGCGCAAGCCAATCTTGACAAGACCACGAAAGGCACTCTGCCTACCGATGTCGAGCGCGCCCGAGGGTTAGTGGCAACCACGAATGCGGCCACCAATCAGGCCAGTAAGATCTACGACAAACGCAAAGCGCTGTTCACTCAAGGCGCCATTCCGGAACGTGAACTGCTCATCAGCGAAACCGAGCTTTCCACTGCCCGAACCAACTACGAAGTGGCTAAGAAGTCCCTTGAATTGTTGCAGCAGCAATCGCAAGGACAAGACGTCAAGATCGCCGAAGCCCGTGTGGCGCAGGCTCAAAGCCGCGTTGCAACACTTGCTGCGCAGCTGCAATATTCTGAACTGCGCGCGCCGTTCAGTGGGGTCATCACCGATCAATTACAGTACGCCGGGGACCTTGGACAACCCTCCGCCCCAATCTTCACCTTGGCTGATCTTTCCCTAGTAACGGCGCGAACTCAAGTGCCTGAAGCTGAGATCTCAAAGATTAATCGAGGCCAAGCTTGCGCCTTCCGCAGTGGCGAGGGCGAAGGCGTTGAAGTGGCTGGACGCGTCACCGTGGTGAATCGTTCTGTCGACGCGCAACGCCGCACGGTTGAAGTTTGGTGCGAAATCGCCCGGCCTCCTCAGTCCTTAAGAGCCGGAGCGTTTGGTTCGGTAACCTTTCAAACCGGTGGCGCGCAGCAAGCGTTACTTGCGCCGGTGGCTGGGCTCTTCCTTGAAGAAGGCTCGAATAAGGGCCACGTGATGGTGCTGGATGACAAGTGGATTGCCCACAAGCGCGAAATCCAAGTGGGCGATTCGGTAGGCGGCAAACGCATCGTAACTTCGGGTCTCAAGCCGGGCGAAACAATCCTCACCGAAGGCGGCTACGAATTACCTGATAACACCGAAGTGAACGCCCCAGGCAAGCCGGCACCCAAAGAAGAGAAGAAAGCCGGGGACAAAAAGGAATGACCTCGGGCCTGGCGACCTTCGTCAATTCACACGGCCGGGCACTGGTGCTCATCGTGCTTTGCTTTGCGCTGGCGGGCATCGTGCTTGTCCCGCAGATCCCGGTTTCTATCTTTCCGCAGACCGATTTTCCGCGTATCGTCATACTGGTGGACAACGGCATTTCGCCTCCTAACATTCAGATGACCACCGTGACGCGGCCCATCGAAGAGGCCATTCGATTGGTTCCCGGCGTCACTACTGTCCGTTCCACCACGGCGCGCGGCTCCACCGAAATCAGCATCTTCTTCCGATGGGACGTGGACATATTAAATGCTCTGCACTTGGTGCAAGGCCGCATTTCACAAATCACGCCGACACTTCCGCCGGAGTGCCGTTTTTACATTAACCGCCTTACCTTCTCCGTTTTTCCAATGGTCGGGTTTAGCATTACATCGCCAAACCGGAAAACGACTGAACTGTACGAACTGGCCTACTACGAGATTTCCCCGCGGCTCTATCGCCTTTCAGGGGTAGCGGAAACGCGCATCGTGGGCGGACGCGCACCGGAGTATCACGTCATTGTCGACCCGAAGAAACTGAACTCTTATAACATGCCACTTACTAAGGTGGTCGATGCGATTCGTAACTCCAACACAATAGTTCCGGCCGGCATGCTGCAGGAGAATTACCACCTTTACTTAACCACCGTCACTGGCTTGATGGATAAGCCCGAACAGATTGAAGGCACGGTTGTGGATGTGGTGAAAGGCACTCCTGTACTGGTGCGGGACATTGCGCAAGTCGTAGCCGGCGAAAAGCCGATGTACAACGTTGTCACCGCCAATGGCCGCACTGCCGTGTTGGTGAGCGTTCTGCAACAACCGGATGGCAATGCGATTGAAGTGGCGGATGCGGTGAATGCCGAACTGGCGGAGATCCGCAAGACGCTGCCGAAAGATATTGAGCTTTCCACTTACTACGACCAATCGATCCTGGTGCGCGATTCCATTACCGGTGTGGTGGAGAGCATCGCAATTGGCCTGGCGCTTTCGGTGCTGGTGCTGATCGTCTTCCTAAAGAACTGGCGTACCACGTTGATCGCCGCCGTGGTGATTCCGGTGGCCGTATTGATGGCCGTGGTTTGCATGAAGCTGTTCCACATGAGCTTCAATTTGATGACGCTGGGAGGCATCGCGGCCTGCATTGGCGTGGTGATTGACGATGCCATTGTGATGGTGGAGAACATCGCCGTCCACCTAAACATGGGCCAAAGTCCGGCGGATGCGGCCCGCAGCGCGATCATCGAACTGACGCCGGCATTGATTGGATCGACGCTTACTCCTATCGTTGTGTTTGTGCCGCTAGTGTTCCTGGGCGGCATCACGGCTGTCTTCTTTCGCGCTCTGGCGTTGACGTTGGTCGCGGCGCTGCTGGCTTCGTTGATCCTTGCCCTGGTCTTTACTCCAGTGTTGGCTGCTTGGCTGTTGAAGCCGACTGGCCGTATCACGAGTTTTGAAGAAGCAGAGCAAGCCGGCGAAGGGCGCGTGATGCGCAAACTGGCATCGATTTACAGTGCAGCCCTGCATTGGTCCATCGCGCATCCCTTGGCGATTCTGTTTTTGACGGCCGCGATTCTTGCCGGCGCGGGTGGGCTGTTCTATAACTTAGGAAGCGGCTTTTTGCCCGAGATGGACGAAGGCGCTTTCGTGTTGGACTATCGAACTCCTTCGGGGACGTCGCTTGTCGAAACGGACCGGCTGCTGAAACACATCGAGAAGTTTTTGGAAGAGACTCCGGAAATTGAAAGCTATTCCCGGCGCACCGGCGCACGGTTGGCGCTGGCCATCGCCGAGCCAAACACGGGCGACTTTCTGATCAAGTTGAAGAAGGAACGCAGCCGTTCGCTTGACGATGTGACGAGCGAGTTGCGGAAGAAAATCCTAAGTACGGAGACCGCGATTGAAGTGGAGTTTCCGCATATTCTAGAAGATCTGGTTGGTGATTTGGCGTGGTCGCCGCAACCGATTGAAATCAAGATTACCCACAAGGACGAGGCCGTTTATAAAGCAGTCGCCGAGCAGGTGGAGAAGTGGCTGCCGAAGGTGAAGGGTGTCGTGGACATCGTCAATCAGACCATTGTTATTGGCCCTTCTGTTAATTTTCGCGTGGATGTGGAGAAGGCAGGGCGGGCAGGCTTCAGCGTTACCGATGTGGCCAATCTGCAATCGGCGGTAGTGGATGGGCAGTTAGCATCGCAGATGATTCGCGGCGACCGGCGCATTGGCATTCGCGTGCGGTATCCTCTTTCGTCCCGCAATTCGGTTGACAAGCTGGAGGACACGCTGGTTAGTTCTTCCACCGGCAACACCGTTCCACTGAAAAGCATCGCGCATGTGGAGATGCTGGAAGGTGAAACAGAAGTACACCGCGAAAACTTGCGCAATCTTTCGTCCGTGACGGCCCGGCTTGAGAAACGCGATTTAGGATCGGCGATGAAAGAGATTCGCGAGCGGCTGACGAAGGAAGTAAAACTGCCGCCGGGGACGGATATTGAATACGGCGGGTTGTATCAGATTCAACGCGAATCGTTCCTGGGATTGGCGCAAGTAATGGCGATGTCGATTCTGCTGATCTTCGTCATTCTCGTATTTGAGTTTCAATCGTTCGCTCATCCGGTTGCGATTGTGCTGGCGACAGTGCTCTGCACGTTCGGCTCCTTGCTGGCGCTTACGGTGACGGGCTCCACGTTGAATATTGCGTCGTTCATGGGCATCATCATGGTGGTCGGCATCGTGCACAAGAACGGTATTTTGATGCTTGATTCCGAGCAGCATTTCAGTGCACAGGGGCTGCCGCTGGACCAGGCGATTTTTGAAGCCGGCCGCCGCCGTTTGCGGCCGATTCTGATGACCGCGCTGGCGACGATTTTCGGCATGCTGCCCTTGGCGTTGGGCGTTGGCAGCGGTGCGCAGTTGCTGCAACCGCTGGCGATTGCGATTATCGGCGGCGTCTTGGTTTCCATGGTTCTTTCGCTGGTAATCACGCCGGTGATTTTCTTCATGCTGCGGCGCGACCGGACGACGGCTTAACTTCCATGGACAGTTACATCGCATCGATCAAAGCTTGGCGTAAGCAGCGAGAAGAATTATTGAAGGCTCCAGATGGCTGGCTGTCCGTAGCCGGTTTGGTGTGGCTTGATGAGGGACAGAACACTGTTGAAGGAATTGTGTTCACACGCCGCGGGAACGCCGTTTGGTTGGGGGAGAAGGAGTTGAAATCCGATACTCCCGGCCCAGCCGATACGATAACGGTGTGGGATAAGACTCTTGTCGTGATTGTGCGCGGCGCGAAAGTTGGGCTGCGTGTGCGGGACAAGAAAAGCTCGTTTTTGCTGGCTTTTCGTGGATTGAATTGGTACCCGGCTCGTCCGGAGTATTGCATTACGGCGCGATGGATTCCGTATGAGACGGCTCAGCAGCGTTTCCTTGATACCGTATTGGAGGGCTTTGAGGAAGAGTATTTTAGCCCGGGCATCGCCGAGTTTGAAGTAAGTGGAGTAACTTGCCGTTTGGAGCCGATGGTTTCCGGCGGTCGATTGTTTTTCATTTTTCGCGATCAGACTTCGGGTAAGACGACTTACGGGGCGTCGCGATTCCTTTATGCGGAAGCGGCCGTAAATGGGCTGGTTGTGATTGACTTTAATAGGGCCTACAATCCTCCCTGTGTTTTTACGCCATATGCGACTTGTCCGCTGCCTCCGCCGGGAAATTGGTTGACCGTGGTGATTGAGGCGGGCGAGTTGAAGTATGGCGGCCATTGATTATTCTCTGACATCAACTTACCCTGTAGTGATTTCCAAGACGCTGTCCCGGGTTGCCGTTTCCAAAGCCTCGAAATCGATTTGTGCCCCAGCATCTGTTCCGATCAACCGGTCCATTTCTTGATGGATTTCGCCTTGGAGAATTGTTTAGACCCCCTTTTTTGGACCGCCTCGGCGGTCTGACTCACTTGGCCTTCTACTTCTTGATCGGCCCATTCTTCACAGGCATCCCAGTATGCCTCCACTTGTTCCCGGAACAGATGGCCGGCGTCGATCTGTTTCCGGAACGCTTCGGCCTATTGGTGTGTCAGCAGCCGCGACTGCGTCTTGCCCTTTACCAGGCGAGTCCAACTGTAGTAAGGACCATGTCGCGCCTTGGTGTCAGTAGCATATGGACAAGTTGGCTTACAGCACTTTACGAAGCGCTCGGAAACAGAACCACGGCGGATCGGATCGGATTGGATCAATTTTGCCGAAGCGGCTTGCACGGCAAGAGGAGGAGTGGAAGAGAGAGTCATGAAATCATCTCACGGCATACAACGCCGTAAGGCAATGGGCGAAAATAGGCCTTTTATTAATTTCTTCACTTTGATGTCGTGCACCCTTGGTGGGCACCCTACTTGTAAAAATGATCAAGACAAATCCCAAAGTAGTGAACTCACTTATGTATCAAACTTACAAGGGGAAGGTCTGCACTCCGTTCCCGGCCATGACAATGAAACTACCCATCATGTTTTACGGAGAAATAGCAGGGTATATCGAACCTGAATAGGAAGCCGACTTAACTTTTTCTGCTTTTTTTTGCAATGGTGGTCCCTTGATGATCTTCTTTATAATATCTTCAAACCTTGTGTACTCTTCTGGCTTAGCGGGCTTTCCGCCCGCGCCCTTTTCAGACGCTTTTTGCGCCATTGCTAAACTTACTCCTGCGCGGTTAGTAAGTTCCACGTTAACCGCTTTCCTACGATTTTGGTGTGCATGGGGATTCCGACATGGATAAGAGGTTGATTGGCGATGCGAAGCCGTTTACGGCGAGTATTGCCAAGGAGCTGGGTGTGATAGGTAGAATGAAGCTACGCCACTTTCCACATGAGCGAAGCGGAACTGGCGCGGGACCTGCACTGCATGCTGTCGCGAGTGCAGCATGGATGAAGTTGGACATGCTCCCTTAATGGACGAGGTTTTTGCAAGGATGTGCAAGAGGGCATTAATGAACGCAGTGATTCGCATGAGCCTCCGGGATAGGATTAGTTCTCGACTGGAGCGTCCTGAGTTGGTCCGCGAGCGAGGCTCAGGGATGGGTCAACCGGATAGGGTACGTTCCAATCTCACCAATCTTTATACTTCTTTAACACCCCGCAGTTCAATCTTGACGAGTCCTTGACATTCAAAATCCTAAAGTTGAGCTAGGCCAACTTGGCGGCAAGGATTCAACATGTGGGACTTACTTTTTATCTTCTTGACTTTGGGCTTCTTTGCCCTCTCCATGCTCTTTGTCCATTTGGCCACCAAGGCCGATTAGGAGACTCCCATGCAAGCGCTCTACTTAGCGGGCGGCGCCATTGCCGCTTTACTACTGATTTATCTTTTGACCGCGCTGATCAAGCCGGAAAGGTTTTAACTTCAACATGACTTCGCTCGAATGGATTCAACTTGCCCTGTTTCTTGGACTGTTGCTAGCTCTGGTCGCGCCGCTTGGTTCATACTTGGCGGCGATTTATTGCGGCCGCGAACCGGGTCCCGCAAAGTTTCTCCGGCCGCTGGAAAGCTTTGTTTATAAACTCAGCGGCATTGACCCGAAGGTGGAGATGAGTTGGGCCAACTATGCCTTCGCCATGTTGTTGTTCAACGCCGCCGGGCTGCTATTGGTTTATGCCATCCTCCGTTTGCAGCATTGGCTACCTTGGAATCCGCAAGCGTTTGGACCCCTGGATCCTCACACGGCCTGGAATGTTGCCGTGTCCTTTGCCACCAATACCAATTGGCAGAATTATGGCGGCGAGGTGGTGCTTAGCTACTTCACCCAGATGACAGCTTTAACGGTGCAGAACTTCACGTCCGCGGCGTCGGGTATGGCGGTAGCGGCGGCCTTGGCCCGAGGGTTGTCGCGGCGTCAAAGTGGATCGATAGGGAATTTTTGGTCGGACCTGGTACGTGGAACTGTGTATGCTTTGATTCCCTTATCGCTGCTACTGGCGGTTGTTTTGGCTAGTCAGGGCGTGATTCAAAACCTGCATCCGTATCAAACCGCTGTATTGACTGAAGCAACAACGGGCGAGAAAAATGCCAAGGTAACGGAGCAATTGATCCCCATGGGGCCCGCTGCCAGCCAAGTCGCGATTAAGCAACTGGGCACCAATGGAGGCGGTTTTTTTAATGCCAATTCGGCCCACCCGTTTGAGAACCCCACGCCGTTTTCCAATTTCTTGCAGATGCTCTCCATCTTGTTGCTCCCCGCGGCACTCTGCTTTACGTTCGGGCGGATGGTGAACGATGAGCGCCAGGGCTGGGCTTTGCTCGCCGCAATGCTTTTGATCTTCCTGCCACTAATGGCGCTGTGCATTTATTCGGAAACCAATGCCTCACCGGTGATCGCCAAGTTTGGCATTTCCGGAGGCAACATGGAAGGCAAGGAAGTGCGCTTTGGCATCATGAATTCGGGGTTGTGGGCGGCCGCAACCACAGCCGCTTCAAACGGTTCGGTAAATTCCATGCATGATTCGTACTTGCCGCTGGGGGCCACGGCGCAATTATTCCTGATGCAATTGGGAGAAGTGGTATTTGGCGGCGTCGGCAGCGGTCTTTACGGCATGGTGATTTTCGCCATTCTGGCAGTGTTTCTGGCTGGGTTGATGGTAGGACGTACGCCGGAATATCTAGGCAAGAAGATAGAGGCGTTTGAAATGAAGATGGTTTCTTTAATGGTGCTCGTCCCTCCGGCTTGCACTTTGATTGGAACCGCAATTGCCGTCTCCACCCAGCAGGGTATTTCAGCCCTCTCGAACCATGGGCCGCATGGGTTTTGCGAAATTTTATATGCATTTACATCAATGGGTAACAACAACGGCAGCGCGTTTGGCGGCTATAACGCCAATTCACCGCTGATCAATATCGTGGGCGGTATTTCCATGCTTGCCTCGCGCTACTGGGTGGCGATTCCGGTGATCGGCATTGCTGGATCGCTCGCGTCGAAAAAGATCGTGCCGGCAAGCGCGGGTACCTTGCCCACGCACTCGCTTCTCTTCATTGTGATGTTGGTTGGAACGGTGGTGATAGTAGGCGCGCTGGCCTTTATCCCGGCTCTCGCCTTAGGACCGATTGTCGAGCATCTAAAATTGGCGCACCTGTAAATTAGGTGATTTATTATGTCGAAATCCGAAAAGAGACCTTTGTTCACTGGCCCAATCGTGGCCCAAGCCATCACCGATTCTTTCTTGAAGCTTGATCCCCGCCACCAAGTGCGTAATCCCGTCATGTTCACCGTGTTGATATGCAGCGTGCTGACTACGTTGTTGGGAATGGCCGCACTGTTCAGTCCCGGCGAGGAACCGGCCAGCTTCATCCTCTCTATAAGCGGCTGGCTGTGGTTTACGGTGCTGTTCGGCAACTTCGCCGAAGCTATGGCCGAAGGACGCGGAAAGGCCCAGGCGGAAACGCTTCGTAAGAGCCGTCGCGACGTACAAGCCAAGCGGCTGGCCACCGCTAAATACGGTTCGACGATTGAGACCGTTGCCGGAAATCTTTTGAAAAAAGGCGACATGGTGCAGGTGGACGCTGGTGAATTTATACCGATCGATGGCGAAGTGATCGACGGCGCGGCCAGTGTCGATGAGAGCGCCATTACGGGGGAAAGCGCTCCGGTCATTCGGGAAAGCGGCGGCGACCGGTCGTCGGTTACAGGCGGAACCCGGGTGCTTTCCGATTGGCTCGTCATTCGCGTTACCAGCGAGCCCGGAGACAGTTTCCTGGAGCGGATGATTGCCATGGTGGAGGGAGCCAAGCGGCAAAAGACCCCCAATGAAATTGCGCTCAATATCTTACTGGCCGCACTTACGATTGTTTTCCTGTTGGCCACGGTGACGCTGCTTCCGTTTTCCTTGTTCAGCGTAAACGAAGCTGGGCAAGGCCGTCCGGTAACCGGTACGGTGCTTGTGGCATTGCTGGTCTGCTTAATTCCCACCACTATCGGCGCGCTGCTTTCGGCGATTGGAATTGCAGGCATGGACCGGATGTTACAGGCAAATGTTCTGGCCATG
>JAYVXT010000718.1:0-12001 GCA_043785065.1 Bryobacterales bacterium | reverse complement strand
TTAAAGGTGACGCCGCCTGTGATGGTTGCTTTCGATGCATCGCTGGTGCCGAGTTGCACATAGACGGAATTTGCCGGCGGCCGGGCAAGTGTGATCGGGAAATCGAAACTCGTGCCTGGCGCAATTGTGATTGCGCCGGGCATGATGATATCTATCGCCGCTCCGGCCGTTACAACAACACTCGCTGTTGCCTCGGAAATGCCCGGGAGGCTGGCGCGGATTACGGTGGAGCCTGCCGCGACTCCGGTGACGGGAACCGTAACGCTGAATAAGCCGGTGCTCATCGTCACCGTGGAGGGCACAGTGGCGGCAGCGGTGTTTGAAGAGTTCAGCGTGAACGTCAGACCTGGCGCCGGAGCCGGAGCCGACAGCGTTAGTGTTAGGTTTTGGGTTGCCGTGCCCGTGATGTTGAGTGGGGTTGGACTTAGGCTGATGGATGCGCTAACGGTGACGCCTTTCGCGCCCGTGGTGTAGTTCGGCGCGGAGGCGCTAATCACGGTTGAGCCAATGTTCACACCGGTCACCTGAGGCTGCGTGACGGGTTGAGTAAACCCAGCGCCAATAAACACGGAAGGCGGCGTGATCGTAACCTTCGATGTATCGGGGCTTGCCAGTGTTACCGTAACGCCGCCGGTGGGCGCGGCTGTGGGTAGGGTGACTGCGAAGGACGTGGATTGTCCTGGCGATAGCACGACGTTTGAAGGCAGACCGATGATTCCACCGCTAACTGAGGCCGTGTTTGTGAGTACAAAATTGACAGGAATTACGCTACCAACGCTTGCGGCTACGTTGTACGGTCCACCCGCCGTCCCGTTCGCGCTAACGAAGGCGGAGGCTTGTCCCGCGGAATCGGTCGAGACGGTAACAGCCGATGCAATGCCCGCTCCGCTACCAGGCCCACTGAAAGTTACGGCCACATTGGAAACCGGCTTACTTGAGCTATCCAGCACCAGTGCCACTAACGGGAATCCAAATGCCGTGCCGACGGCCGTGCTTTGGCCGTTGCCGGAGACAACGGAAATGGCTGCCGGTGTTGGAGCGGCATTGCTCAGCGAGAAGGCTGCCGTGGAAGCAAGCCCGGCAACGGAGGCTACCACTTGGTAATTTGATCCAACCAATGAATTGGCGGTAATTTGCGCCGAAGCCCGGCCGGCTACCGTTACAGCCGTGACAATATTTGCTATTCCCGCACCGCTGTTTGGTCCCCTAAACGTCACCGTTATTCCGGAAAGCAGGGTGCCCGACGCGTCTTTTACTTCGACTACTAAAGGCGCCGCGAAGGTTGCCCCAAGCGTGGCCGTTTGCGGGCTGCCGGAGATCGCGGCAATGTTTGCCGGAACCGGAGCCGAGCCCGTGTTGGTCAAGAAAAAAGCAGCCGGAGTGGCTAAACTGGCTGGACCGATTCCCGCCGCCGCCGCAGTTACCTGGTAGGGTCCACCCACATTGCCGTTAGCCGTCAAAAAAGCGACAGCGAGGCCGGCGGCGTCGGTGCCGGCGGTGACCGGGGAAGCAATTCCCGCGCCGGTGGAAGGTCCGGAGAAAATGATATTAATATTGGCCACTGGATTTCCGGCGCTATCAATTACTTTTGCGACAAGTGGGGATCCAAAGGTGGTATTGATAGCCGCGCTTTGAGGACTGCCCGAAATCATGGTGACGGCGCTTGGCGGCGCAGGGTCCATCGTTACCGTTAAGGATCCGGTAGCGGTTTGCCTGGGAACGGTTGAGTCACTGACGCTGAAGTTGATTGTGCTTGTGCCGAGAGAAGGGGCTGTTCCCGAGATAATGCCCGTGGAGCTATTCACCGTAAGGCCGGCGGGAAGACCCGTCGCTGTCCAATTGTAGGGAGCTGTGCCTCCCGAGGGGGTCATCGTGAACGAATAAGGAAGCCCCGCACTGCCGTTGGGGAATGCGGAAAAACCAAAGCCTAGGGGGCCGTTCACGTTCAGGTTCATTACTACGTCATCAATATTCACGCCGCTGGCATGTATTTGTGAAAGCCCGAAGCCAACCGTATTTATCGTGACGCGCGTGGCTGGGGCTGTGCTTCCATCCCAGAAGAAGTTCACCGGTGTCTGAACGGTTGCGACCGCCGTGTTTGAGGAGGAAAGGTTTATCGGAATTCCGTCCAAGACGGAGAAAGCATTGCTGCCCGGAACGGTTGAAAACAAAATGAGGTTGAACTGTAACTGTTGGCCAGCCGTGGTCAAAGTGACGCTCGGCCTTTCCCATGCGATCACCGCGCCAACCTGTATAACTAATGGCGTAGGGGAGCCATAGCCGGCAGATGAGGCGGTAATGCTTTGATTGCCAACGTTTTCGCCGGAAACCAAGGACGTGCCGGTAGTGGAGCCTTGCGGAATGAAAATATTAGCCGGAGTGCATAGCAGCTTTTTGTTGTCGAAGACCAAGGCCACCGTGGTTCCGCCAAATGGCGCGGGCTGGGAAAGCGTCGCTGTCAATGTGGCTGGGGTTTGTCCAAGCTTGATGGAATTCGTGTTCACCGCGATGCTGATAGTGGCTGAAGGTAACACCGTTACCGTTGCCGTTGCATCGGCAAAGCCTGCAGCGCTTGCACGGATCGTGGTTGTGCCGATCCCTACAGCGGTGACCTTGAAGCCAACCACCTGGCCCGAAGCGCTAATGAACGCACTTGAGGGAACAAAAGCTACCGATGGGTTGGATGAGGATAGGCTGAAGCTGATATTATTTTGTGCCCGGCCTGAAAGGGCCAACGTGAGTGTTGCGTCCGCGCCAGGTCCACTCAAATTCGTGATTGCCGGGGAAAGCGAAGACGTAATGCCCACCGTCACCAAGGTGGAAGCAGGAGCCAAGCCCGTTGCCGTGGCTGTAATCGTTGCCGTGCCCGCCGCGACTCCGGTGAGGTTCGCCCCACGGCTGGGCGTGGTTTGGCCCGCGCTGATGCTGACGCCGGTGGTGCTAAGGGAAGCAGTTGAAGGATCGCTGCTGGAGAGTTGAATGAATACCGAATTCACTGCCGGACTTGCGAGCGCCACGGAAAAGGGAACTATATCGCCGGGGGAAACCGTGACGGCTGAGGACACAATTATGTCCGCCGAACTTGCGGACTTCTTGCCCGGTCCTTCCGCGGACGCGATTACTACGATGGCCTGCGTCACCGGCTCACTGTTGGCATAGCCATCGTTCACCATCAACTGCAGAACGTAAGTTCCGGCGGCGTCCGCCACGATGGAGGGCGTTGCGCTCGTTGCCGCAACCAGAGTTAAGCTGCTTTCGGCAGGTTGGCTTAGCAGCGACCAGTTGTAAGTAAGCGGGTCCTTGTCGGCGTCGGATGATTTACTTGCATCAAGGGTTACGTTCGAATGAAGCGCCACTTCAACGTTCGATCCAGGGTCCGCAACCGGCTGCGTGTTAGCCGTGCTGATGGTAACTGTTTGTGGAGCGCTCTTCATGCTTCCATTGCCGGCAATGAGTTGGGCCACATACGTACCCGGCTGATCGGCGATAAACGAAGGAGTTGCAGTATTGGCGCCGGAAAGAGTCGCCTCGCTATTCTCAGGCCGCGCCACCAGTGACCATTGATAGTTGACGTCACCAATACCGTTGGTTGAACCGCGAAGGGTTACCGCATTTCCCTGGGCGGCGGTTTGGTTCATCCCAGTGTTTGCTTTCAACTGGTCCGCCGCATCGGTGGAAATGACAACCGTTGCCGGCGTACTTTCCGTTTTTCCATCGTTGACGATTAATTGAGCTACGTAAATGCCCGCAACATCGGGGGTGAGAAGTGGATTCACGTCAGTGGTACTGCTCAACCGTGCCTTACTTTCCGCGGGAGCGCTCAGTAACATCCACTTGTAGGTAAGAGGGTCACCATCCACATCGGTGGACTTGTAGCCATTGAGTTGGATCGGTTCCCCCAAGCTTAAAGCCTTCTCCGCGCTGGCGCCGGCCACTGGAGTTGAATTCACGGTTGTGATTGTGACTGTAGCCGGTGCGCTATCCGATATGCCATCGTTGACGACTAACTGGAGAATGTAGTCTCCTGGTTTGTCCGGCGTAAAGGCGCCGGCAACTGAGTTGGACGATTGCATCGATGCGATGCTTCCCTCCGGCTGGCTGACCATGGTCCACGAATAACGAAGAGGATCGCCGTCGGCGTCCGACGACCGGCTGGCATCAAGCCTCACGAGCGTTCCGGCGGTCGCGGTCTGACCGCGGCCGGCATGGGCCATGGGCGCGGAATTGACCGTGCTGATTGTTACCGTCGCCGTGTCTTGCTCCATTCCATTGTCGACTTTCACCTGAAAGGAATAATCGCCCGCCGCGTCGGCTATAAAGTTGGGTTCCATGCCTGCGGTGTTTGACAGGCTGGCGAAAGATCCTGCTGGTTTAGAAAGGAGAGTCCAGGCATATTTGAGATTCCCTGTGCTGGAAGGATCGGTTGACTCGCTAGCGGCCAATTGCACCTTAGAGCCAACTTTCACCGTCTGATTTCTTCCCGCATTGGCCGAAGGAGTGCGGAAAGACCATTCAAGGTCGGAAAATCTAAAAGGCTTGGAACGATCAACCAGAATTGTGAATGTATTGACGCTGGTGGCGCTTCCGTCCGAGGAATGGGCTCCAAAGTGCAATTTGCCCTGTCCGGGCAGTACCCGAACCGACGGCGACAAGCTGCTGAGAGTCGCCGTGGAACTGGAGGTTTCCGCTCCCTTCTTCAGCAGATCCGCGCGGTAAGTAACAAACCATTGTGTTTTACCCGCATGCCGCTCGCTCACAATTCTATAGTTAGTAACTGAGCCCCTGGACACCTCTTGCGCCAACAAAGCGTGGGGGATCAGAGTTGCGATTGAGAAGAGAGCAATTGCACTTAAGCGTGGGGAGAGCATGTAGGTCCTCGTATTCAAAATAAAAGCCTGACGCTTACTCATGAAAATACCGAGCGTCTTTTATTAAAAGTGGAGAAACCAAACTGAAAAAGGCGTGACTTCTCCGAGTAAATGCTAACATCCATATCTGCGGCTTCCAATCCCCTGAATGGTTTAACCGATTTGGTGTACTTGCAGCTTTAGTACTTTTGAGAGGATTGTGTAACTGAGGCAACAAGACGGCTTAGAGCATTTTCCTGGTGCTGCCGGTTTTCAGATGGGAAGTACGTAATGGAACTTAAAAGCACAAAGGGACCGGTGGCGGGGCCGCCAAATGTCCGAGGAACACGAAGATTTGTCGCCACCGGAGATCCGTTTTGCCCGTGTTCTTCAAAAGCGTTGGAATTGAACGGCTGGAAGTACGGACCCACAATTGTTTACACATGCCCTCATTGAGCTTTTGGCGCTATTATAGGCCTTCCTGCTGGCTTGGGATCCGGATTCGCAGTTAGTTCTTCCGGCGTCACCACTATTCGCACTCCATTCCTTGGCACGGGAGCCTTGGCTACCCACAAGATGGAATTCAACAAAAGCTTACGAATATTTTCGTTGCCCAGGTTCGCGTGGTAGTGGCCGCCCGTATATCCAACGGATCTTCCTCCACTGGCGCGTTCCACGGCCCATGACATGATTTGAGGTTGTCCTATTTTGGATCGAACGTCGGGATTACCGCTCCGTATGCCGTCGGCTAAAATCGTGTTTGCTGGTGGAATTGTACTTAAGATTGCGGTAAAATGCATCGGCTTTTCCGGGAATCGGATGTTATAGTACCATTCGTCCTTAACCCTGAACGGCTTCACGCCACTTGTGATGGGATGCTTGGGAAGCGTCTGAATATTTGCCTCCCAGATAGGGTTTATCGAATAGTTAAGATCAAAGAATCCCGAAGCCCACGATGTCATCTGCTCGTGCCCGCGTTTTGCCGGAGGCTCGGTAGCATAGTGCATGAACATCAGACCAGCCCCTCGGGCGGCGGCTTTCTCCACGTCCGCGGCGTGGTTTTCTTGAAAAGCTATATGCGATTCACCTCCGTCGCTGAAGATGAAAATAGCATTGGCCTTGTCGAACTGCGCTCCGCTAGGCCATGCTCCGCTTAACGATGCGGTGGCATGGATTCCCGGGACAGTGTTCAGCCACTTTGTCAGCAGCAGGACCCCGGCGTTGTGTTCGTGCTGCCCTGGCGGATGGCTAGGTTTGCCCGCAATCAACAATATTTCTTTTTCCGCGCTGAAGAGTGACGTGGAACCAATTCCCAGTGTGACGGCAATCAGAAGTGTTCTTTTCATGGGAGTGCTATTACCAACCTGCCATTAGACCACAACAGCAACCCACTCTTTCCGACACATTATGCGGAAAAAACGGCGCCATCCACTTAGGGAAGGCGATCAAGAGAGGAGCGCCCGCTAATCCTTACGCCGCGCCGACATCTCTTTGCCCACCACCGCCAACTCCGCTACCGAAATCGAATCAATCACCTTGGGGAACAAATCATGCTCCTCAATCTGAATGTGCTCGCTATAAACGGAACTTAGCTCTTCCACGTCGGTCTTCATCCGGGTCCAATCGGAAGGGCTCAAAATGCCGCGCGCCGACCACAACATGCCCAGTTGCTCAATGTTTGCCTGCAACTCATGCAACCGCGTATGCTGCTTCTCTAATTTGGCAATCAGAGTTTTCATCCCGCCGGCTTTCTTGAGCCGCGGGAATAGGCTGTCGTCTTCATCGGAGGAATGCTTTGGGGCGGCATTCCGGAAATAGTTCAAGCTTCGTTCCAAAGCTCCGCGCCGCTCCGGGTTCAACGGCTCCGGCTTGTCCGCCACCGTAAGTGTTTCCAATACCCCTAAGTGATCCTCTATCTTCCGGTGGCAGCCTATCAACACACCAACGGGGTCTGAAAAATCAGCGGGCTTCGAAGCTCCAATTTTTACAAGCATTTGCTCACTATACAGGTTAACCGTTTGATGCGGAAAAAGCTCGTTTGAAAAGAAAAAACCAAAGTTATTTCCAATTCATCCGGCTTTTCAAGCCAGTTATTTGTGCTAAATGATGCTTCCCATGCCACGTATACAATTGAAGCATTTGGTCCAAGGAATAATGATTCATATACTCTGGATGGATGTAAGTTCTAGCCCATTCCCCGCTTTGGACATTCATCCATACAGCCGTCCATCTGGCTTGCACTCCGCGGTAATGGTCGATGGCGACCCCAATGGGAAGAGCAGAGTCAGGCAGTTTCGCCCATTGGTCTTCGGCATAAGGTTTTATGATCGGGGAATCTTCGGTTAGCGCCAACTTTGTGCGTACATACCCGTTCGAATGCGAATCGGGCAAATGATGACAGACTTGCCTTACCGTCCAACCTCCAGGCCGGTATGGCGTGTCGAGTTGTGCGTCGGTTAGCCCTGCCATGCCTGCTTCAAGCTGCGCCGGGGCGTGCGAAAAATCCTCAATCCATGCTGCCCTTTGTTCATCCGTGACTTTCTCTAAATACTGTGGTTTTCCGATGGGATATTGAAGATTTTCCACTAGGTAACGTTCCTAAATTGTTTTTCTTTCGATTGGAGCGCCATGCATCATTTTCTCAAGTTGATCCTGAGGCAACGCTAACTTAATGCGAAGAGTTTTCGTGTCCTGAGAAATCTGCATCCCTTCAAGAGCCGTCGCCAGTGTCCGCGCCTCTTCACTGTCCCGATTCATTTGCACCATCTTTGTAAGAAAGCGAACAACATCAGCCAAAGCGCCGGCGTCTTTTTCCGTCTTGGCCTGGGCCTCCATGTTCAACTCCACATTGCCGGGAACAAAGCGCAGGCCAATGGCCGCTTGGTCAACCGATTTCAAGAAATCTCCATTTAATCCCGCCAAAGGAGAACCAGGATTGCCACCCGCCGTGGCCGGTTTTTGCCGCATTGCCATATTAGGGGTTGAGGTGATCATCCACACGTCGTTAGCCTGGCTTAGACTTCGTGCCCGGCTTGCTCTAGCGGCGTCAAGGTGCGTTCCCCCAATGCGCCTATCCACTGCCGCTCGTACCGATTCCAAATCTCCCAACAACGCCGTATGGTCGCCAATCAAGGTGAACCCGCCCGCGTTACTTCCTTGCTGTTTGAAGATCTCCAGGCCATTGCGGTTTTCGACCAGGTTCGGACCAAAGGATCGAAGAGTGTCACCGATTTTAGCCGGATTCAGTCTTCCCCGCACAACAAAAAGTCCTTTGCCGCCATGACCACCAGCCTGAACGCTGGCAAATAGGATTTCATCCAAATCCCTCTTCGGATCAAGTCCTATCTTTTCAAAGAAATCACTTGGCATCGAATCCATCATCGATTTGACGAAACTCGAGGTCTTGGCCTTTTGTACATCAATGCCGCCTAGGAACCGGGCCTCTGGCATGACGAAGTTTAATAGGGCGGAATCGGCGGCGAATGCCGGTACACACAGTGGGATTAATAAAGCGGAAGCTAAAATACGCATCAATAACTCCTGTCCTATAAACGGTTGGGCGACAGGGAAAGTTCCCGTTTTTTGACTGGGACCTGTTCAATGATCTCAATTCCATAGCCCTCAAGGCCCACTACTTTCCGCGGATGGTTGGTCAATAATCGGATTCGACGAAGACCGAGATCGGCAAGTATCTGGGCTCCTATCCCGGCCTCATGCAGCAAAACTTTCATCTGCGTGCCAGTCAGAGGAGCCAGACTGTGGACCGGCTCAAGATGTGCCGGCATCTCCTCGCGTTTGAATACTTTGTATCCTAAACCCGTTTGATGAAGGTAAACAATGGCCCCCGAACCGTTCTCCGCAATTGCCCGCATCGATCCTTCCAAGGTAGACGAGCATTCGCAATCGGTTGAATGGAACACATCTCCGAACACGCAGTGGGAATGCATGCGGACCAAAACGTTGTCTTTTCCCGAAATATCGCCCATCACTAAAGCCATATGCGTCTCAGGGTCGATCGGGCTTTCATAGGCGATAGTGCGAAAGGCGCCATACCGGGTTGGCAGAATGCCTTCCGCCTTGCGGCGAAGAAACCGCTCATGCTCCAGCCGGTAGCGAATGAGCGAGGCTACCGAAATCATTTTCAA
Source organism: Bryobacterales bacterium (assembly GCA_043785065.1). Taxonomy (GTDB): domain Bacteria; phylum Acidobacteriota; class Terriglobia; order Bryobacterales; family Bryobacteraceae; genus JANXSF01. Next base: position 3,009 of record JAYVXT010000718.1, on the reverse strand, counting down.
ATGATGCAAATGCCCGTAGGTGATCAGATCCGGCACGCGCGCCATGGTGCCGTCTTCCTTCATGATTTCGCAGATCACCCCGCCCGCCGGAAGACCGGCCATGCGCGCTAAATCCACCGCCGCTTCAGTTTGACCCGCACGAACAAGTACCCCCCCTTCACGAGCCCGTAGTGGGAACATATGGCCCGGCCTTGCCAGGCCGGAGGGGCGTGTCTCATCGCGCATTGCAATTTGGATTGTTAGCGCCCGGTCGGCTGCCGAAATGCCGGTGGTAACCCCTTCGGCGGCATCGATCGATTCACAAAAAGCCGTACCGAATTGCGAGGTGTTGTTGGAGGTAACCAGAGATAAGCCCAAGTGGTCGCAACGGTCCGGACTTAAAGCCAAGCAAATCAAACCGCGACCGTGGATAGCCATGAAGTTGATAATTTCCGGCGTGACCTTGCTGGCCGCCACCGTCAGGTCGCCTTCATTCTCCCGATCTTCATCGTCTACGACAATCACCATTTTTCCCTGGCGAAAATCTTCGATGGCGTCTTTAATGGATGCAAAGGGCATATTTGATGCGAGGCTTTCATCGTAAGGCATATGGCTTCATCAGCCTGAATGCCGACCGCTTAGGCGATCAACCCGCCCAAGCAGTTGCAACCGTCTCGTTGGTTCCGTGAGCCTCGTCGGCGGTGAGGAAAGTGCCGGAAATATGATCTTGCCATGAAAGGCTCTCCTCGTCCAGAAAGACCCATAACAAACCAATGCCGGCCGCCAACGAACTTAACGCGGAGGCGAAGACGCGATGAACTCTTTCTCGAGCCTTTGGACGCCGGCCGTCAAAGTCGGTCAGCCGCAATCCCAAGTATTGGGCTCCAGGAGTATCGGCAGCTGCCGCAGCCCAAAATAGCTTGTAAATCATCGGCAACAGCACAAGCAGCGATCCGAAAACCAACTTGTTTTCCATTGGGCCGAAATCGAACTCCCCTCCGCCGTAAACGAAGATTCCGGCAAACAAAGCAATGGAGAAAAGAATTAAGCTTCCATCAATTACCGACGCCAGCGCGCGGTGCAAAACAGAGGCAACCCGGTAATCGCAGTAGACCGCCGAGCGGACTTCCTGCCCAATATGCCGGAACTCCATCTTGGGGGCGCTAAAGAAATCGAGAACACCCTGATCGAACGTTTCCCCCGCTGGCCGTTTTGCCGCGTAAGTGCGTTTCTTTGTTGCCGGAGCTGTGGATTCCCGCCCGTCTATGGTGACGACTTTTAGCCCATCGCGGCCAAACAATGAGCCTTGAACAGGGAAGCTAAGGGATTGTTCCTTGCTTCTTTCCCCATGGAAACTTTCAAAGGCCGGAGCCCGATTCGCCACCGCAACGGCGGCCACAGGTTCACGATCCACAACCATCTCGTACTTGCGCGCCGTGGCTTCCCGGATAACTGGGTAGGAATTTGAGGCGTATGCGGTGACCGCCGCACCAAGGCGGCGCTGGCATCGCCGGCAACGATGTTCGGTTTCAGAATTCAAGGTTCTGCAATATTCGCAGATCATAAGTTTTTCGGTCCTTAAATTGAAGTCCTTTTACCACCAACCATCAACTAATTTACCGACGGCAGGTTGCTCCAGGCTTAAGATCCGTGCTAGCTTCTTCGTTTGAACAGCTTCAATCGAAACCTTAGGAACCAGCACTGATCCCCTCCACTCCATTCCGCACGCCCGTTCCCGTTGCTACTGGGTTTGGGTTCCATTCCATCTGTCAGGCTCTATTTTCGGCCCTTAAGTCCAGCACTAAGTACTTTATTTTGTGCATGCCCAGTATCTTTCGTAACATATTCCATCGGAAATGTCACGAACTATTATTGTTAAGGCGGATAGTACTACTAGACCTACACAATATATCGGCCATTACTCTTAGAAACTACATGGTATTGTACTTACTGTTTTTTAGGCCGGATTTAATTTTCGCCCAGGTGCGTCCCCAGCTAACTCCTACGTTTGTAGTTAATGGTCCCTCCACTCGCCCAAACCGCATCCAAATCAAGCGCTCAACCGCCCCGGCCCCCGATGAAATTCGCGTCGTTGCAGTCACCGAGGAAGCCGACGGTAATCTTCGTAAATTGCGCGGAGCCGTCGAAATAGAAACCACCGAATTTCTTCTCAAAGCCGACGAGGTCGATTATGACGAGGACACTCGTTGGGTCGAAGCCCGGGGAAATGTTTTTTTCCAAAATTTCGATGGGGGTGAAGAGATTCATTGCGACCGCGCCCAATACAACATGGAGGATGAGACCGGGCGCTTCTACTCGGTCAAGGGCCAAGCCCCCGCTAGAATCGAGGCCAGACGTGGTGTCCTAGCATCGTCTAACCCATTTATTTTTGAAGGGAATTGGGCTGAAAAGATAAGAGATCGCTATATACTGTACGATGGCTTCGTAACTAACTGCAAATTACCCAAGCCATGGTGGAAGTTGACAGGCCCTAAGATAGATATAATTCAAGGAGATAGAGCCATAGCCTATAAGTCTTACTTTAAGGTAAAACGGTTCCCTATTCTGTATGCACCGGCGTTCTACAAATCCTTGGAAAAATTGCCCCGCCGCAGCGGATTCTTAACCCCCAACGCTGGGATTTCCAGTCGCTTTGGAAAAATCATCAACGCAGGATATTTTTGGGCCATCAATCGCAGCTACGATATCACCTATCGTGGGCAATTATATACCGCTAGGGGCTTAAGAAATCACATTGACTTTCGCGGCAAACCTAATGATAAAACAAGCTTTAATTTTATCTTCGAAGGCATCAAGGATCGCGGAGCCTTGCAAGAAGATGGCGCCCGCATCAAACAAGGCGGCTACCTGATGTCTCTGACCGCAAAAACCGATCTAAAATACGGATTTGAAGGTCACGTGAACGCCAATTACCTTAGCTCTTTCACCTATCGCCAAGCTTTTTCGCAAAACTACAACGAAGCTATCTACTCTGAAAACAATGCGATAGCATATCTTTCAAAGAATTGG
>JAYVXT010000717.1:0-12005 GCA_043785065.1 Bryobacterales bacterium | reverse complement strand
TGTTTTGAGTTCTCGGGCCGCGCGATACATTCTCGCTCTCTCAATCAACTCGGGTGAGTTTAATTTGCACTTCTCTTTCCAACGTTTTTCATTATTCGCAAGGTAAGAGTCGATCTCAGCTTGGTTTGATTCAATGAAAGCAATAGAACCTTTCAACGTTTCACGCGATGAAAGGGCTGGAAAATCCGCGAGAATGTCGTCAACTGTTTCCCCGCGGCGAAGCGCATAGGCAACACTATCGAGGGATATTCGAGTGCCAGCTAAGTAGTAGCTTTGCCCTCGTAACTCGACTGATTGGTTTGGCGTCATATTGCCTCAATTCAATTTTACAACTCAGCTCAAGTTTTGTTCCGCGTCGAAGTCTGGCAACAAGCAACGATTTTAAAGTTCCATAGTGGCAAGTGCCGGATCCTCCCCCACGAGGAGCAATTTGCCAAAGCATCTATTGGCAGCAGGGAGAGTTCAAATGTCTAAGTCTTAAAGGTCTATTCTAAAGATATCCATACACCGTGAGCGATCACAAAACCTCGGAATCGGCGCTGTTGCCCTTGATGTCGAAACGGTACTTAAGGGAGCGAGCCCGACGTTTAACATCCCGGTACCCAGCCCTGGAAGCGCCAACTCTGGCTTCGTCTCGAAGGCAACTGCTATGGCAAGTACTACCGAACTATATTTTGAAGACGGAAGGGCCAAAGCATACGTAGCTATTGTTGATCCATATTCGCCGCTGATGACGAGGGGCCGACAAGGATACGAAAAATCATCCACGCATAAAAAATGAGTGCCATTAAGGCGGCCATAGTCCCGACCCGCTCCGTTCGCATCGGTTTCGATGAGCTCAGCGAGAACGTCATGCGCGGACTCATCAATTCCGGTTATGACTGCAAAGAGCGACGCTCCCCTGGGAACGTTGTTAAATCTAAGGATCAATCTTAATTGTTCAGACGAAGGTAAATCCCCGGACGCCGATTCGAGTTCGAATAAATTTGAGACCTTTATGAAGACATCGGCAATCCCAACACCGCCACTCTTGCACAAGAGCTTCGCATTGTGTGGGGCGGACAATGACAACACAGGGATACGGGAAAAAGTGCAAGATGGATCCGAATACAAAGCTACGGAATGATCTTCCACAATTCGTGCAAGGTTATGCTGTGGAAAGGATCGGATCTCCATTCCGTTGACTTCCAGGAAGGCCTCAATTCGCGGATTATTGCCGAACCCAATTTGGTTTGCATTACATCTCACTCCGCTGATGGTCAAGTACCTCTCCGAAATTGGCAGATATGCGACAAGCCGCAAATCCACGTTTTCAAACAGCAAAGCATTCGGTCCAATTTGACGTCCTTGTGCAAGCTTCACTCGCTCGCGGCCTACATAAATCGCGGCCTCGCTCCATGGGTCTTTCTCTAATCTAGATGTAATGTTGGTATTTAGCCAAAACTTAATTGTTATCTTTTCCTCGTCGCGTAATTCGCCGACCACTCTCAAGCGTATATCTCCGACTAGCTCGGTCAATCCACTAACGCGTAAGGGTGTGATCTGCGGAATGATGATCATCAGATAAGGCGCCGTCGGGGACCCTGCTGCAATCTCCGGTCCTTTGACTCTCAAAGATACGCGTTGTTCAAGTCCAACCTCATCCATAAAGGCGCGGCAAAATTCCAATCCAAAATCGCGAAGGACAATCGCGCCTCTCGTGAACTGAAGTTATTTTAGAGGAATGGCACGATCCTCTGTTGCACCCAACTCAGAATCTCCAACGGCAAGGGTTTCGAGATCATCATAGAGAGAATCATCGGGCATCGTACTTCCTTCGATCGCGTCAACCAAACCCAGGCGAGTTAGGTTGTCAATTGCTATCCGCACGCGCCTTAGATTTTCCACTCCACTCTCTTTTGCTAAGGTAGTAAATCTCTTTTCTAGCGTTGTGCGGAGACCGTCGGTCGACGTGATCTCCACCAATAAGAACGGCGGTGCTAATTTAAGATAAAGAATATTTAGAATCGAGGCGTCATCTGGCGAGCACTGCTTTAGTACTTCGACGAATGCGGGGTGGATCTCATGCCCGTCTGCCCTGTTCTGCACCGCCGACGCCAATAATTGAGCGTAAAGATCCACTAGCTAGGGGCGCGGAATGTTCTTTTAACCGCACAGACTCGAGTAGCGGGATAGCGATGTCAGCCTGTGGCGTTTTGATGTTCTCTGGCGGAACATTTTTAAGTTTCTCCGCGATCTTGCCTTCAAGAAACGAGCTGAATTGATCTGCCCCCCAACACAGCGCTTTTAAGGGGAGCAGTGCAATTTGGACGGTTTTTGCTACCGTTTCGAGAGCTAATCCAGCTTGAATTATCGCTGGCTTTGCGAGATCTTGATAGACAGGTAGCGCAAGCGTGGTCAGCGCCTGCTTCAGATCTTCTTTGGAATCGTCGCTCATTGGCCAAGCTTAACATGGCCAAGATACGGTTTAGAACTTTCACGCCAGCCATCTGGCCATTACAGATGGTATTAGCGTGTGGTCCGCCCGGTCTTCATCAACCAGTGCTGAAACATGTGCGTAAATCCCGCTACATCGGCATTGGTTTGCAGTTCCTCAATCGTATACCGCATCTTGCGCTGCCAGTTGGGGTATTGATATGTACTGCCGGGCAGATTTTGCTGTTCGGTTTCCTTGGTCAGATCTTCCTGATTCAACACCAGCATCACCGATGGCGTTGAGGCCAACATGCCGACCGCGGCGTTATGCAACTCGCCGGTGAATTCAGAAAGCACCGCTGCATCCCGAGGGTATTCGTTTGGTAACAACTCCAGTTCATGGAACACGTCCAGCATTTTTTGTTTCTCAAAGGTGCGTGAGGCTAGTTGTTGATGATAGCCGGCCTCGTCAACCAAGCCCGCGGCTTTGCGGGATTCGACGTCGCGATTGGTCCAGAAGCCGGCCAGCGTGGGCAGATCGTGCGTTGTGGATGAAACGAGAGCTTGCGCGGGATAGTCACGGGGGTAACGAAATTTGCCATCGTTCTTTTCGAAATAGAGCAGGCGGTAACTTAAAACGCCATAGCGATTCAGAGCTTCGCGCACATGAGGTTCAACCGTGCCCAAATCTTCGCCCACCAGTATGAAGTTGCCGCGCAAGCTTTCGAGAGCCAGAATGCGCAGCAGGTCTTCGGAATTGTCCAGCACATAAGTGCCTTCGGTGGCTTCCTTGCCGTCGGGAATCCAATAGAGGCGGAAAAACCGCATGACGTGGTCCATGCGAAGGGCTCCGCCATGCAATGCGTTCTTGGCGATCGCTTGACGGAACACTTGATAGCCATTGGCGCGATGGGCTTGGCCGTTGGGCGGGGGAAAGGACCAGTCCTGCCCCTTCGGCGAAAAGTCGTCGGGGGGGGATCCGACGCGGCAGCCGGAGACGTAGAAATCGGGAAAGGCCCAGAGGTCGGCGCCGTAGCGGTCGGTGGCTAAGGCGAGATCGTGATAGAGGCCGATTTTCAAGCCGCGATCTTTCGTGTGTTGCTGGGCGGCGGCTAATTGTTCATCCACTTGCCACTGCACATATTTATAGAATGTCACCGAACGCCAGTGTCTGCCGGCGAAGTCGTGGACGGCGTCGGTGTTGGGAGATTGGTAAAGGTGCGGCCATTCGGTGGGGAGCCAAACGTTGCGGTCACGCTTGTGGAAAAATTCGTCCAGGGCGCAATAGGTTGCGTAGCGGTTTAGCAGTTCGCCCTCGCGCACGGTGAAGTTGTGGAACGCTTGCGCGCGCTGGGTGCGGGCGCCCAAGTGCGGCAGGAAAGTGCGGAAAAGCAATTTCAGAAAGCGCAGCTTCAGGCGGCTGGTGGATTCGTAATCGACATATTCGGAATTGCGCAAAGCCTCAAGTTTGGCTTGGAATGCGGGGCTTTTCAATAATTGCTGGGCGCGCGGAGAATATTTCAGCTCCGGAATGCGTTCCAGATCAAGATACAGAAAATTACGGTAGAAAGTGCACTGCGGCAGGTAGGGGCTGGTGTTATACGGGGTGCGGTTGGCGATGGCGTGCAGCGGATTCAGTGCGATAAACTCCGCCGATGTTCGCGACGCCATCCAATCGGTGAAGCATTCGAGGTCGGTAAAATCGCCAACCCCCCAGTTCCGTTTTGAGCGAAGGCCATAAAGAGAAATAGCGATACCGGCGTATTTTTGGCTTTCGGGTTGCGGAAAAAAAGCGCGGCCAGGAGCCAGAATCAGATGCGCCGCGCCATGAAGGCCTTGAACAGCGACAGTGAGCTGGTGATAGCCGAGGGGAAGGTCCTTCGGTAAGGAGAGGGTGAAGCGGACAAAGTGTTCGCCATCACTTTCCAATTGCATGGTTGGAGTAAATGAGGCAAGGGCAAAAGTAACGTGGCGCATCGTCCCGGTTTCCAAGGTGATGTTGGCGTCTACCTCGGCGGCGGAAAGGTAAGAAGGGATGGTGAGGGAAAATTCGGGATCGGAGGCCAATAGCACCAACGATGGAGGTAACAAGTCAGTTTGTTGCCGCCGGCGCCCGTGAATGTGATGATCGATAGACGCGGTGGACAGCGTATCCACTCCCAAGGACCGAAGTATGGCCTCCTTCACTTCAGCGGTGGTATAGTGTTGCTTTCCCCAAATATCGTAATACGAAGACTGAACGCCAAGGAGTTCAGCGGCCTTGGTGAGAGCGTCCAAGTAGGACTCGGATGGGGCTAGTGCCCCGGTGGGGAGGTGCATGTATCTCTATTTAGTTTACTTGGTATTGAGAGGCAGGTTGAGCTCTCCAGCGCTGAGATTGGAATTTTCCTGGATTCATTCCCATTTGCGTCACAGCTTTGGCTTACCGATTGAGTTACTTTTACAAGGCTGTCCGCTGATGAGGGGCATCCAGATACTCAATCCAACTGGTCATCATTTCCTCTTCGCTTTTGTCGCCCCAGCGGATTGTAAGCTTAGGATCCGGGTTGGCCTTGTTGTTGGCGCTGTTGTCATAGTGCGTAGTCACCATAAGGCGGCTGCCTTTTTCCACAAGCACGGGTTGCGCCAAGCGATACACCAATTGCCAGTTGAAATCGTAACGAGGAACGGCCAACAGAATTTCCTTCTTGCCGTTGGGCCGCGTCAATTCGTAAGTCACGTCCTTGGCGCGGTAATGCATATGAGGCGTGAAGGAAAGCAGCAGCTTGTCAGACTCAAAATCGTAGCAACGCCGCACTTCGTGATTCGGCTCATTGGCTGGAATACTTAGAAAGAAATTACGAAGGTCCATGCGCCGCATCACCTGTTCCGGCTTCCCGCCCGGCGCCAGATAGAAACCGACGCTGGTGCGATCCGTCTGCGGCTTGCCGTTCGTCCGCGCATAATGCACCACGAACTCAAGCTTGCCCCCCGGAGGAATCCATTTAGCCGTGCCTTCGGGGAACACGTCTGGCGGGCGGCCTGGGAGAAACGAAGCCAATGCCCCTTCTTGGAAACCTTTCAGATAGGGTAAGTCAGGCAGGTTCGCGGCACAAGCGTCGTTCACAACAGGGGCATCGGCGCGGATGCGCGTCAACTTTCCTTCGCGCAAAAGGTACTTCGCAAGCGTAGGGCTGTTGGTTGTGCTGGCAACCTCCATCATCTTCGGATCGTCCTGCACTAGCAACACGTGTACGTGATGCACCACTTGCCGGTTCCCTGGCTGAATCTCGGCCGCGCGGATCCACATGCCTTGCTTGAAATTTGTTTCCACCGTGAAGTGCTCATAGGCGTCTTCGCCGGGGGTGATCACGTGGTCCTCGCCAATGTCCACCACAAAATCGGGCTTCCCCAGCTGCCAGCCCGCTATGAATTTCGGACCCGGCGGGAGATCCGCTACATTGCCTTCGGGCGCTCCGGCATCGGACCAACTTTTAATGGTGTCGATTTCTTTCGCGGTCAGGCTCGGGTCGTTTGAAAAGTGTCCGAACTTCGGGTCGGCAAACCATGGCGGCATCTTGCGGCTCAGAACAGCTTGCCGTATGGACTTGGCCCACGGCCGCGTTGCCTTATAATCGAGCAGCGACATTGGAGCAACGTCGTTTGGCCGATGGCAACCCGCGCAATGCTTAAACAAAATGGGAGCCACGTCTTTCGAATAAGTGGGAGTGGCGGAGAAAGCGGGGAGGGCGAATGGCAACAGAAGCAGAAACCGCATGATACCGATGAGAATATCACAGCTTTACTTGGATTTCTTCTTTCCGGGGTTTGATGTTGGCGCGGTATCCCCGGCGCTTATATAGCGCCCCCAATCGGCGATCATCATCCTCGCATCCTGGGCTTCCTTAATATCGGGATTCAGTTCCACCAACGAGCGCATGTACTTCGACGCCGTTGCCAAACTCTCCAGGCTACCGGAACTCTCCGCCTTCTTGGCGAACAGCACGCCAAGCTTGTAGATGGTGCTTGGGTCTTTCGCATCATATCGAATAGAGCGCTGGCAATCGGCAATCGCATCGTCCACTTTGCCGATCTTCCCTTCACACTCACAAATGCCGAAATAGGCCAAACTGCGCAGGTCGTTCCAAATGTCCCGTTGCGATGCGCGCGTCTTTTTGCCGCCCCCGATGAGGAAGCCTTTGATCCAATAATCCAGTTGCCCGGCAAGCTTACTATCAAAATTGCTCAGCTGCAAATAGTCCAAATAGGATTTGCGGGCCAGCTCCCATTTGGTTAGCATACGCAAGCTTTCCGCCAACCAAAAGTGGCTCTCCGCTTTGGCCGGAATCAAGCGAACGGCATTCTCCGCCGCGTCAAGCGCCTGCGGAAAATCCTCCTTCATGCGGTAAGCCTGGGCCAGCATGCAATAGGCTTCGCCGTTGCTTTTGTCCCTTTGGGTAACGGTTGTGAGTTGACGGATCGATTCATCGGTCGACCCCGTATCGAGCAGCATGCCGGCGTAGCTGACACGCGCCACGTGGTAGTCCGGCTGCCAGTCGATGGCCTGCTTGAACCATTCCATGGCCTTGCCGTTTTCAAACAACGCATTTTGCGCCCGCCCCATGTACATCGCCGCTTCGTAGTAATTGGGCTCCATTGCAAGGGCTTTTTGGAACGACTCCGCAGCCTTCTTGTAATTCGATTCGCCGCCATCGCGATAGAACTTCAGCCCGCGATCCACTTCGTCAGTGGCCGCTTTCTTGCGGCGGCGGATGGTTTGTATCTTCAAAGACACGGTGCTTTCCTGACCCGGATAAATAGTCTCTTCGCGCGGACCGTCATCTTCGTAACCGGCGCGCACCCCCTTCACTGTATGTGGCCCCGCCTTCAAGCCAGGCAGCCTTAGCGGCGTTCCCTTCTTCAGCACGCCCACGGAAACACCGTCGATGAATGCTTCCACCCCGTCCATGTTCGCCTCCAAAACCATAGCGCCTTCTTTCGGCGCCGGAGGCGCGTCCGGCCTGATCCCAGATGGCACATAAGCCAGCAGCATCTTCGGATCGAAACTGCCTTTGTCACTGGTTGGAGTCTGCATGTTCTTGGTGGCATTGCGAACGTTCGAGCGGACATAGTCGGCCAGTTCGTCGGCCGTAACAATGCCGTCGCCATCGGCATCGGCATGGCCGCCAAGGCCCCGCTCCAAAAAGTATGTGAAGACGCCATGGCCTCCGCCAAAATCCTTGCTTTCGTAGGATACTTCACGGTCGCGGCTGGCGGTCATCACAAACAGCGATTTATCCAGATTGAACTGGCTCTTGTTGAGTGTGCCGATTTCCTCAGGCGTGATGGCGCCGCTGTGGCAGGAATCGGTCAGCAGCACTTTCCACTTCCCTTTAATGCGATTAGCAAACACAGAACCAAGCTTGTCCATCGGGTATCCGGTGGCGCCCAAGCGCTTTGGTTGTACGTCAACGGGGGCAATGTAAGCCTTGCCGTCTTCAACGAAACCGTGACCCGCGAAATACACCAGAACGCGGTCGTCGTCTTTGGCCACCAATGGCAACCACACCTCCAACATTTCCCGGATCTTGGCCAGCGTGGCGGTGGGCCCAACCAGCTTACGGACATTCTCCGCCTTGAAGTTTCCGCCTTCGGAACTGATCAGAATTTTGAAAATGGCTTCGGCATCCGGTTCGGCGAAAGGCAACTGCATCTTCTCGCTCAGATTGGGATATCCTCCGACGCCGATCACCAGCGCATAGCTGCGTGGTATTCCGACGGGCTTTTTCTCCACCACGGGTGGCGGCCCGGCTTTCTTCACGATTTCAAGGTCACGCTGCTTCGTGGTTTGCTGGGCGGGCAATAGCGCGGCCGCTGTCAATAAAAGTACGATTCGTTTTTGCATGATTACTGCTCCGGATTTCGGGGAAATTTCCAGTAGGGCAAGCGAACTTGCCTGATAAAAATGTTATCGGCGCGGATCGCCTCGGGGGCTTCAAATCCCTGCGCTCCTCCCGCGGTGACGTAGTCGTCCTGCTCCACGCCGTCGCCCGAAACGCCCAAGCCTCCCACCATCTTGCCGCTCTTGTAAAGGGGCGCGGAACCGGGGAAGAAGACGATGCCCGATTGATTGGCGGTCTTCGGCTGTCGTCCTTGCGTGCAGGGGTTGGCCAAGTCGAACTGGAAGAGATCGCGGAACGGGCCGGGGGTGGAATTGTTGATGCCCGAGGGGAAGAAGCTTTGCGCGCCGAAGCCGATGGTGCGGTTGGTGACGGCAGTGCCGGGGGCAACGCCTGGCAGATCGACCGTGTTAAGGGCGGGTCCTGAGAAGTAGACCACGTTGCGGGCCTTGGTGGCGGCCACGTCGATAGAGAAAACGGTTGCATCGGTCATTCTATATAGCGCAAGAATCGTTCCATCCAGGTCAGCAACGGAGATCACCATTTTTGTGCGGCGTCCTAGAGGCAAGCGAATTTGCGCGCGGGTAACGTTGGCGCGGGCGACGGAGTGTTCGACGATAGCGCGGACTTCATCGGCCGTAAGGGTGGCGCCGGCTTTGGGACCGGCCAGCCAGCCTTCAGGCGCGGCGCGTCCGGCTAGCGGTCCGATAACGTAGGAGCCTCCAGGTGATGAAGCGGCGCTGGTTCCCGCCGGACGAGTTGTTTGATTGACGAATGGAAGCCGGAAGCCATCAATAAAGACAGCGCCCGGCGGAGGAAGGGGCAATTGCCGGAAGAACGGAGTGGCGAATGTAGCGGCGACTATAGCAAATTCAGCCGTATCGGGCGGGGCCCCGGCCACGCCGATTCCGCCAATCAGTGTCAGGCCATTTCGATAAAGTGGAATGCCCCCGGCGAATGTGCTGATACCCTTTCCGGGCCCCGTGCCCGAGGAATTGCGTGAAAGCGGGACACTTTGATTCGGTAGAAATTCAGTGGATAATACGCAGCCGCGATTCGTGTTCTCGATTCCGAATAAAGCAGCGGCAGACGTGTTGGGGATGCCCTCCGGGAAATGCTCCGTACTGATGAAGCGAACTGTACGCGACGAAAGTGGCGCTTCGTTATGGCTGAAGAAAGCTCCGGTACGGGCCAGCGAAAGTGCGGTTTCCACGGCGTCGTTCGAAGCCGAGGCGCGGCTGTATACCGCAAGCGGATTGCCTGCGCGATCCACTACAGCGACCACCAAACCGGCAGCATCGACAGCGCCCGCGGCAGCCTTCACCAGTGTGTCCACCTCCGCGGCCGAAAGCTGCACCGGGTCAGGCGGGCCGGTAATAATCGTGGTCGCCGCATTGCTCCGCCCCTCTTCCGACTGCAATGAAATCTCGACGAAGCCTCCACTCACTTCTCCCGGCAAGTTGAATTGCACATGCTGCGAATCGATCACATTGCCCGTGGCGATAGCATCGGCAATCAGCACCTGGACGCCTTCCGCAACGCCGTCCCCTAACGCAATCAGCGTTTCCCCAGCCATTGCGGGAGACTCATCGGTAACAGGCTCCCCACTCTTGGCATGAAGCAACGAAGCCCGCTCAACTCCATTGCGCATCTCAGTCAACAGAACCGGCTGCGCGTGCAGGCTAATAGCAAATAGCACGGTGATCCACTTCACTTCACACCCCCGGCATTCGTCACCGTATAAAGCTTCCCTTCGCGAATATACAATTTCCGCATCTCTTCCAAATTGAACGGCCGCGATCCACGCCGTCCAAACACCGCCACCTGATTCCCACTTTCATCCACCGCGCGATCCCGGTCAAGCCCCTTCGATAGCGCCAGCGCCTCGCCCCTGGTCTTGTATGTCGCAATCAGCGAAGGCTCCGGCCGCGGCGAAAATCCCCACAAGTCCGCCGACTTATCCGGCGACATCATCTGCAACACTCGTAGCCCGTTCGTTCCATCGGCCACATAAGCAAATAAGCTGGCATTGGTCATTCCCACCTTCACCGCATGCGCGTCATTGATCGCGCCGCCGGCATTGAAATACCGAGGCGCGCCAGGCGTCGTAGCCTTTTCGATGTCCACAATCGCCAACCCCTCTGCACCCGCCGCAACGTAGGCGTAGGTGCGCGCGAGATAAACATCCTTGGCATCCTTCATAGGCACGACGGCCACCGCCCGCGGCGCGGCCACATCGGTGATATCCACCACTTCAAGGCCCTTCTTCGTACATACGAACGCGTAGCGGAATTGGATGGCGGCATTTCCCGCCCCCTCCAGTGCTACGGTGGAAACAATCTTAGGCGTAGAGGGCTTGTCGATATCCACGATCACCAACCCCTTATCGCAAGAAACATACGCATAGTTACCGGCGATCACCACATGCCGCGCCCCCTTCAACGCCGCGCCAGGATTGAACGTCACCTCACGCTTAATGAAATTGTTGCGAGGGTCGCCATCGAGCAACGTGGCCGCGTTAATCAGAATGAGACCCTCTTCCGCATCAGCGACATAAAGGTAGGCGTAAAGCATGTGGATCGGTTGCTCTTCATTTTCGGGCAGCCGCTTCCGCGCCGGATCCACACCCAACGTAGTAGGCGAAGTTATCCAACGCGCGTCCTTGGTCTTGACGAAAAACTTTTGACCGAGTGGCGACACCGGCGCGCTGGTGATTCGCTCCGCAAACGCCTTGTTGTCGATGTTCGCGATATCGTAGACCTCCACGCCATCATGACCCTTGGCAGTGTACAAATACTCGCCGCGCATCTGGATGCTAAGAACATTCCCGCCATGCTCGTAAGCTTCATTCAGCAGGCCCTTCGCTTTCTCATGAGCGGCAAAGTTCTCCGGGTAAGCCAGCTTATGAAGATGACTGCCAATCACCGCCTGCGGCTCATCGCGTTCGGTCACCACCACTCCTTCAAGCCCGTGCTTGCCTTCACCCACCCAAACGTAACGACCCAGGAAGTTAACGAAATTCGTTCCTTGCAGCAGAAGTTGAGCCATCCAAGCGTTGTTGTCGCCACTCTCCGACACATGGCAATCCGTACACGTGCGCGATTCGCGGGTCCGCACGGTATGCGGGAAATGCGGATTAAACGCCTGGCCACTATATCCTTCGCTTGAAACTGTCTGCTGTTGCGAATAGAGCCACTCGCGATTCGCGTTCTGCGAGCCAACCAATACGGCGCTGGAAGACCGCACCGGCGCAATCTTATTCTTCTTCACCGTGCTATCCACTCCCAGCATGAATACGTCGTCACGCAGAACCTGAAAGTTATACGTCGTGAAGTTACGTGTATTCGGATCGCCCTCATTATGAAGCGTGGGCCGGTTCGCATTGGCCTTCATCGAAAGATGGCAGCCAAAGCAACTGGTCATCCACGACGTGTGGCAGCTATAGCAGGACATCTTCTCATCGGCATGCGCCAGCATCTGCTTGGAATTCTGAACGGTCTTCGCCACACGCGCCTTCTCGTTGTAGTTGTAGGAGCCCGGCACTACCGAATCCTTCACTTGCGAAAGAACCCAGTTTTTGCCCTCCTCCATCATTGATCGTTGCAGTAGCTTGCCATCCATCCATTCAAAACGCCGCTCACCAAACGGCGTCCGCAACAGCGACAAATCGTGCGGAGGCGTTGGAGCAGCCGGTCCCGAGGTCTTCAGCGA
>JAYVXT010000716.1:0-12025 GCA_043785065.1 Bryobacterales bacterium | reverse complement strand
CGCCGGATACGCCGGCTATTAGTTTGTCTTTGACTGGCAGAGGCGCTACGGTGGAACCGTATTTTTGTGGCTCTTCTGGCATGTAGGCATCCCAGACTAAAGCGCCTGTGGTGCGGTTGAGGGCGATCAGGTGGGCGTTGTCCATCGACAGGAAAACTTTGTCACCAAGAATCGCCACTCCTCTATTTGTGCCTAGCGAGGCGTCCCCGATGAGGCCTGCCGTTCGCGGGCGAGAGTACTTCCACAGTTGACGTCCTGTGACGGCATCAAGTGCGATAGCAGTATTGGGACCGGTGACGTACATCACTCCGTCGGCTACTAGCGGCGTCATTTCCAAGCCGAAGTGTTCGATGGGGAAGATCCATTTCACGCCGAGGTTCTTCACGTTGGCGGTGTTGATTTGGGTTAGGTTGCTGTAGCGGTTGCCGTCTAACGTTCCATTGTAGGTTAGCCAGTCGCCCGATTTCGGATTTTGGATGCGGGCGAAATCGATGCCTGGGTTGCTCGACGGCATTACGCTTGCCATCGCCGGATTTTCGCCGAGGCGGCCTAGGCTACAGAGGAACGCCGTTAGGTCACGGAGCTCTCCGGGTGTACCGTTCGCCGGCTTCATTAGCGGTTGCTTTTCGTTTTGGATGGACTTGATATCCGGTTGCAGGTAGGTGTGGAAGCGGCCGTCGAGACCTTGTACTTGAATATCGAAATTGGTGCGGGCTCGGGCGAAGCCTCGCATGGATTTTCCGTCTTGGAGTTCCACTGTGACTAGGTCGTAGCCGGGGGTGATGCGAGCGGCGGGGTTCGAGATGGCTTGGCGGATTTCGCCTACGGTGAGCTCGCGGGCCAGGTTCGACAAGTCGGGACCGACTGCTTTGCCTCGGCCTCGAATCATGTGGCACTCAGAGCATTTGCCTTTGTTGAAGAAAAACTGGCCGCCGGCAGTGGCATTGCCAGCGACGTCGGCTTCGGCGGCGGTTGAGTTCAATGAGCGGACAAAAGCGGCTAACCCGTCGAGCTCGGGAGCAGGCAGGTCGAAGGCGGGCATCCCGGAGGAGATGACGCCTTTTTGAATGATGCCGCGGATTTGCTGGGCTGTGCGGCTGCGCATGCGGCGCGTGGCCACCAGACGGGGGCCCATTTCCCTGCCCTCGGCTTCGGCTCCGTGGCAACCCGCGCATTTTTCGGCAAAGGATTTTTGGGCGGCTTCTATGGGGGATTGGGCATTCGTGATGGCTACGAAAACAAGCAATCCCGCGGGGAACATTAATAGCTTGGGGAGTAGGGGGCGTACACTATATCTGAGCGGGCTGGCCAGGGGGCCAGCCACAGACCTGGGGGTCTGCCCCACTTTCTTATATTGCGTACAAGGACTTTCAGTCGACTTGAGGTTCAATGCAGCTCCTAGATTTCCATTAAAATCGGCTGCCGGACGGCAGCGGCGGCTTCCACGGAGGTCTCGGTTCGTAAGAAATACATCCCTTCTCTCCGGTAAGATATCCCGACAGAAACGCACTCACTCTTTGTTCCGCATCCCCGTGCGCATCCTTGTCAAACAGGCCGGCTTTCTTGTTTCCGGCGAACTCGGCAAGCAAGGTTAAAGTCGCCTTGGCTTCTTCGACATCGTGCGGACGAAGCAAACCATCGGAACCAAGATAGTAGGTCATCACGCCTGCAAAACAATCCGCGAATTGTTCATTTGGAAAATCGAATATGCTTTCGATTCCAAGTTGAAATTGCATGGCATGACCGGTCTCGTGCCCTAGCGCTAGGGTAACCGCGAAATCACCTAAAGAATGGTTCCGCGCCGCAATCCTCTTGCTAAGTCCGGCCAGGTAATAGCCATCGTAAGAAATAACATTACTGGCGGAACAGTACCCTGCGTTATCTAACATAGCCACCTTACCGCCGATGCATTTCCATGGAGTATTTAAAGCGCGTAACCTACCTCCGTCGACGAACGACGGCATCACGAATTTAGCGCCGAAGCGCTGTGTAACCTGTTGCCAAGTCTTTCCCAGGTATTTGCCTATCCACTCGGCTTTCTTTTCCACGTTGTCAACATCAGGGCTACGCACGCTTGTGTCCAGTTCCCGCAGAAAGTCGTACCATTGATTGGTCTGGGCGGAAAGGGCGCCTGCCATTGTTAAGAACAACATCCTACTTAGTATGAGGCCCATGGTTTTTCCTCCTCTATGCTCCTAAAATTTCAATGTTAGCGACATTTGCCACAGGCGCGGGACATCTTGATTTGTGCTGGCCCCGAAGGATCCGCTGGTCACGGTGGTATTGGGAGCGAATAGATTGGGGTGATTAAATGCATTGATGCACTCGGCGCGGAACTGCATGTTCACTGATTCCTTGATGGGGAATTTCTTGATCAACGAGAAATCGTAACGCGCTTGGCCGTCGCCACGGATGCCGCTAAAGCGCAGCGGAGAAACGCGAATGTTGTTGGCCAGTTGCGCGCCGGATGCCTTATTGAAACCGGCATTGACGTTGAACCATTGATCCACACTACGCTTGTCTTTGGGCAGAACAACTTCGTTTGAGTTACCGGTGAATAGCGTCCACACGTCACCAAAACCAAGCGGGGGGCCGCTTTGCCGCTGCGCTACGCCGTTCAGTTGCCATCCGCCGCCGAAGAAGTTAACGGGCTTGGCGATGTTGCCGCCAAAGCGCTTGCCCCTACCGAAGGGCAGTTCCCAAATGCCGGTAACCACAAGGTGATGCGTGCGGTCCAGATCGGAGATGGAACGGTAAGGAACCGTATCGGTGGCATTCAGGAACTCCGTGGCTTGCATTGCCTTCGAGTAGGTGTAGGAGAGTTGCAAAGTGTAGTCGTGCGAGAAACGCTTTTCTGTACGAAACTGCAGGGAATGATACCAGGAATAGCCGCTGGGCTGTTCCACGCTAACACCGCTGAATTGGGGCCAGGGACGCAGTAGAGCCGCGCGCGTAGTGTTGGCCGTGTAAATGGAATTGGTCCCCAGGAAAGGATTAGGGAACGATTGATTGAGGAAACCAATTGTGAAGGCATCCCGCGTTGGGCTCTTGCTTAAGTATTGGGCCGGTGTGTTATCCAGCTGATGATTGAGGCCAAGCTTAGTGCCGCGGTTTCCCACGTAGGTTGCTTCCACCAGGAATTGTCCGCGAAGTTCCTGCTGCACACCAAACGACCAGCGCTGCACATAAGCGCGATGCCGCTCCGTGGGATAAAACGTTACGGCTTGCCCGAGGTTGGTGGACAGGCCGCCGTCGGCCCCGCGTGCTGCGATCAGGCCGGTGGGAAATGGGTTTGCCGTGCTGGTGACGAAGTTGACTCCGCTGTTGAGCGAGGCCTGGATTGGCGTTGCCTGGCTGAATCCGGTTTGCAGACCTCCGGTTTTGTTCACCCCAACCGTATCGAAGAACATGCCGTAGCCGCCACGCACCGTAGTGCGGCGAGCCAACTGATAGGCCAGACCAAAGCGTGGCATGAAGTTCCCTTTATCGGACTGCCAGTAGGTTCGAGGATTGCTTCCGACACCGGCAAACGTAAGGCCTCCGAGCACTTTGAATTGGCTGGCGGGAAGTTCGGGGATTGGATTAAGCGCGTAGTTGGCTTGCGCTTGCGCGCCTACCGGGCTGGCTTGATCGAAGGCGAAATGAGCCACTGAGCGGTTAAAGCGTTCGGTAACCGGCGTTTCGTATTCATAGCGCAGACCAAGGTTTAAATTAAGCTTGGGGGACAAACGGTAATCATCGTGAAGGAAGAAGCCATACCATTTGTCCTGCTGCGCGTAGCTGGCCGCGCGATCCAGTTCACCGGCGGGAATACCCAATAGAAAGGATGTTAACTCTCCACCCACTGTTGGGGCGGCGTCCGTTTCCGTGGGGCCGCGCGTGTAGGTGCTATTAAACGCGAGTTGTGGCGCGGTGTCGAGCGGGAAGCGGCCTAAATTTTGGCGATAGACCCGGGCCTCGGCCCCGAATCGAATATTGTGATTTCTAATAAGACGGGTAAAGGTTCCGGCAAAGGCGTGCGTTAACGAAGAGGTCTTCCCATCGCCCGATTCCCAATTGCCCAGCTGCGTAAGAGTTCCAACCAGCACGTTGGGGAAAGTGGCCAAGGACTTGTCGACCAAACTCACCGTTTGCGAAGTGAAGCCAAGAGTGGAAAGATCGAAGCCACGGCTATTGCGGCGTTCGATAAAGTCGCCGAATTCCAAACCGTAGCGGAAGTTGAATAGAAAAGCCGGGTTGATGACATACACGTCGTCGAAGGCAAAACCTTTGTTATGGCGGTTGAGGACGATGCCAACGGCAGGATTGTCGGGGAAGGTGTGATTCTTATTTTCTTCCCAGAAATCGGTATGGGCGCGCAGGAATGCCCGGTGGTTGGAACTGAAGGCATGGTCAATGCGGAACAGGTGATCCCACGTTCGTTCCAGGGCTGAAGGCGTGTAGAAATAATTATTTGTGCCGTCCGGGTTGCCTTTTTGGTTGGGGCTGGGCCAGAAAGTGATAATTTTTTGAGCCACGGGATCCAGCCGGCTGGGTGGGATGATATTCCCGGCGATTGGCTGGCGCTGAAAGTGGCCCCCGGCTATGGCGGTGGTGGTTAGCGGATCATACACTTGATAACTTTTGTTGATGGCCAGAAGCGCCGAAAGATCGCCTTTGCGCATGGCATCGGTTGGAACACTGCTGAGAAACGATTGCGGCACTCCGAACTTGTTTTCCTGATAGCCGTAAAACCAAAAAGTGCGATTCTTTCCGTTATAAATCTTGGGGAACAATACCGGACCACCCGCCACCGCTCCCCAGCGATTATCCGTATAGTGAGGAATTTTCTGTCCGGCGCGGTTCTGGAAAATGTTGGGAGCATCGAAGGCGGAATTGCGCAAAGCCCAATCTGCCTGTCCGTGCAATTGATTGGTCCCGCTCTTGGTGCTGACGTTGATGACCGACCCGACGCTGTGGCCGGCGCTTGCATCGTAAGGCGCGGTTTGCACTTTGAATTCGGCAACGGCTGCGGAGGGTGGGATGAAGCCGACCCTGGTGGATCCGCCTTCCGCCTGGGTATTGGATACGCCATCGAGCGTGAACTCGTTGTTGTATTGCCCTGCGCCATCGGTAGCGATTTGGGAATTCTTGTTGATGGAAAAGGATCCGGCTTTCGCCAGCCGCATATCGGTCGTGTTAATCACGCCGGGCGCAAGTTGGACCAGCACCATCACGCTGCCCCCAAACGTGGGCAGGTCCACCATTCTCTTTTGATCGACAACTTGACCAAGCGAGGCGTTGGCGGTCTCAAGCAGCGGAGTCTCTTCTTTTACTTCGATGGACTCGCTGGTTTCGCCAACTTGCAGTTCGATATTCACGTCAACGCGATCACTGATCCGCATTTCAATCCCTTCGCGGATGGACTTGCGGAAGCCAGGGGCCTGGGCGGTAAGTGTATATTTTCCGGTAAGCAAGTACGGAAGCACGTAGTTGCCGGACTCATTCGTGCGTGCCGATGCGGCGACGCCAGTGGCTATGTTGGCCGCAGTGATTTCAACGCCCGCGATCACCGCTCCGGTCGAGTCCGTGACGCGGCCTTGAATGGCTCCCCGAGTTTCCTGGGAAGGGGCGATGGCCGGGCCTATCGCAGCAAGCAGAAGGAACTGTAAACAGGTGAAACGGTAAGACTTCATTTTTTCTAACCTCCTCTAGACTTCAAGCTAGACACATCTTATAACAAACCCCGGTATAAGGGATTTCTCCCGATCTACAACCCTCGTACTAGCCACTAGCCCCACATATTTTTATAAAGTATTTACCCAAAGCTGACGATGGCACACTGAATTCAAAAATTCTTGGAGTTGCCTTGGCCGACTGCTGTATGCGCGTGGACCGGGATATGAGGACAAGCCACTTGGAGCTTGTTGAGCCATTCCGCGCCGGCGGCGAGCCGGTTATTGAAAGGTCAGCCAACAAAAGAAAAAGATCGAACCGTAGCGGCGATGTATTCGAACGGGAGGCGTAAAAGTGGCTAGTGAGTCAGCTGTAAAAACCAGTGTATTGCTCAGAGAGGTGGTCGCAGCCGCCAAACTTGGGCAAAAAAGCACAGCGCGGAGTCTGCTGAAAGAGATTCATGAACGGGAACCGCTGAACGAGCAGGCATTAATGTGGTCAGCCGCATTGGCGGAAAGTTCAGAGGAAGCAATGCGCCATTTGGAGCGCGTGCTGGAA
Organism: Bryobacterales bacterium; assembly: GCA_043785065.1. Classification (GTDB taxonomy): domain Bacteria; phylum Acidobacteriota; class Terriglobia; order Bryobacterales; family Bryobacteraceae; genus JANXSF01. The sequence goes on along the minus strand of JAYVXT010000716.1, from coordinate 5,812 downwards.
ATCAACCCCAAGAATACACAAGCTTTGAATGTTCTGGCCGTGCATCGCCTCAACCGGCCAAGGCGGGAACCCGTTTCCACGCCAGCCTCTTCAGTTGTTCAAGCGAAAACAGTTGTGCCCGCCTCCGTTCCACGGGAGTCCAGCCACGCCTCGGCCGCGTCGACCTCAACGGCGCGGGAAAACAATGGGCTAGCGCATCCCACCGATGATATGGGCCCGCGGCTGGTGCGTTTGTCCGAAGTTGTGCGCAAGCAAGAGTGGCAGTGCGCATTTTGCAAATCGGATTCGGAAATTCCTTTGGATCGCTGCGGAGTTTGCGGGGGAATTCAGATTCTGGAAGATCTGGGAGCCTACTCGGCAAACCGCGGATTGAATGAGGCGGTGCTGGAGGAAGCAGCCACGCGATTGCGCCGGGAACTGGCAGCCGAGGAAAGTTTAGCCGGACACGTCAATTTGGCCAAAGCGCTGTTGAACTTAAACCGCTCCGCGGAAGCCTTGAGGCATTTGCACAAGGCTAACGAGATGAACCCGGGCGATGGCGGGTTAAAACTGGCGGCAAGAACATTGGAAGGCCGTACGCTTGTTTTGGCGGTTGACGACAGCTCCACCGTGCGCAAGGTGGTGAATCTGACCTTGGAACGTAACGGCTACCGGGTGATGACCGCCGCCGACGGCATGGAAGCGTTGGCGCTTTTAAATGATCATACCCCTCACCTGATTCTGCTGGATATCACGATGCCGCGCATGGATGGCTATCAGGTCTGCAAAGTCATCAAACAGAACCCGTATACAAAGTCGATTCCGGTGCTGATGCTCTCGGGCAATGACGGGTTCTTCGACAAGATGAAGGGCAAGTTAGCGGGAGCGACTGATTATTTGACTAAGCCGTTTAAGGAAGAAGCTTTGCTGGCCGCCTTGAAGAAACACGTCAAGCCCAGGAAAGAGGTTGGAAAGTAGTTTCGGCGAAATTTTACCGGTGAGAGTTTAACTGTTGGAGCTTAGAAAAGATGTCAAAAACGATATTGCTTGTCGACGATAGCCCGAATCAAATGAAACTGATGCAGGCCGCTTTAGCCGGGACTGACTATAACATTGTCACAGCCGAAGATGGCGAGCAAGCGATTATCCAAGCAATGCAGCATCGGCCGGATCTCATACTGCTCGATGTCATTCTTCCGAAAAAGAACGGCTTCCAAGTATGCCGGCAATTAAAAACAACCGCGGAAACCAGTAATGCGAAAGTGATTCTGGTGAGCAGCAAAAACCAGCCAAGTGACCGTTTTTGGGGTATGAAGCAAGGAGCCGACGAGTACCTCACCAAGCCATTCGAGGCACAGGATCTGCTGGCCACGATCCAGCGTTCATTGTAAAGGAAGCTTATGCCGGAACAGCAGAGCGAACTCACCCAAACATCTCAACCCAACACGCAGCAGGAAGCTGTCTCGGGACTTCTTTCTTTATTGCTGGAGCAGTGGGACGACCAGGAAGTAGACACCGCGATTGAGCACATCCCAGAATACGCCGGGCCAGCGGACATCGCCAATCTTGGCGTCGGCTTGGAAGACCTGGCCGACGAATTGGCCAAAGAAGACGAGCCGCGCACTCCGCCAGATTCATACGGTGGCGAAATAGCTATCGCGGAAAAGGCCTGGGAATCCGTTGAACCGGAAGCTCATTCCGAGATCGCCGCGAAAGAGAACGTGGATCTGGATGCGGTCTTGTCCCAATGCTTCGACCTAATTCCGCTGGACGGCCCTCCTGACGGCGAAGAAGACGAAGGAGTGCACTACGAAACGCTTGCCGCACTGGAGGGGGAAGTTGAGCCAGTATGCACGGAGGCTGAAATCGATGGATTGGCTCATGCTGAATTGCCATTCGATGAGCCGCCTGGGGATTTAGAAACCTGGGGTGGCTCCTGCCTGAGCGATCAGATTATTGCCGAGGAAATCGAACCGGCCAGCGGCGAGGTATTGTATGAATCTAACCTCGCATTCGGGATTTTTCAAACGGCTGAAACTTTACCGGAGTCAAATGAAGAGGCTCCGCGGGAAGAGAGCTCAATCGAACGGCCGAATATCATTCCAGGTGAACACACTTGGAACCTGGCGAGCGAACCACCAGCGGATAATTCGGAACTGGAGCCTGCCGGGGAACCCAGCCTGGTTGAGAAGCAAGAACTAAGCGAAGCCGATTTGAGGATGCTGTTTGACAGTTTGATGCGCGATACCGGGGGATTTGACGAAACCGGGGACGAAGCGTGTTCTCCCTTGGTCGAAGCTACACTCCAAACCAGTGCGGAACCTTTGGAAATCGAATCCTTTGATTCCGCGCTGGCCGAATCGGATGACAATCTGCTTGGCTTGTTGCTGGGCGGCATCACGGCCATCCATCAAACTCCAGAATTTGAATCGCTTGCCGGGAAAGAGACCCAATCGCTTCAGCCTCAACCAATAGTTGAGCCTCCCGCCGCAAAGGTGGAGCCACCCGCTCCCAAGGGTCCGGTGGAACGATTTGTGGTGTTCCGTTTAGGGATGGATTCCTACGCCGTGCCGTTGCAGCGAGTGGTTGAAACCGACCGCATGCCCCGGGTAACCTTTGTGCCTGGGCTTCCAGCGTCGCTGCGGGGAATCTCCAACCTTAGAGGCGACATCATCCCCATCGTCGATTTGCGCCACGCAATGGGCTTGGGAGAAACGGAAATAACGGTGGCAAACCGTTTAGTGGTTGTTAGAGCCGCCGGCGAATCGAGCGTCGGCTTGATTGTCGACGGACTCGCCGGGCTTGGCGCATTTTGGGTGGACCGGACCGGGCGGCGGCAAGCGCCTGAAGAAACCGGAAACAAAGAGACCGTAAACACCCAGTTGCTCAACGGGTGCGGCGAACACAAAGGGCAACCGGTTGAAGTGCTTGATTTGGACAAAGTGTTGTTAGCGACCGAATTACAAGAATTAGCAGCCTGAACCAACTAGGGACAGCGGCAATCGCCGTAAATAAAGAGGTCGGGCAAAAGGATGGAGCGGAGAGATGTTCAGCAACTTGAAAGTATGGCAAAAATTGAGTCTGGTGGGCGCGCTATTAAGCGTACCCATTCTTACGCTGGTTTACTTGTTCATTCAGTCGCAAAACAAGCAAATAGCGACAACCACGAATGAACGAGATGGGCTTGAATACGTAACCGCTCTGCGGCCATTGCTTGAAAATGTACCGCAGCATCGCGGCATGGTGAATGGAACGCTGAACGGCGAAGGGGAATTCCGGGCGCAACTACCCGCTGTTGAAAGCCGCATTGACGCCGCCATAGCTGGAGTGGATTCGCTCACCAACAAGTACGGCGAACGCTTCGGAGTTTCCGAAGTATGGATCCGCTGGAAAATGCAATGGAGAGATGTGCAACAACGCTCCATGCTCATGACGCCCAAAGAATCGTTCGACATGCACACTCGTTTGATTTCCGACCTGATCGGCCTGGCGCAAATGGCTGGCGACAAGTCGGACTTAGTGCTGGACGCGGAACTGGATACCTTCTATTTGGCCGACGTTCTGTTGTCAAAGTTGCCTTGGACCTCGGAATACATTGGAGAGTTGCGGGACTTCGGCGCGGGCATCGCGGCCAAGGGCAAGATGACATCGGAAGACCACGCCAGAATGATGTTTCTTGTGACCCAAATTCAAGGATCGCTGCAATCGTTTGATCGCAGTGTGAAATCGGCCTTGCGTTATAACCCATCCTTGGAATCAAAGCTGGCCAGCTTGGCCGCCAACGCCTCCACGGCTGGAAACGCATACTTGGCTCTGGCCAATAACGAATTGATCCGCGGCGCGGGAAGTAGCGACGCGCAGAAATACTTCGATTCCGGAACCGCCGCCCTGGAAAACTTCTTCAAGATGTACGATGCCTCGGCAAAGTTACAAGGCGAGATGCTTGCGGCACGGGTAGAACGGCTGACCAGCGACAAGTTCACGCAGCTCTCCTTCGCCATGCTCGTTTTATTGCTGGCGGCCACCGTCGTCTATTTGATCAGCCGCGGAATCACGGTTCAGGTGAATGCCATTGGCCGCTTGTTCGACGAAATCAGTATAGGCAACTTTCAAGCTCGCGTGGAAGTGAAGTCGCAGGATGAATTGGGAGGAATGGCTCGATCGCTCAATTCAATGCTCGACAACACACTGGCGCTGATTCAAAGCCGCGACGAGCGGGACAATATTCAGCAGAGCATCATGAAATTGCTCGAAGAGGTCGCTGGCGTGGCAAGCGGCGATTTGACGAAGGAAGCCGAAGTAACGGCCGACGTCACCGGAGCGATTGCAGACTCGTTTAACTATATGATCGCCGAGCTGCGGCAACTGATTTCCGCTGTGCAGCAGACAACCGCCGAGGTAACGACTTCCGCGCAAAAAGTGCAACAGACCACCGAAGAACTGGCAAAAGTATCCGAGGCGCAATCCACGCAGATCCTGCAAGCTTCGGCGGCCATCCAGGACATGACGCAATCCATTCATCAAGTGTCCTCCACCGCCACGGCGGCCTCGGGCGTTGCCGAGCAGGCGCTTTCGAGCGCTCGCCAAGGCGCGGCATCGGTGAACAAAACGATTGACGGAATGAACCAGATTCGTGGCCAGGTGCAAGAGACGGCCAAGCGAATTAAGCGGCTGGGTGAATCTTCCCAGGAAATCGGCGAAATCGTCCAATTGATCGGCGACATCGCCGATCGCACCTCGATCCTTGCCTTGAACGCATCCATTCAAGCGGCCATGGCTGGCGAATCGGGCAAAGGCTTCGCGGTAGTCGCCGAGGAAGTGGAAGGATTGGCGGAACGCGCCGCTGACTCAGCCAAGAAAATCGCCAATTTGATCAAATCGGTGCAAACCGATACGAACGAGGCCATCAGCGCGATGGAAGAAACAACGCGCGAAGTGGTGGGCGGATCACAACTGGCAAACGAAGCAGGCCAAAAGCTGGAAGAGATTGGCGTGGTTTCGCAACGCATTGCCGAAATGGTGCAATCCATCTCCAGATCGGCGCAACAACAGGCTGCCGACTCCGAGAATGTTTCACGAAACGTAACCAACATTTCGCAAGTTACTTTGGAAACGGCGCAAGGGGCTCGCCGCTCAGCCGCCGCTATCCGGGGCTTGGCGTCGCTTGCCGGAGAGCTGAACCAATCCGTGAGCCGCTTCCGGTTGCCGGAGGAGTCGCGTCACTTAGTAGACGCCTAGATTGTGATTGCTCGTTAATGGAGCTCCGCGGATGTTCCGCCGGGGCCGGAGACGCTGGTTAAAGAGAAGCGAGGCAGGTTGTGGATCAGGAAATCATGCAAGGGTTTTTCGAGGAGGCGGTGGGATATCTGCCCGCCATGGAGAACGAACTCCAGCAAATGGCCGGTTTGGAGAACCCCACGGGCCAGTTGAATGAACTGCACCGATTGGCGCATAGTCTGCGCGGCGCCTGCAATATGGCTGGACTGACCGCGGTCGGCGCCATGGCCCAAAACACCGAGGAATTCCTCGATCAAGTGCTGGCCGGGGAAGCTCCCTGGGACGAAGAGAGCCGTCAGCTGATTCTGGAATGCGTGGGACAAATTCAAGAAGTTTTTGCCGAACTGCCTTCCGATTTGAGCCAACCTCAACCGGAAAAAGTCGAAAGTTTGAACTTCGACGATGACGTCACTGGCGAGTTACCGGTTGAATTGATCGACGGCTTTATCGAAGAAGCCGAAGAGCATCTGGACAACATTGGTTTAAGGCTTCGGGAACTGGAAAACCAAAGCGACGTCAAGCCCGTGATGCTGGAGATACGGCGTAGCGTTCACAC
>JAYVXT010000715.1:0-12034 GCA_043785065.1 Bryobacterales bacterium | reverse complement strand
CAGCGGTTACCGATTTTTTCGTTTTCAAGTAACGCATGCAACTGGCGCAGGAGCAACGGAAAATAGACGGCGACGGGCATCATGTAATACCAGGATCGGCCGGCAACGATCTGGTAGCCGCTGTAGGTAACGGCAAACGCGCCGGCGGCCACCATTGCTTTACTCCAGCGCAACCCGCGCAGCCACGCCACGTTGGCAAAGTAAGCGGCAACCAGGTGCAAGAATGCCAACACTTCGAGGGTGGCGAATTCCTGCCCAATCAGGCGGGCGATTCCGTAGGCGAGGTACAAAACAGGGTACGTGAGCGAGTAGACCCCGTAAGTTGTTGTGGGAGAACCAAGATACTGGTAGGGATTCCACGAGGGAAAGACGCCGGAAAATGCGCTGCGGCAGCCGTTGAGGATTACGGGAAAGAAGGACGAAAGGTTGTCATCCTTAGAAAAAAAGAAGGGTTCAAAGCGCTCCAGCCACACGAATACGGCTAGGACCGCGAGCAGCCCCAGTGGCAGGTAAAGGCGGTCCATTGCTGTTTGAGTGGGCTGGTGTAGGCGCGAGGCGAGCCAACATTCAACCGAGGCGGCGAAATCGGGTTGGCGGCGGTTCTGCCGCATGGCCCAATAAAGGATCAAAAACGCTAGAATCCACGGGAAATAAAAGAACACCAAAAAACCCATTGGACAATTCTATCTGGAAAGCCGGCTTATTATGCGGTTTCGCAGACGTGGTAAAGATTGTTCCCCTCCCTGCCGAAGAATGAGGAGGTATCATGCACACTACTTTAATCGAAGTTCCGCGTATGGCGTTCCCGCTCAACCACGCCTCTAACGTCGTGGTTGCGCCGCTGGGGATCGCATACATCGCCGCCAGTATTGAAGCGGCGGGGCACCAGGTTGAAGTCATCGATTCGATTGGCGAAGGAATGACCGAGTACACGCCGTTCGGCCCCGTTTATTTACGAGGGCTGCAGTTCGATGAGGTTGTCCGGCGCATTGATCCGCGCACCGACGTGATTGGCGTCAGCAATATGTTCTCCTGTGGCTGGCTTGCCACGCGGCAATTGCTACACAAGATTCGAAAAGAACACCCGACGAAGCCCATTATCTTTGGCGGGGAACATCCCACGGGCATGCCCGACCTGACGATGCAGCAGTCACCTGTCGACTACATCTGCATGGGTGAGGGTGAAGAGACAATCGTGGAGTTGCTCGATCACATTTCTGGCGGCCATACGCCGGCGTCCTCGATCGCCGGTATCTGCTACCGTTCCGGCGACAATGCCATTGCAACCCCTCGCCGGGCGCGCATTCGAGATATTGACGCTATCCCGGAGCCGGCCTGGAATCATTTTCGGATCGACGATTATATTGAGTTGGGTCAACCGCACGGTGCAGTGAAGGGACGCTATATGCCGATGCTGGCGACGCGCGGCTGCCCTTATAAATGCTCGTTTTGCACCAGCCCCCAGATGTGGGGTCAAAAGTGGGTGGCACGCGACTATCGCAAGGTGGTTGACGAGATGGAGAAGTATATAGGCCGGTACAACGTGACAGACTTCCATTTCGAGGATCTTACGGCGATCGTACGGCGGGACTGGATCTTGAATTTCGCCGGTGAAATTCAACGCCGCGGCCTGAAGGTAACTTACCAACTGCCGTCGGGCACGCGGAGTGAGGCCATTGACAAAGAGGTCGCCACGGCGCTGAAAGAGAGCGGCTGCTCTGATTTCCCCTTCGCGCCCGAATCCGGCGATGTGCGAATCCTAAAGGCCATCCATAAAGCAGTGAAGCTGGACTCGCTGTTTACGGCGGCCAAGCAGGCGATTGAGGGCGGCATCAACGTTACCTGCAACTTCATCTTTGGATTTCCCGAGGACGATTGGCTGAGCCTTTTCAACATGTACAAAGCCATTCTGCGTTGCGCTTTGGGTGGGTTTTCCGGGGTGAACATCAACGCCTATTCGCCGCAGCCAAACACGGAATCTTTCAATGCGTTGCGCAATGCCGGCAAGATACCCCAGTTGGACGACAAATACTTCTTGAGCCTGTTCACTTTCCAAAGCTTTTTCGTCAAGAAGACGTCGTACAATGATCGTTTCTCGTCATGGCAGATCACGCTGTTCATCCTGTTCGGATTTCTGCTTTTCCATATCGTTTCTTTCACCATGCGGCCGAAAAAGGCCTACCATCTGGTCCACAGCCTGTTTGCCAACGACACTGAGGACAAGCAGACCTCCTATGCGCGCAGTATGTTGTGGGAATTGCAGCGCATCTGGACGTTTCGCCGCCGCTTGAAAAAGGGCGACTTCTCCTTTGGCAGCGACGTCTATGACATGCCTGTTTCCTCGCTGCAGAGCTTGGAAAAAGCGGTGAAGGCGTCTCAACCTCCAACAACCCTACTCAGCGCGGACAAGCTGGTCAATTTCCCGGAAAGGTCCGTTTCAAACGCGCGGAGTGCGGACGAGGTTGCTAATGTCCCTGCGCGGCCGGGAATCTAGCTAGCCAGGCACGCGGGGTATCGAATCCAGCAGAATCAGCCGATCATAGGCTGTGGAGTTTCGTTCCTCAAAAACGCTCTTTTTGACAACCCTCACGCTGATCGCGTGGGGCGTTGCCAGTAGCGTTATTCAACTCTGTTATTCCGCCGCTTATCTAAGAGGAACGGCGTCGCTGAACCTGCACGACGCGCAAAAAGCCATTGTAGAATCGCCGTATTGGCTGATCATGCCACTGTTCCTAATTGTTTGCGCGGGGGCGGCTATGCACTTGCGGAAGAGGGAATCGTCATTAAGAGACTACTGGGGCCAGGACGGCCTGGTGGAGGCTTTACCCGAAACGGAAGGCTCATACGCTTGGCTTTGGACGGCGCTCGGCATTTTTGCCGGATCGATGGTGATGCTCGAACGGATTAGCACCCATTATTTTCTCCAAGACGACAATTATTCTACATTCTTCCCCGCTATTCGCTATGCCATGAAGACCTTCTACGCGGGGCATTGGGTGAGTTGGAATCCGTACCAGCTTATGGGGTCCCCGTTAACGGATTTAGGGATCTATGCTGTTACCTATCCAGGCACGCATCTTTGCTATTTGCTGGCCAGGGCCTGGGGCGACGAGACACGTTTCATGGATCTGTTTGCATGGCTGCATTTGGCCATCGCGCTGGTGGGAAGTTTCTGCTTGGGTAGGAGGATCAAATTATCGAGCCCGCTAGCCGCGGGGGTCGCTCTTTGTTTCAGCCTGTCCGGTTATGCCTTGCTTGGCAGCCGCAGTTGGTATTACATGAGCCCCACATTCGCCGCCTTGCCCCTGGTGGTTAACCTTGCTTTGTCGTTTCCCGTAGAGGGCAGAGCGGGTTGGCGTTGGACTCTAACATCGGGAATTGTTTTGGGATTACTGTTCCATGCCGGTAACGCGCAAATGTGGGTATACACCATGGGGTTCTTTATTCTGCTGATTGCGTGCGTGGCGTGGAAGAAGCATGGCGCCTTGTGGAACATGGCAGGAGTTCTCCCCGCGCTGCTCATCGTGCTTGGGATCATTTTGCCGTTGTTCATACCGCAAATACTGGTCACCCAAGGCGCTGAAAGGCTTCCATTCGGCGAAGGCGTGTTCGCCGCTCTTCCTTTCATGATCCTGGCCATTCCCAACATCAATGGCGGGGCATGGGCTTCGCTGGTGCAAACTTATTACGCTGGCACATTGCTTACATTCACCTGGATGCTGGGCATCGCGGGCTTGGTTGTCGCCAAGGGAGCCCGGCCAATTCTCCGGCGCAACCCCCTGCTGTTAGCCTCCATCGTGGCGTTTTTGTGTGTCATAGGGCACCAAGGGGGTCTATGGACGGTTCAAACGTTAATGCCTGTGCTAAACCGGTTTTCGTTCCCGGAAAAATTCCTGCCGTTCTTCCACCTATTCTCTCTGCTGGTGGGGGCGATGCTAATGGAACGATTTCTCGCGGGGCATCGCAAGCAAGATTTGCTACGCAAATGCGCCTTCGCCGTAATCGCCGTGCTGATGCTGAACCATGTCTCGCTCAGCCGTAAGGCTTTCTACGATTTCGCGGATGCTCCTAGTTACGATCTTCCAGCCGGCCTGGTGGCTCAATTGAAACCAGATGGCAAAGTGCACCGTATCTTTCCAGCGTCGGCGGACCGTTCGGGTGGCGGCGGATTCGTAGAAAGTTTGCGGCTGGGGTTCCCTACCATGGCGGAGGTGTCCTCGTTCGAGGGCTATGAAATGTTGATCCGCGATTGCCGTCAGTACAAGAATCTGCTGACCCGCTTAGAAAGCCAGCCTCTCGAAACGCTGCGGCTCTATGGTGTGGATACGGTAGTGGTTCATCGCAGCGCTTATAACAGCCCTTCGCCTAACGATGTTCCGGTCGAGTCTTTGACTCTGGTTCCTGAAGTGGTGGCGATCCGGAAAGCACTCGCGGGGCGCGAAGCCTCCTATCGCGACCAAAACGTGGAAGTGTACAAACTGGACAATTCCGACCCAATAGCCAGGACGAATACTGGCCCGTCGCTGCCGGTTGAAATCGTGGGCAACATCGTCCGCGTTCAAACCGCTAACCTTCAGCAAGGCGGTAAGGTGATGGTCAATTATCTGATGAGGCCCGGCATGGCGGCATGGTCCGGCGACCGCCAACTGCATGTCGAATCCGACGAGAATGGAAGAATGGTGGTGGACGTCCCAGCTGGAGCCTCGATGATAGAAGTGGGTTACCGCATCGGGTGGGAATGGCCGTCATTGGCGGGGTTTATTTGCGTTTGCCTAGGCGCGCTGCTTGAGAAGCGGCCAGTGTTCGGAGAGATTCCGGTGATGGCGGCAAACGGAGCCTCTTCCTCAAAATAAATAAACAGATAGCGAATCCTTTTACTCCTCCAATGGAAACTAGATCCAGAATGACCGATTCCGAATTCCGGGAAGCGTTTTACAGCCATAAGGATGTGCTGTACCGGTTCGCCTACCGGATGACGGGGTCGCACGATGTTGCCGAAGACATGGTGCAGGATTCGTTTGCCGCGCTGTGGAAAGACGCCGGTGGGTACAATGCCGGGCGAGGAGCGTTGCGATCCTATTTGCTTGGCATTACGAGAAATTTGGTTTTGAAGCGGTGGCGAGGCCGGCATCCTGACGAATCCATTGATGAAGATACATTCGTGAGCCAGCCGGTGGATCTGGCGAGGTTGGAGCTAAGCGATGCGGTAGCCGAAGCAGTGCAATCGTTACCCCCACTGCAGCGTGAGACCTTAATTCTGGCGGAGTATGAAGAGATGCCACTGTTTGAGATCGCCATGGCGACGGGCTCGGAACTGGCGGCGGTGAAATCGAGATTGCATCGGGCTAGGGAAAATCTGCGGCGCACGTTGCGCCCATTGCTGGAACGGACGAGGAGCTAATATGGAACAGAATCAGGATCCGGAACTTGGAAATCTGCTGCGCGAATGGCGCGTTCCTCCTCATTCGGCGGCGCTTGAGGAGCGTGTACTTGGGGCGAAACTTCCCTGGTGGCGGTTTCTGCTGACAGGCTCAATTCGCGTCCCGGTGCCGGTGGCATTGGGGCTTGCGATGTTAATGACTTTTGGGGCTTGGCGCGCGGTCCGAACGGAAACAATGACGCCATGTATTTCCGAGAGCAAGCCTCCGGCAAGCGTGGTCTGCCCGGCTAGCTCCCATTGTTAGTAATTACTTCAATATTAAAAGGAAAGGATTAGGAAGACGATATGCAATTGACAAGGCGATCCGCCATTTTGAGTATGACCGCGGGGCTCAGTCCCTTGGTCCACGGAGCAACCATGCCCAGGCCAAGCGGAGACTTTACCCTCACGCCTCCGACCGGCAAGAAGCTTCAGTTTTCCGAATATAAGGGGAATGTGTTGCTCTGCCAGTTTCTCTATACAACTTGCATGCATTGCGCCGGCACGGCCACAATGTATTCAAAGTTGGACAAGGAATTTAGGGCGCAAGGGCTTCGAGTAGTGGGAATCGCCTTCAACGATGAGGCGAAGAATCCCGAAGTGATCGCGAATTTCGCCGCAAAGAACGGGGTCTCATTCCCGGTGGGTCTAGCGACACGCCAGCAGGTTTTGGGTTATCTGCAGATATCGGAAATGACGCCGTTTTCGGTGCCGCAAATCGTCGTGATCGACCGCAAAGGAATGATTCAGGCGCAAAGCGAAGCTCATGGAACTGAGGCATTGCAGGACGAAGCTCCCATGCGGGAGCGGCTCGCCGGACTGCTCAAAGGGAAATAGCTATTCCTCACGCCCGAGATAAGCGATCAAGTTCGCCATCTCTGTGGGCTTCAACTGCGGCCAAGCCTGGTGATTTGCTTCCAGTTTCGTTAGCATGCGTGGTCCGTGTCGCCACAGTGCCGCCACCATGGTGATGGACGAAAAATCGCGTCTTCCGGCGGCAAGGCTGGGGGCGCCGGAAGCTGGATTGTTGTGGCAACCGGCGCATTGCGAATCAAACAGCTTGCCGCCCTTCGCCGCATTGCCATTGGAACGGAAAAACTGCCGTGCCCAGCCATCGGCGAGAATTTCGCGCATTTCTTCGGAAGTGACGGGCTTGGCTTGTTCGCGCATTTTCGGCGCATGATTCCACATTCCGGCCGCAACTTCAGTGAGCGTCAAATTCCCCATGAGGGTTTCGAGCGCCATTCCGCCTTTATGGCAGCCAGTGCAGCCTTTTTCCTCCAGCAACGCTTTGCCCCGCGCACCATTGGGCAGACTGAAGCCAAACTTCATATAGCGTGTTTCCGGCAGATTTTGCAGGTAAACCAACAGATCGGTCAACTGCCCGGGCGATAATTGCGGCCAGCGGAACTGCCCGGCATTGGTTGCGCTTTGCATTTCCCTCGCGTGGTTCCACATGGAAGAAACCAGGTCGATGGGATCGGAAAGAGATTTCCATTCCCGGGCCGGTTTTTGAGGGTCATTTAAGGCGTGGCACAATACGCAGTTCTTGTCGAAGAAAACGGCCTTACCTCGCGCCGCATCACCACGGCCCTCGAAGTAGCGAGTGGAATAGAAGAACGCAAATAGGTCGGAGGCGTCGGCCTCGCTCATGGGGGAAAGGTCGATGTCGGACTGCTTCATGGCGGACCACATTTTCGGAGCGTGGTTCCACATTCGGCTGGCCATTCCAGCTGGGGAATATGCGCGGTCCAAGCGTTGGGCAAGATCGGGCGCGCCGCCGGTTTTTCCAGGTCCGCCAGTAATGGAATGACAATAGGTGCAGTGGTAGCGCGTGAAGAGATCCGCTCCGCGCTTGGCGTCGGCTTCAATGGCGCTTGCGGCAACCGGCAGCAACGCGGAGAGCAACAGGATAAACTTCATAAAGGCCTCCTTGGGGCAAGTGCCCCGTAAAGCGGGGCAATACGCGCAGTTCACGACCGCCGGATGGGTGTCGTCAGTTGTTTCCACTGCTGTTGTGCAATCGGGTAACCAGAATTTCCTGGCTTATCAGCAGCTTAATTTGTAAAATTTCGCAGCGCTAGAGCATTTTCACACTTTTATATTCCGGCAAAACAGATATACTAACTTTCACGTTGGAAACACGAAGGAGGTAATTTATGGCGCTCTATGCATTTGACGGCACTTGGAACACGGATCAGCCCGCGGCGGAAAAAAGTACGAATGTGGTGAAATTCCGCGACGCATACGCGGGCAACATTTTCTATCGGGAAGGCGTGGGAACCAGGTTCGGCCCTTTTGGAAAACTGATTGGCGGCATGACGGGAGCCGGAGGCAGAGAACGCATTAATGAAGCGCTTGAGGCGCTCCGTGAGAATTTCATTGGCGGCGATACGATCGTTGACATAATTGGCTTCAGCCGGGGTGCGGCATTAGCCGTTCATTTCGCCAACCAAGTGGCCAAAGGCCACGCGGAAATCCCAGCCGGCGCCGCTATCCGGTTCCTTGGAGTGTGGGATGTGGTGGCCGATTTCGGTGTGCCTGGAAATGATATCAATATCGATTGGGATCTTGGCGTAGGGCTATCTGTTCGGAATTGTTTTCACGCCATGGCCTTGGATGAACGCCGAGTAAGCTTTCCACAAACACGTCTTTTTAATCAAGCCGCGAAGGTTGAAGAAGTTTGGTTTAGAGGCGTCCATTCCGACATAGGTGGGGGTGACTCGGATCTGGGGTTATCAAGCATCGCCTTGAATTGGATGTACCGCAATGCCATCCGAAGTGGCTTGATCATCAAACCCGCAAATGTGGATGCCAATATTCCGATTATGAATCCCGATTCCGACATTTCGCACCACGCTTTCGAGCTGGCACACCTGCTTGAAGCGATTCACCGCAGGATTTTCCCCGCCGACGTGGTGCACGTTTCCGTGCACAATCATGAAGGTTCTCAATATAACAATCCACCGGCGAATTTATTAAGAATCAACGACAACGGTGAATTCGTGGCGGGCGCGGCGGGATAGACGGACTCAAATTCCGGCTGGCACAGCCGGGCCCGCGAAAAGGTCCTTCAGTCGCGCTGCTGGATCAGTGGAATCAACTCGTAAGTGCCCGTAAGTCTGGCGACTAAGCGCCAACTGACATCCACTTACCAAGTGCTAACGCTTTGAGAGAATTACGAATAAATTACAACATTCCCAGTCACCTTCGCATCATACTAAATATTGTCCTCGTGTCAAGAAAAATCCCACCTGGGTAGCAGACCAATTCTGCTACCATCGGATGTTAACTTAGGTTTCCGGTCCTCTTGCCCCCAATAAGTTGCTGGTGCCCTACTTAGTTCGGCTGTTGTTCGTTTGAAGGAGAACTGCATTGCGCGTCCATCTTGTGAATCCTAGCGATATTTCTTTTGGTATTGGTGTAATTACACCTCGTTGGTTATATGTCTTAGCGGCCGCGACACCCAGGGAATATGGCGATCCGGTGATTACCGATGAAACGTTGGAACTTCTCGATATTTCAAAAGTCCAGCCGGGGGACATCGTCGGCATAGGCATTCACACCGCGAACGTACTGCGAGGGCTTGAAATAGGCAGGCTCGTTCGTGCAAAGGGCGCCTGGGTAGTTTTCGGCGGCATTCACGCCACCCTTTATCCGGAAGAAGCACTTGAATTGGGCGGCGCCCATGCCGTGGTGAAAGGTGACGGCGACATTGTATGGCGTAAAGCCCTAGCCGATTGCGTCAAAGGGACACCGGAAAAGATCTACGACGGCGGTCGCGTCTCAGCCGAAAAATTTTCTAAAGCGCGCTGGGATCTGATGCCCGAAAAAGCGTACATGTGGGCTTCGGTGCAGACCGTCCGCGGTTGCCCCAAGCATTGTTCGTTCTGTTCGGTTTGGCGTACCGATGGCCAACAGCCTCGGCAGCGCGCGTCAGACCCGGTGCTCGAAGAGATTGTAGAACTTCGCCGCATGGGTTACCGTTTCATCGCTCTTGCCGACGACAACTTTTATCCGGTGACGATCACCGACATCAAGTTGGCGAGAAAGCAAGGCAATCAAGCCAAAGTGGATGAGTTGACTGGCATCCGCAACGAACGATTCGAGTTGATGGAACGCATGTCCATGCTGCCCGACGACATGATTTTCTTCACGCAAATCACCATGGAAGCGGCCGAAGATGTAGAGTTTCTATCGGCGATGAAAAGGGCTCGCATCAAAGGTGCGTTGGTGGGCGTTGAAGCGGTAACAGCGGAGGGGTTAAAGACGGTATTCAAGGATTTCAATGCCTCCGGTGATGCGCTGGCCGAACAGCTGCAGGTTTTTCGCAAGAATGGCGTTCACGTATTGGGTTCGTTTATTTTCGGCCTCTCCTCGGATCGAGAAAGCACGTTCGACGCAACCGCCGCACTGGCCAAGAAAGCCGACCTCACCTTTGCTCAATTTGTGATGATGACCCCGTTCCCCGGTACGGTGGATTTTAATAAATGGGAAAAGAGCGAAGACGGGTCGAAAACCGTGGAAGGCATTCCCGTCACGCGTTATTGGTTGATTCCAAGCGATAAGCGGCCAAAACTTTACACGCCCCATCCCACCATGAGCCACGAAGAAATCCGCATGCGAACGCAGGGAGTTTGGGATAACTTCTACAGCTTTGGCGAGGTTTGGAAGCGCGCCAAATGCGTGAAGAGTTTGAAGTCGCGCCTGGCGTTTGTGTTCATCTCAAAGCTATACCGCCAGATGTATGCTAATACTGGCATTGCCACCGATAGCGCCCGCCGCAAGAAGGCGAATAGTTGGGCGCGGATGCTGGCAAAACCATGCCGTCAGTTTTTCCAGGCCGAGCCGATGCCCGATCTTCAGGTACCGGGTGGCGTGGCTCCAATGGCGAAGTTCAGTATTATTGGCCAGTAAGCCTTTGGCGCGGCGGCTATTGGTGTTTGGTAGGCCCGTCAACGGATCCGCCTAAATCGGTCATGTCAAATTTCTCCGCTCCACAAAGCGCGGCAAAATTCCGCCCACGGGAAGATCTCTATCCGCCGGCCATACGCCGTCACCGCGCGCCGTTGCTTTTCAAGACACACCACAATGGCGCGAGCCTCGGGCTCTTCCACCAGAAAACTGTTCAAGCCCTTCAAATCCGCGCGTCGCACGTTTCGCGATATCGTCACCTTGATCGCCGTTTCCCTGCGATTCAAAACGAAGTCCACCTCCGCGCCGGATTTGGTGCGGTAATAATGGATTTCCTTGGTTTTCTCGCGATAGCCAATGTAGGCATGTAGTTCATGGGCGATGAAGGTCTCAAACAGCCGCCCTGCCTCAGGGCCCTGCAATGCAGTTATGTTCACCTTGCGCAACACGCGGGCGACGCCTGGGTCGAACAGGTGGAATTTCGGAGTGGCTACCAAGTGCTTACGGCTTCCCGGCTTTGCGGCCAGAGGCGGCAAAAACCGGCCGATCATGGTGTCTTGAAGAATCTCGAAGTAAGACCGGACCGTCTTTGGGTCCACGCCAACGTCAGAAGCTGTGGCGGAGTAATTCACAATCTCGCCATTCATGATCCCCACTACATCCAAGAAACGGGAGAAGGCGGAAAGGTTGCGCGTCAGGGCCTCGGCGGCGATTTCCTCTTTCAAATAGTCATTAGTGAAAGCATGCAACGACCGGTCGGGACGGGTCGAGTCGTAATGAGACGGAATGAGACCGTGGGTCAATGCGCGTAGCAGGTCCAGCCCCGGAACCTCAGCCGAGACCAGCGGAAACATCTCAAATCGCCACGCCCGGCCCCCCAACAGATTAGCTTGCCCCTTGCGCAGCTTGCGCGCGCTCGATCCGCACATGATGAACGAAAGACGGCGGTTCTCGATCAGATAATGCACCTCATCGAGCAGATTGGGGACCTTTTCAACCTCGTCGAGGATAATCGGGAGGCGAAGCTTTTCAAGCGGCGCGGCATCGAGGATTTCCCGCAATCTGGAGGGTTGGCGCATTAAGTCGAACCGCAGGTTCGAATCGAGCATGTCGAAGAACAACGAATCCGGATAGCAATCCTTCAAGAAGGTCGATTTACCGGCCTTACGAGTGCCCCAGATGAAGGCGGATTGAGGTTGATTTGCCGGAAGATCGAGCTCTAAGACGCGATGATACATCGATTAACCCTGTTCCGTATTTTACCGCCAAACCAGTTACATAGTCTTTTTTAAGACGCCTTTTTCGTACCTAAGCCCTATTTTACCGTCCTTTTCTGGAACTCACTTCTGAATTAGGACGCCAATTCGGGAATGTAAAATAGATTATCCAGACCACAAAATGATGCTATCCTATAGACAACAGTGGGATTATGCAGCCAAACGCTCGCACCGTAGCCTTTGACACGTTGCTACGCACACATAACGGCTCCTGGGCCGATGAAGTACTTCGTCCACTGGCAAATTCCCTTTCCACGCAGGACGCCGCCCTAGCCCATCAATTGACATTTGGCTGCCTTCGTCACCAAGCCCAGCTCGACTTTCTGATCTCCCAATTCGCCGGCAAAGACATGAAACTAGACGTGGAAGTGCGCATCGCCCTGCGCCTAGGCATTTTCCAACTGCGCTACCTTGATCGGATTCC
>JAYVXT010000714.1:0-3772 GCA_043785065.1 Bryobacterales bacterium | reverse complement strand
TATTGGGAGAGATGGGAGTCGAAGATTTGGCGCAGAAACATGGGTATTGATTGCCGTTAAAAAGAAGCCCGTTTACCTGATGCAACTGGAATCGATGCCGCGCTGGTTCCACGGCATCTTTGCGATGAGCATCCCCATGCCACACCAGTCTGTGACACCGGCGAAAAGGAGTCCGCCACCAATGAAGCCGGAGAGCCAGATGAACGCGGGATTGACGAATTGAGCCAGTAGCGCGCCGGTCAAGACAATACTACCGGCCGCTATGCGCACCTGTCGTTCCAGCGAAATTGCCGTCCTCGTGCCACGAATGACCGGTAGTCCCGCTTCGGCCCAGGCTACTGTGCCGCCCTCGACTACTTGGCATTGCACGTAGCCACTCTTCTCGAGTTTCTCCGCCGCTTGTTTTGCACGATTGCCCGAGCGGCAAAAGATGTAGAGAGGCTGGTCTTTGGCAAAGCCGTTCAGGGTGCTGAGCTTGGTCGAGTCCAGCCGGTCGAGCGGCACGAGGTGCGTGTCAGGAACGTGGATTTCCTCATATTCCGTCGGCGTGCGAACATCTAGAAGGTGGAGTTTTTCGCCATTATTAAGGCGATCATGGAGTTTGCTTGGAGTGATGGTTGTCATAAGTAGTTTTTTCGTTGTAACGTTGGGTGATATAGTCTCTGAATCAAATCGAACGGCTGGTCAGGCGATTCGCGATCACTGGCTCCCGCAGATGTGGTTCGTGAAGGCGCGATCATTTATTAGATACCTTGATAATCAAGACCACCAACAGGACCGCCACTAGTACACCAATAACCGGCCAGATCCACGTTTCTCCACCCGACCAGCCATTTGTCCCGTTCATCCATCCACCGTCATGTCTCATAAAGCTCCTTTGATTTACGTACATCCATCTTTTAGGCTATTTAAAGCGCGACCGCGAACAACAACCGCTAATGCCGTTGCCCGACGACCCGCGTCCAACAGTGCGACTAGCCGATGCAAGCTCGCAATACAACTTCCCCACCAACAGTGACGCAGCTTTGACATTGCCCCACCCAGAACCACATGATCCGGCTCAAATGCGGTTGAAGTGTTTCCGAAGCCGCAGCATTCCGTAATGCAGATGCTGTGCAGAATCTGGCTTCAATAAGAACCACGCTAATTTACTGGTTGAAAAACAATTCGCCACGCCGAAGTTCTGAGCAACTTCACTTAGTGGTGTGGTGGTGAGCATCCGATGAACTAAACCGCTGCGCGGTAAAAACAGCCCGTGCCCAGAACTTTTACTAGCGTTTGAAAGAAAAAGTGCTCAACTTGAAATTGGCTGCCCATACAGCAACCAATTTCAAATTAAGGAACTACTCCATGAGCCCTTTACGCAAGCGCATGTTAGAAGATATGCAACTGAAAAACTTCTCCGCAACAACACAGAGAAGCTACATTCATTATGTATCGGAATTCGCCAACTATTACGGAACCAGTCCAGAAAAACTAGGACTCGACGATATCCGCAACTATCAACTCTTCCTGATCGAGCAGCGGCAATTGTCAGCATCAAGCATCAACACCTTTCTTTCCGCCGTCAAATTCCTGTATATGGTGACGCTGGAAATGCCTTGGAGCAACGCCCAATTCGGACGCCTGAAAGTCCCAACAACGCTCCCTATCGTCCTCAGCCAAGCCGAAGTCACCAACTTCTTCTGCCATGTTGGCATTCTCAAACATCGTGCAGTGCTAATGCTCTGCTACGGTTCCGGACTGCGCATCTCCGAAGCCGTCTCGCTCAAAGCCAGCCACATCGATTCCGGGAGAATGCTGATTCGTGTCGAACAAGGCAAAGGAGCCAAGGATCGCTACACCGTACTCAGTCAGCGTCTGTTGACCTTATTGCGTGAATACTGGAAGGTTCAGAGGCCTGTTGACTATCTGTTTCCCGGTTCTAAACCAGGCAGTCATATCCAACCCGGCTCAGTACAGGAAATCTGCCGCGATGCTTGTGCACTGGCTGGCATCCAAAAGCATATAACGCCACACACTCTGCGCCATAGCTTTGCCACCCACTTGCTTGAAAATGGAACCGACACTCGCGCCATTCAAGTTCTCTTGGGCCACGCCAGGATCGATACCACCGCCCGCTACACCTCGGTTACTCCGCAAACGGTAGCCAAGATTGTCAGCCCTCTGGATCTTCCCGAATCGCCGCTGCAGCCCAAGCCCAAGCCTAAGGCCAAGCGTGGCCGTCCGGCTAAAGATAAAACCGTCACCGGCTGACTCTCATGCCAGGGCCAACCTTCGAGGTGGCCGATATCTTCCGCGCCCACGGTCAGCAGTACCGCGCACAAAATAGTCTGCCCTACCATCAACTGCGTTTGATGGCAGCTATCGAATCGTGCCGGACTGCTGCGTTGGGTGGGCATGTGGAGAATTGCGACCACTGCGGTCATGAGCGTATTTCCTATAATTCTTGCTGTAACCGCCATTGTCCAAAGTGCCAGAATCTGGCGCGCACGAAATGGCTCGAAAGCAGGAAAGCGGAGCTATTGCCCATCGATTACTACCATGTGGTGTTCACTATTCCTGAACAACTCAACGATCTTGCTTTGCGCAACCAGGCAGTGTTTTTCAAGTTGTTGTTCGAGGCCAGCGCAGCGGCCTTACAGATCATTGCCCGGGACCCCAAACACCTTGGTGCGCAGATCGGGTTCTTCTCCATCCTCCATACCTGGGGACAGAATCTGTTGTTTCATCCGCACATCCATTGCGTGGTTACTGGTGGCGGCATTAGTCCAGATCAATCAAAATGGGTTCCCTGTTCCCCTGGGTTCTTCCTGCCTGTCCTGGTTTTGTCCGCCTTGTTCCGGCGGTTGTTGCTCGAAGCACTTCAACTGGCTTTTAAGAATAAGCAACTCCAGTTCCCGGGCATCATTGCCGGGCTGGAAGACCCATCCGCTTTTCGTGCGCTGCTCGCACCTCTCCGGTACATCAATTGGGTCGTCTATTGCAAGCCTCCATTCGGTGGACCTCTACAGGTGCTCCAATATCTTGGACGCTACACTCACAGGGTTGCCATTTCCAATCAACGTATTCTTGCTTTCGACAAGGGTCAAGTTACTTTTCAATATAAAAAATACCGTTCCGCTCAGAGCCAGAAATCGCGCAGCATGACGATTCCGGCCCGAGAGTTCATTCGCCGTTTTCTGCTGCATTCGCTTCCACCAGGCTTTCAACGCATCCGGCACTACGGCCTGCTCGCCAGCCGGAAGAAAAAGCAGAACCTTGCTTTATGCCGGAAACTACTCAATGCCACAACCGACGGCCTTCTTCCGTGTGCCGCACAGGTTCACGAGCTTGTTTCTCAAATACTGGATTTATCCCGCGACTGTCCTGCTTGCCATGCCGGTTTGATGGTTCGCACTCAGATTATCGCTCCGGTTCGCAGGTGCGATTCCTCATGATTGGTTGCTTGCTATTGAATTCGGTGCCTGTTCGTTGCTTCTGGCTGCGATCACTGGTCTTGTGTTTGGAGCACGCTGAAATTGTCTTTTGGTCGTTATGTCTGCTGACGAATGAATATTTTCTGGTGCTATTGTCACCAATTGGCGATAGCAAGCAACGCTGCTTGCTTTGGCTTTCGGTCTTTTCGCCCCTTAAATGTTTCCGATACTGGTTGCTTGGCCCAGCCTTCGGATTGAATACACAGTAAGAGACTCGATTCCCTTCAACTTTTTACGCGTTTAGTTCACCGCTCGTTCTCATCACCGGGCGGTGGGCAAGCTTGTCCGGGCTC
>JAYVXT010000713.1:0-3775 GCA_043785065.1 Bryobacterales bacterium | reverse complement strand
TACCGCTGGATCCCGCTAATCCTACCGCACCGCACTTCACTTATCCTTTGGACGCTTCGCACGAAGTGACCATTGTGCTGGGTGCCACGGTAGATCTGGGCGGTTCAACTGATCCATTTACATTTTCGTGGGACTTTGGTGACGGCACCGCAGCGACCCCCGCAGCCCCGGTCGCAAATCCGTATGACATTTCGGCAAAGCATCAGTATCCCTTCGCAGCGGCTGGCGGTACTAACTGGACGGCCGTTGTGACGGTCACCGACACGATGACCAGTGCCAAGAGCACTGGAAAATATTACGTAATTCAGCAAGCGAATAATTTGGCTTCGCGTACTGACGTCGCGATCGATTCGGGCTTGTGGTATTTGCACCAGGGCGAGTGGCGCTGTAATAACGGCAATTTTAACGGCACCCCAAACGCGAGCTGCGGTGTGGGTGGCGTATACGGACCGAGCGGCAAGTATGGCGGCTGGGATCAGAGCACGTTTAGTTGCGTGGCTGCTACGTTAGCATGCTATTACTATGAGTCGATCAATGGCTCGAACACCCAGGCGTTCGAGGTAAATAAACACTTGGAAAGTGGCCCGGCCAGCGACCCTTACACGGAAGATGTGAATTTTGCTTTGGCTCGTATGATTATGTTGCTCGGAAATGCGGCGGTAGCCTCGAAAACATATAGCTACAATCTGCCGCCCTCTTGTCCGAATGGTGGAACAACGCCGTGCTCGTATACTTTTGATGGAAATAGCAACGGCCAGGCGGTATTTGTCCAAGCGACCGGTAATCCCATGTATCAGGGTGGGGCGATCATTGACGCTATCGTTGCCAGCGGGACACCGGGCGCGGTAACTCATACCGGCGTAGCTGCCGGGGGGCTGCCGGGAATTAATGGGCAGACGTACAAGAACGTTGTTCAGGACATGTCTGACGGGTATAACTACTGCCAGAACACAACTAACTCTACCGACGGAGTAACGGTTGGCGGCGCGTGGGGATACAACTGTCTTAACGCGAACTATAACGACAATTCTGTTTCTCAGTGGGCAGCTATCGGTAACATCGGCGCAAGCCGCGGTTTTGGAATTCCTACTCCAGGTATAATTACGGATGCGAACGCCGTTTGGGATACCGCTGACCAATGTTCTACTCCTCCATACGTAGGGGCGTTCGGGTATTACGGCCCGTGCGCTGAGATTTGGGGCCCGTGGGCCGTAACCCCATCTGGAATGGTGCAGTTATCCATGGACAAGCTGGGGCGCGGCGACAATCGCTGGGACATGGCCGAGACTTTCTACCGTGACAATTTCTGTAATGCCACGGCGGGCGGAGCGGCAGTTGCACCTCGCGAATACACCTATGGACTGTTCTCCTTTACTAAATCCATGCTGCTGCATAATCCGGGTGGCGTTCTAACGCCGATTACCTTCCTGGAAGATCGGCCCTCGGGTACAAATCCAATCGATTGGTACAACGCAGTGGGGCCGGAAAGCGGGGGAGCAAATGCGTGCGACGGTGTCGCACAGACGCTTGTAAAACGCCAAGGTATCTTTAGCGGAGATGGCGGATCAGTGGGTTCACCAAACCCGACCAGCCCGGAAAATGGCTACTGGTACGGGCACTACTATACCCCGGCCCAGAATCCGTTTGAGACCGGATGGTCCATCATTATGCTGCGGAAAACCGTGTTCGTGGCTTGCGTCACTAACCTAAATGGCAAGGGAACGCCGTCTGGTACCGCGCCCGCGAGAATCGATCTAACGTGGACGGGTATATCAGGGGCGGCCTCTTACGACGTGTTACGCGGGACTGCGGATGGCGGGCCGTATACGAAGGTAGGAAGCAGCACTCTACCGACCTACTCCGACAGAACGGGGTTGATCAACGGGCACACTTACTTCTACGTGCTGCAACCGCTCAATAACGCTGGCGGGGCACTTTGCCAGTCCAATCAGGCCAAGGTTACGATCCCAGCGACGGCACGTTAAACATGATCTGATCGGTCGTTAATGTTATTTTCCTGCTGCCCTCCAGGAGCTCCAGCGCGGAGCCGACTGGAGGGCAGCATTTTTTTTGGCCATGCTATTTTCTGATTTACGGGAATTTGCATAAGAGACGATTTCACAAATGCCTTTTGACCTACTTTTGGAGTTTTTTTTAACAACGCGAAACGCTAGAATGACAAAACAAAATTGAGACTATTCAGGAAAAAAAAGGTGAGGCGGAGGCCCCGAAGATGAAGCCGTTGATTCTACTGTTTCTACTGCTTTCCACGTGGTCTACGCGGGTGGCTGCACAGCCAGTTTCGGTTGCCGAGACACATGCTGCCGGCATGCCCGTTCTGGTTTTTTTACGCATGAGCGCCGATGACGCGATTAACATTGAGATGACGGAGAATCGCATCAAGCGGACGTTGCAACTTCTTGAAGCGCTGAAAGCGCAATATCCTTCGGACAACGTTAAAGCGACAATTTACCTGAACGGCGCAGTCAGCGAAGTTTTGCTGCAAAGAAATGCTCAGAGCGGCGTGCGGGATCTGCTGCTGGCCGCCGCTAAGAAAGGGCTGATTGAGATTGGCTATGACGGAGCGAACGAGCCGCGTCCGGCGGACGAACCACTAATTGATTACCGGAGCGTGCACACAGCGATGGAAGGCCACCTCGCCCGGCAGGCCGTGGCTGCGCACATTTTGACGGACGGGCGGGACCCGGTAAGCGGAAAGTTCATTGCCGAGGCCGACGGCGGACTAAAGAGAACGCAACAAGTTTTTGGCGAGGTAGCGAGTATCTGGGGCGTTGGGGTTCAACTAAAAGATATCGCCTTTGGACCCCAGCCGGACTTAGGGAGTGATGCCGAAGTTGTGCAGCAACTGCGTCTTTTGAACCGGGATGCGACGCTGTCCGGAGTTCTTGAGGATGTGCCGGATTTGGATTTCTATTACGATGATTGGATTCCCGTTTTCAGCAAGAATCTAACGGCCTCCGCGGATACTTCGCCAGATATTTATTGGCAGGAAAACCGGCTGCGAATCTCAGAACGCAGCGATAAACCCAGCAAAGTGCTGGACGCTGCCGAGGGCGCCAAAGAAGTAAAGGAGTATCTGGAAAAACTGGACCGGTCCAAGATTCGCGTGGTGCAAATCCAGATCGGAAGCGAGAAGGGTTATTTGCAGCCTGCTTACCGGAACTATCTGATTTATCCACCGCGGAATTACGCAGCCAAGCATCCGCAAGCGCCGAAGCTTCCGGCCGATGCGTTTGCGAAAGAAGCCGAGGTTTCGGCATTTTTTGCAAAGCAGCGAGACGCGGTCGGTTATTTATTGGGGGAATTCCTCCCAAAGAACCAGAATTCAAGAGTGGTCGCGAGTGGGGACTTGCTGAAAATGACTTCGCCGTGCGCGGGATACCGCGTAAAAAGTGCGAGCTTGCGTCATGTATTGGCGGATTTAGACAAATCGTGGGGAGAGAGCACGTTTGTGCCGAAATACGTGAAAGTGGACGACCATTACCTTTCCCTGGCTCAGACGTTTCAGGTGGTGGCGGACGCTTTGGTGGAGCGACGCCGTAACGGGAAGCTACCCGAAAGCGTGGAAGTGCTGAATGTCTATGGTCCTATCGACATGCCCGCGGGAACGGGAGCTGCAAAAGGTGAAGTGACTGTGAATGACGTTAGCCTGGCAGCCGTATATATCGTGCCACCGCTCCACGAGAGTGGATGGAGCCCGGTGACGAAGAATGCTGTGCCGGGGCAAGTGCAGGTTGGGCAGATTAGCGCCAAC
>JAYVXT010000712.1:0-3775 GCA_043785065.1 Bryobacterales bacterium | reverse complement strand
CCGCATGCAGTTCCTTGAAGAAGCCCGCCGCGCCGGTTCCGAAGTGGATCACCGGAACGCCCATGGAACGAACCCGTTCTATGAGAGCTCTGGAATATGGAGCCACATAGCGGACATAATCGTCCGGTCCAAGCGCTCCCACCCAGCTATCGAACACTTGAATGGCCCGCGCGCCGCTGGCCACTTGCATCAGCGCGAAAGGACCCAGCACGTCGACAATCTTGCCCATCAAACGGCGCCACAAGGTTTCATCCCTGTACATCATTTGTTTGGTTTTCAGGAACGTTTTCGACGGGCCGCCTTCGATCATGTAACTGGCCAAGGTGAACGGAGCGCCTACGAAACCGATGACGGGAACTTTACCGGCGAGGGCCTGCGTCACTAGCTTGATCGATTCGCCTACGTAGCCAAGATCATCCGTATTGGAGATGGAAAGCGAATCCACGTCGTTGGTTGTCCGCACGGGATTGTCGATGTGCGGACCTTCTCCGGCGCGGAACTCCAGCTTCAAACCCATTGGTTCGACGGGCAGCAACAGGTCGGCAAAAATGATGGCCGCGTCCACGTCCAGAATTTCGATCGGCTGCAGGGTTACTTCGGCGGCCAGATCGGGCCGCTTGCAAATTTCCAAAATGGAGTTCTTTGCTCGAATTTCCCGGTAAGGTTTTAGGTACCGGCCGGCTTGCCGCATGAACCAGACTGGACGGACATCCGTCGGCCGGCGGCGGCAAGCATCGAGAAAGCGGCTGCTCATTGGAGCCACGCGCATACTGCTTCTCCTTTATCTTCACAAAGAAAGACACGATGGTCTTCCGGTTTGTGTTCGGCTGCCCAGCGGCGACCGAGAATGTAATACGGTTTGGCCCAGGCTTCACTGTCGATACACCGCGGCGTAACCACGGAAACAGAATACATGCCTTGGGCGGGGAAGCCCGTGCGGGGATCCATGATATGGCTGTAAATACGCCGTCCCACGCGGAAAAATTTTTCGTAATTGCCAGAGGTCGACATCGACTGGTCTTTGAGTGCGAGCTTGGCCACTGCGGTATTGCGGTCTTTCGGATGGCGGATGACCACCTCCCACCCTGGTTTGCCGGGAGGCGCACCAATAGCGTAAATGCTGGATCCGCCAGCTGTAATCAACGCCGAATTGATACCTTCTTGCTTCAAAATCTCCACCATCTTGTCCACCGCGTAACCTTTGCCGATGCCGCCCGGGTCGATCTCCACTCCCTCTTTCAAAAACCGCACTGTCCGTCGGCTACGATCAAGCACAATGTTCTTGTACCCAACCTTATTTAGTACCGTCCGGACTTCGGCTTTGTGGGGCAGTCTTCCCGTACCCTTATAAAATCCCCAAACCCGCATCAGAGGGCCGACGCTGATGTCGAAACTACCCTCACTTCTACTGCTGTAGTCCACACAGGCGGTCAGCAGATTAAATAATTCCTGGCTGACTTGAACTTCCCGCTGAGCCGCGAAACGATTGACCTGACTCCATTCGCTATCCGCACGGTAGTTGGAGAGCATGCGATCCAGGCGCTGGGCCTCTTCTAAAGATGCCTCAACCGCCGCTTGCAACTGATCCTTTTGCGGATGGTAGGCCGCCACTGTATAGGTTGTGCCCATCGCATCCACACTGGATTCATAGCGATACGGCTCTTGAGCGATGGCCAGTAGAGGAGCTAACAACAAACTTACCACAATGTGTTTCATGGGACTTGAAAATTTTGAGGGTGGTGGCGGTAGACCCATTTGAGGGTCGGTACCCCCGCCGGAGATCGGCTACGACTCCGCCTTTTCGGGCTCGGCGTTTTCGGTATCAGGGCGGGGGCGGCCTTTCCGGATCCTCTTTAATAGGCTGGCAACCTTGGGTGAGGCGACCTCTTTATCCGACTCGAAGCTCAGGTCAGGGACGGCGCGCAGCTGCAGGTTTAGAGCAAGTTGTTTTCGCAAGTAGCCTTTAGCGCCGTCTAAAGCGGCTAGGGCGCCGGCTTCGGCTGCGGGGTCGAGCATATTAAGACGGATGCGAGCTTTGCGGAGGTCGGGACTAACCAGGACCTCGGTAACTTGAACGTCGGCCACGCGGGGGTCGGTCATTTCGTAGCTGATGAGCTCGGAAACTTCCTCTCGAATGGCTTCGGCGACGCGTGCGAACCTTATTTCATCCATGATGGGTGCATAGTCAGTGTAGCGCAGACGAAATGAGGATGCATTCGAGGTAGAGAAGTTTACCTGATTATTGGCGCTTCATAATTAGCCGCCGATTCACGCCGCTAACTCCTTTGGGATCTGATGTTTCCGGTTTTCGGAACGATTTTCGTAACTTAAAGGGTCACTTTCCAATTCCGGTATTGCCTCTGAGTCGGAGCACCGTGTTGACCAGAGCGCTGGTGGCGAAGAATCCGTGCTTTTTGTAGCATCGCCAAGTAATCCAGGAGACGAAGTTGTAGTTGCCGGGCAACACGGTAAGCGTGGTGCGTGCCGGGTGATTGGGAATGAACACGAGCGCGACTGCGCTGGGGTTACAGAAGAACTTCGCTTCCATAGGTACTTCCAGTATGACGGGGTGGGTCCAAATTTCCGGGGGTGGCGAGGTGAGGAAATTTGGTACAAGTCACGTTTGAACAATAACTTATAAGATTCTTTAATAGGTCGTGACGACAGAACTGATTGGAACTCGGTAGCCTGCGGAACTCGACAGCCAATAATCGCTATCGAAGCGGATCCCAAACCGGCAAAAGTTCCAGCACGAAGCCTACCACTGGACCCTGGCTCTTTACCGCGTCGATCTTGCTGAGCAACTGGGGTTCCGATCCAGGCCTGTAAATCTCCACCGACTGCGCCTCGGGATCAATTAACCACCCTAATTCCGCGCCGCTCGAAATCCACTCCCGCATCTTCTTGCGAAGAGCCGGTAAACGGTCAGATTCCGATTTCAACTCCGCCACGAAATCCGGACAAAGATGCCAATAGCCACGGAAGTTTTTCTTACTCAACCGCTGAATTGCGGCCTTGCGAACCCAAGAAGCGCCGGGTGCGGATTCCGAGCCAAGAAAATAACCATTCCGAGGTGAAGAAAATAATCGTTCCGAGCTGAACGAAATAATCGATTCCGGGCTGAAGACGATTGAAATGTCGCCTCAACCCCGGAATCGATTATTTTCATCAGTTCGGAATGACACAGTACTAAGTCAACACGGCGCTGGATAGACTCCGCACGGACGATCCCTGAAACAGGGAGGAACCCGTGCCAGAAAAGAGGCTCTCCATTCGCAAGACCCGTGAGGTACTCAGACTAGCGGCAAAGGGATTGGCGCAAAGCCAGATCGCCAGCGCCTGCTCAATCGTACAAAGCACCGTTCACAAGTACCTGAAACAGGCCAATGCCGCCAACTTAAGTTGGCCATTGCCGGAGGATCTCAGCGACCAGCAACTGGACGCGCTACTGTTCGGCGAACAACGCCAGACACCGCCCAACCGCCGCATTCATACCGCGCCGGACTTCGCCGCCGTTCATAAGCAGCTGGAAACCGAAAAGAACCTCACCTTGCAGTTGCTGTGGGATGAATACATCAAAGAGCATCCCAACGGCTACAAGTACAGTCGCTTTTGCGAGCTCTACCGCGAATGGTCGGTTGCGCGAAACCTGACGCTGCGCCAGCCACACAAGCCTGGTGAAAAAGTGTTTGTGGATTATGCCGGCGCAACCATCCCCATCCACGATCCAATCACCGGCGAAGTACATCAGGCCGCGATCTTCGTCGCCGCATGC
>JAYVXT010000711.1:0-12046 GCA_043785065.1 Bryobacterales bacterium | reverse complement strand
TTTTGTCGATCAGCACGGTTGAGTGCAACTCCAGCTCCTCGAAATCATCGTAGGAATGCCAGCGCCGGGCCACAGTATGTTCGTGATCGGAGAGAAGTTGCCAGGGCAGAGCGCCAAGAGCCTTCAATGTTTCCTTGTTCTTCTCCGGCGTCTGGCTGCTGACGGCAAGCAGCACCGTGTCCAACTTCTTCCAATCGTCGGCCATCTTGCCTAGCTTATGCAGTTGCAACATACAGTGCGGGCATTCTTGCCCAAGATAAAACACCAACACCACGTTCTTGCCGCTGAAGTTTGTCAAATTCACGGGCTTGCCCGATGCGTCGCGGACATCCAACGCCGGGGCCGCATACGGTTCCCAAACGGAAGGGCCATATTGATTGAGTGGCATCTTACCGTAGTCGCGCTGTTTCTCCGGAGCGCCATCGCGGGGCTCGCCTGTAATGCCCGTTTCCGCAGCTAATCGTACTGGGCGCAAGTTTGGTTCAGCGCCTAGAGTAGCGTAGGCAAGCATAGCGGCGTACTTTCTTGCTTCGCCGTCATGGTTCAAGGCGTGATGTGCGCGCACCAATCCGGACAATGCGAACAAGTCCATCTTAGTAAGCTCAAGCGCCTTCTCAAAAGCTTTCACCGCCAGCGCCGGGCTCTTTGCTTCCAGATACATTTCGCCAAGGCTGTTGTATAAAGCTTCGGGATAAGCCGGGGGATCGGCATACCGCAATTGTAATTTGAACTCGCGCTCCGCGGCTTCGCCCATTAATGCGAGGCCTTTCAATGTGTCGCCACGCGCGAGCGCCAGCCTCGCTTTCAATTCCTGCGACTGAATCTGCCAGATCTGTTCCACTTCTTTATTCTTTTCAAGTTCAGTCTTCAGCGCGGTATGGGCGGAAATCGATTTCACGGCCCAATCGGTTTTGCCCAAGGCGAAATTTGCCCGGGCCTCAAAGTAGGTTTTGCTCACCTTGTCGTAGAACACCTTCTCCCGCCAAGGCACTGTCTTGCCATCGGCGAGTTCCTCAAACCGGTCGAACCGCAACAGGGCGCGAGCCAAGGCGGCCAACCCAAATGACCGGGTGCCGCGCCAATTGTCTGTGTTGTCCTTGGGATCTTTCGGCGCGTCGATCAATTGCCGGGCGCCGGCAATGGCGGCCGAGGGCATCCCTAACTGCTCCTGAATGTAAGAAAGATAGTAGCGGTTGTGCGCGTAGTTCCAGTTGTTGAACGGAAAGGTCAAGCTATCGCGCATATATTGCTTTTCCGTCCGCGTGGCGGCGTCCATGGCGATGGCCGCTTCATTCCACATGCCCACGATACTGTAGATGTGCCCCGGCATGTGCAATGCATGGCCGATGCCAGGAACGAGCTTGCCGTAACGTCCGGCGCTGAATAAAGCTTGCTCAGGTTCGTGACAGTCCCAGTTATGGATGCGATAGTGATGCGCGCCGGGATGGTTAGGCTGTTTGGCCAGCACTTCGCGAATCATCAACTCGGCGCCGTAACGATTGGAACCCATGCTGGATAGGGCGAGGAAAGCTTTTGCTTCCAAATCGTCTGGGTACTTAATGCAAAGCGTTTCGAGCGCCTTGCGAGCATTCCCGTCGCCCCTTTCGTTGTCTTCTGGCTTGTCCTGAAACGGATCGAGCCGCCCCGCCGCCAGCCATTCAATGTAAAGGCGCTCCCGTTCGGTGACGGTGGCCTTGCGTTTCACGGCTTCCGTAACAAAGTCAGAGGCGCGCTCCGGATTCATGGCGGAAAGTGCGAGCCCCCAATAGGCCATTGCGTTTTCCGGTTCCAGTTTGAGGCACCAGCGGAAGGAGCGCTCGGCTTCGTAATACCAGAAGGAATGCAGTAGCGCTACGCCTTGGTCAAACCATTTTTGCACTTCGGGATTCTTGGTTGTAATCGGGAAGTGCACTTGACCGATGCCTTCCATAATCCAGGGTTTCTGGCGGGGGCCTTCATCGAAGGCGGCGCCCAAGTGTGAATGACCTTGCTTGTAGGAGCCGTTGTCTTGGGCGAACGCCGCGCAGGCAAATAGAAAGGCTGCAAGCATAGCCCGGAATAGAATCATTTTTCAATGATAGCGGCTTGAGATGAGACGGCGCCACGGGTGACGCTCCACACAATCCATAGCGTTGCCACCAGTAATGCCGCGGGCATCCAATAAGCCACGCCGGGAAACTTCACGGCTCGTTCCGGAGCTACAGCCCAGGCAAAGACAGCAGTAAACACCAGGGGAGATATCATGCCGGCGATGCCAAACAGACTATTTAACGCGCCTTGCAATTGGCCTTGTTCCGACGCGCTGACGCGTTTGCTCATCAACGATTGGATGCATGGGTTGGATAATCCCCATAAGGATATTAAGGGGCAACCGGCCAAAAAGATCGGGGTATTCGGAGCCGCGGCGTAGAGGACGAAACCTGCAATTCCGAATATTGTGCCAAGGTAAAGTGTCCGCACTTCCCCGAAGCGTTGAATCGTTTTGCGAATAAGCACCGCCGATACCAAGGTGGAAACGACGCCGATCAAGGCAAGCGTCATGCCCGTGAGTTGTTCGCTCCAATGGTAGCGGTAGGTGGTATAGAGCACGAACATAACCGGCAACGCCTGATGCGCGTTCGAATGCAGAAACTTCGCCGCGGCAAGGCCGCTGAGTTGCGGGTGTGATCGAAGCAGTTTCAGCGAACCAAGCGGATTGGCGTTGGCAAAGTTGAAAGGCGCGCGTTTATCGAGCGGCAACGATTCGGGCAGAATGAAAAAGCCGTAAACGAAATTTGCGATGCTGAGCGAGGCGGCCGCCCAAAATGGGTAGCGCAGGTCCATGCCGCCAAGAAGCCCGCCGAGCGCCGGTCCTAAAATGAACCCTATACCGAACGATGCGCCCAACAATCCGAACTTGGCGGCGCGCTCTTCAGGGGGTGTAACGTCGGCGACATAGGCACTGGCGGTGGGGAAGCTGGAGGCGGTGATTCCGGATATGGCGCGCCCCAGGAATAGCCACCATAGCGAAGGAGCCAAGGCCATTAAAATATAATCCAACCCCAAGCCCAGATTCGATAGCAAGATCACAGGGCGGCGTCCATAGTGATCGGACAACACTCCAATTACCGGCGAAAATACGAATTGCATGGCGGCCCAGACGAATGCAAACAAGCCGGTGGCGCTGGCCGCATCCGCGATGTTTCCATGTTCAAATTGAATGATAAGTTTGGGAAGGACGGGGACGGTAATACCCAGCGCAAGCATATCCAAAAGGACCGTGACGAAGACGAACGCAAAAGCGGCTCGTCCGTGTTTCATACCTTATGCGTGGGCGGGCCGGGTGACCGGAGGCGCCGCCAGCCGGGCCAAAAGCGCGTCTTCAAACGCGTAATTCGGGGTTGGGAAGGGGCTATTGGCTTTGTACCACTTGTAGGTTTCTTTCATTCCCGTGGCAAAGTCGGTTGGCTTGAACTTCAGCACGCGCTGGGCTTTGGTAACAAGCATCGTAATGGGCGGCATGTCGAAATACATGCCGAAGTAAAGTTGCGGGCCCATGGGATGACCGCCGGCGCGTAAAATTCTTTCGCGAGGAATGCGGATGATCTCCACTTTCTTGCCCGCCACGTCGGCCAGGGCCTGCACCATATCGTTCTGCGTTTGTGGTTTAGGACTGGCGATGTTAAAGGCGTGCCCGATAGCGGCTGGTTCTTCCATGGCGCGCAAACAGGCCTGTACCAAATCTTTCACGAACACAAATTGCATTAACCGGCGGCCATCACTGGGCACAATGACTGGGCGGCCATCGCGGATTCGGTCCCAAAAAAACGCTTCGCGATAGAAGGGATTTCCCGGACCGTAAATATAAGGGGGCCTCAGCGTTACAGCGGGAAAATTGTGACGTTGATGCAGCCGGAAAAGCATGCGCTCACTCATCGCTTTGTTACGCATGTAAGAGTCGGGATGATTGTCGTCGGCCAGCGCATCGCCTTCATAATGATTCAAGCCGTCGGAATAAGCGGCCACGCTTGAGATGAAAATATAACGTTTGAGCGAATCGCCCATCGCCGCGCGGGCAGAACTCTCCACTTGGGCCGCCGTCGTTCCGCGCTCCCAATCGTAGACATTGTCGAAAACAACCTCGAAGCCTTTGCCTGCCAGAGCGGCTTTCATCTGATTCGGATCGTTGCGGTCCGCCTGTAGATTATGAACCTTCTTGCCAAACTCGTGTTCGGGTTTGCGATGAAGCACGGTCACGTCGTGTCCGGCTTTCAGTAATTCCTGAACCAGATTTCGTCCGATGAAGAGGGTGCCGCCGATAACCAATACTTTCATTTACGAAAAAAGTGTCCTATTCAAGCAATCAATTTCAAACAATCAATCGCCGGCATGAGAATCCGTCTCTCACGGCATTGGCGCTGGTTCCAGCATCGGTCAAAACTGGTGTGCTTCGGCTGCCGAGTGCCGCTATCACGATTCCGATTTTTCCTTTGACTGGCGCAATTTGCACATTTGAAACTTGGGGCAAAATCGAAGAAATTCCTCGTATGGCGGCAATGCAAGTAAAAAACGGCCTCAATGTTATACTATCACTGTCATGCAAGTTCGCGCGACAATTTCGACGATTTCGACAATCGTTGTCGATGATGAGCAACTGGCGCGCGACGAACTGTCTTTCCTTTTAAAGGACTTTCCCGATATTGAAGTCATCGCCACGGCAAGCAACGGCATTGAGGCCGCGCGGCTTATCGAGAACACCGAACCGGACCTGGTTTTCCTGGATGTGGAAATGCCTGGCCTTGACGGCATCGGCGTCATTCGAAATCTTCGGGAGAAGAAAATCCCTCTTCCTTATTTTGTGATGGCCACGGCGTATGAAAATTACGCGGTGGAGGCTTTTCGCCTGGAGGCCACCGATTACATTCTGAAACCCGTGGAGAAGGCGCGACTGGCGGAGACAATTGAGCGGGCGCGGCGAATTGTAGCTGAGCGCACGAAAGCCGCCGAAGCGGCGCATCCGGCTTCAAGCTCACCAAGAAGCGCGACGCCGGTGAATGCTAAAATTTTGGTGCGCAAGGAAGGCCGGCATTACATTGTGGATTCGCAGGAAATTGTTTTCGCGACGATCGACGATGGCGTGATTTCCGTGGTGGCATCAAGCATTGAAGGCGAAACGAACTACGACACCATGGAGGAGTTGCAATCGAACCTGGATCCGGATCAGTTCTGGCGCGTGCATCGTTCGTGGCTGGTGAACATTAATAAGATTCGAGAAGTGATTCCGTGGTTTAAGAGCACGTTTCAGTTGAAGATGGATGATAAGAAGCAGACGGAAGTGCCGGTGAGCAGGGTGCAGACGAAGAGGTTGCGGACGCTGCTGAAGCTGTAGAGCGGCCACGTTAAATTAATGGTATGACGCTTACTATTGATACCGTAGTTGAACAACTAGTTCGACACGGTTGGGTCTGCCATTGAATAAGCTCCCGTATCTGACATCGATTTTAAACCCTATTCGGCCCTTTCTGATTTAAATCACTCTTGCGCCGTACACCCGAAGCGCGCCCCTGGGTTGCAACCAAGCGCAAATGGCCTCAAACTACAGGTGTGCGCATACGAATTCTTTTCAGCACTCTTATACTCGCCATTGCAACCGCTTCTTCTCAGGAAACCATTTTCCGGACCACTACTCGCCTTATCCAGGTTAATGTGGTCGTCCTCGATAAAAAGAGCAAACCCGTTCTGGATCTTAAGAAGGAAGACTTTACTCTACTCGATAAGGGCAAGCCACAGACAATCTCCGCGTTTTCCATGGAGCAGAAAAGGACTGGCAAGCCGATGCCTAAGCTACAGCCCGGCTTTTACACCAACCTAACCAACGCTGGCGGTAGCACGCCCAATCTGACCGTGATTTTGATTGATTCGCTTAACACGCAATGGGGCGATCAATCGGTTGCGCGGCAGCATATCATCAAGTTCCTGGAACAAATTAAGCCCGAAGACCGCGTGGCGCTGATGATCCTTGGCAGACAGTTGAGAGTGCTACACAGTTTCACCGACGACCGCGAAAGCTTGCTGAAGGCCGTTAAGAAATGGCATGGCCGCGATGAAGTGGGCGGTGTTGGCGGCGATACGGAAACGGTGGACCTTGGATTAAATGATATTTTTGGCGGCGGCGGGAATGAGATGGAGCAAGACATGCGCCAGTCGCGCAGAATCATCGATTCGCTTGCCGCAATGGAATCCGTGGGAAATTATTTAGCGGGCTCGCCGGGCAGGAAGAACTTGATATGGGTCTCCGGCGGATTTCCGCTGACCGTTGGTTTTGACCAGCTTAAATCCCCTCAAGTATTTACTTCCGCCAGCCAACGCGGAACCCCAAGCGTTCGCCCGCCGCAACCGGGAATGGGACCTGGGCCAATCCGCGATCAACGTACTTTCACCGACGAAGTGGATAAGACAATGAAGGTGCTGAACAACGCAAATATCGCCGTATATCCGGTGGATGCGCGCGGATTGACGATCGACACTAATGCCCACGAAAACATCGGCACTATGCAGGAGTTCGCATCGCGCACCGGCGGCCGGGCATTCTATAATCGCAACGACATCGATACCGCCATTCGCCAGGTAATGGAAGAAACTGAGGTTACCTATACGCTGGCATTCTATCCAACCGGCGATAAATCAGACGGGCAGTTTCACGATTTGAAAGTCAAAGTCAACCGGCCGGGCATGTCGGTGCGGAATCGCAAGGGATGGGTTGCGTCAAAGCCCGAGGACAATGAGCGCTCCAGGGAGAGGCAGTTGGCCTATGCCGCGCACAGCCCGCTTGAGGCTACCGCATTGGGTATTGTCGCCAAAGTGACCAAGAAGGACGACAGCAATCTTTTTGTTCAGCTTGTTGTGGACCCCAATGGCGTGAACTTAGAAGTGGAAAAAGATAAAGATGGCAAGGACCGCTACAAAGGCCGCGTCGATATCCTATGGTTGCAGCGCGACAAGTCCGGAGCCGATTTTGCTTCCATCCAAGATGTGGTTGACCTGAATTTGCTCAAAGAGACTTACGACAAAATGCGCCGCGGAGGGCTGATTTACAACAAGCAAATCGCTCTTAGCCCCAAAGCCGAATTTATACGGATTGTGGTGCGCGACGCAACCTCTACGCTGAGCGGATCGGTTACCGCCAAGTGGGACATCCCCGAAGCTACGCCGGGGAAAAAGCGTCCTTAGCAAGCAATGTGGCGTAAGCGCGAACATCGTTGGGCCAGGATTTTATTTCCTGGTGGAATCGTTTCGAATTGTCCGCGTACAAAGCGCGTGTTGCCTCCTCATAACCGGGACGGTCTCCCGCTAATGCGGTTAGAACGCGGCCCGCTGACTCTTTGGCGCGCCGGGTTCGCTCCCGCGAAGGTTCCTGTTTCCTAGCCTCATCAATCAGCCGGCGAATAGCCGCCGATGCCCCGCTCGGGTGTTGTTCCAACCATGCCCAATGACGCGGCAATAACGAAATTTCCCGAGCCACGACGCCAAGCTTCGGACGGCCCGGGCCAGTCTTTGGTTTAGCGGGAATCGCGCCTGCAAGAACATCCTGTAGGAATCCGCGCAACTCAAAGTCCACCTGCTTGCCATTCGCATTGTCGAAAATCAGGATCAGGGGGCAATCGGGTTTATCGAACTGGACCTTTACGGGTGGCAGCAATTCTTCGAGGGTTCCGGAGGCGATCCGTGTGCCGCCAACAAAGGCGGTGAATGTTCTGGTTTCTTCCATGGAACAATATTACCCGGATAATATTATTCCGTCAAGCATTGTTTAGAAATCATGGATCTCTTTGATCGGCAGGGTCATGCGAAGGGCGTTTAGAACAGCGGCGGCATCAATTAGTTCTTGAGTGATCGCCCCAGCCACGGGCGTAAGATGGCCTGTGGCGGCAAGCAACATTCCGATGGCGCTGAGCGCCATGCCCCCAACAGCGCTCTCAAGTGCAATGCGCCGCATGCGGCGGCCGATGTGAATCAACTCGTCCACTTTTTCAAGGGAGGCAACCAACACCACCGCGTCGGCGGCTTCGGCCGTTATGTCGCAGTTGGGCCCAAAGGCGATGCCCACGGTAGCGGCTTGCATCGACGGGGCATCGTTGACTCCATTGCCAAGAAAGATCACGTTTGCCCGCTTGGTCTCTTGGCGAACGATGGCAAGTTTTTCTTCCGGGCTCTTGCTGAAGAACACCTCGTTGATGCCCACTTGACCGGCAAGATATCTGACTTCCGCTTCACGGTCGCCCGATAGAAGCATCATCCGGTCGATTTGGTGGCGCGGACCAAGATGCTTGATGAATGAATGGCTATTGTGGCGAGGGGCGTCCTGAAATCGGAATGCGGCGGCGTAGGAGCCATTGCGAAGCAGAATGCACTCCATGCCGGGAATTTGCGCCGGCAAAGCATCGACTGGAACGCCACTCGCAATTGCCTGCTTACGGCTGAGGATCGCCAGCTTTGAGGATTGCACCATACCGGTGAGCCCTTCGCCAGGCCGTTCGCTGATGGATTCGGCCGGGTGCAGCACGATGCCCCGTTCTTGCGCCGCGGCGAGAAGGCTGGCGGCCAAGGGGTGCTTTGAGTATTGCTCCATGCTGGCGGCCAATTGAATCGCTTCATTTTCCGTCAACGGCGGGGCGCATTTTATATCGGTTAATGAAGGTTTTCCGTAAGTGAGCGTGCCGGTTTTATCGAAGATGACGGTGCGGCAGGTATCGATCATTTCGAGCATGCCCGGATTCTTAATGATGATGGAGCGCTGCGCGGCGGCAGAGATTGCGCCCATGATGGTGATGGGAATTGCCAGCAGCAGGGGGCAGGGTGTAGCGATGACAAGTACGGCCAGGAATCGCTTCGGGTCGGATGATACAGCCCACCCGGCGCAAGCCACGGCGATGGCAACCAGCGAATACCACGCGCCGAGCCGGTCGGCCAACCGGCGCAGACGTGGGCGGTTCTGTTCGGCCTCACGCATGACGCGCATGATCTTTGAATAACGGGAGTCGACCGGCAAGCTTGTCACCTTGATTCGCAGCGCCGTTTCGCCATTAATTGCCCCGGAAAGCACATTAGCCCCAGGCCCTTTGGAGATTTGAAATGGTTCGCCGGTAAGGTAGGATTCGTCCATGGAGCCGTTGCCTTCCTCCACTGCGCCATCGACCGGACAAATTTCATGGGGGAAGACCGATACTTTGTCTTCGAGCTTGAGTTCCTCCAGGTTGACGTCAGTAATTCGGACTCCAACGATGCGATGGGCGACGCGCGGCATCCGCTTGGCAAGTGCGGCGAGGACGCTAGAGGCCCGGCGGGAAGCGTACTGTTCGAGGCCTGTGCCGCCGGCCAGCATGAGAACGATGATGGCTCCGGCAAGGTACTCTCCGAGGAGCAATGATACTACGATGGAGATGCCTGCCAACAGGTCTGAGCCGATGTCTCCGGCGAAAATGTTACGGAGGAGGTCGAATAGAAGCGGTGAACCTCCGGCGATGAGAACTGCGAGTAGTGGCCAATACGCATGGGCAGGATCTATAAAACGGAAGACTATGTGGGTGAATAGCCCCAGCAACGAGAGCAGTGCGATGTAGATTTCCTTAGAGAACCGGGCCATTGTTGAAGTTGAAGCATGCAAGCAGCCATTGGTTTGCCCGAATTCCCGAGCCCGCCACAATTTGGTATCCCATTGGGTCTTCCTAAAACTCCAGCCGCAAAGCAAATTGT
The DNA here is from genome assembly GCA_043785065.1 of Bryobacterales bacterium. Lineage (GTDB taxonomy): Bacteria > Acidobacteriota > Terriglobia > Bryobacterales > Bryobacteraceae > JANXSF01. The sequence goes on along the minus strand of JAYVXT010000711.1, from coordinate 2,314 downwards.
CCCGCGCGCCCCGCCTTAGCGCTATTGATCACGCCAAAGCCCGGGGCGCCCAGCGAGTGCCCCGGCAAATTAAAGTTGGCGTGATTGAACAGATTAAAGAATTCCGCCCGGATCTCGAAGCGCAGGGCTTCATGAATCGGAAACGACTTGATCAGCGAAGTATCCACGTTCGTTGTTGCTGGGCCGGTGAGGATAGACCGGCCGGCGGTGCCGAACCTATACGGGGCAGGAGCCTTGAATGCGTCCGTGTTGAACCACTGGGACAGTTTCCTGGCCGACCCCGATAGATACGGATCGCCCGTTAGATCCGGCCGCACGGCTCCGGGCGTGAACGCATTCGTCGCATTCACCGAGTTGAAAACGCTGAATGGGGATCCCGCCTGGTAGGTGGCAATCACACCAGTCTTCCATCCTCCGGCGATGCGGTCGATGTAGCGGTGCGCTTTCCATCGCGGCAAGGCATAAACGAGACTCACAACCGCGCGATGACGCACGTCGCTGCCCGACAACCCTCGATCCAGCTTGCGGTTGTAGAAGTCCATGTAGCTGCCCGCGTCTCCAATCTCGGAAAAAGACTCTACATCGTCCAAGAACTTGGAAAAAGTGTAGTGGGACAGAAGTGACAAACCGGAGTGAAAGCGGCGCTCAACTTTCACGAACCCGGCGTGATAGGCTGAGTTCCCCAAAGGAGGATTGATCACGGAAACGTTACTGAACTGCGGGAACGGCCGCTTACTTTGCGCGTCGCCCGGTCCCAGTTTTTCAAAGGGAACCTGATTGATCGACATGTCCGGCGCCGTCAAATGGTGGCTCAAGTTTCCGATGTAGCCGCCTTCAACTAGAAACGCCTTTGCCAGTTCCTGTTGGATGCTGAAATTGGATTGGAAGGAAACCGGTGTGGGGCGGCTTCGTTCAAAAAACGTGACAGCCGTATTCGGGGCGCGCCCCGCCGCCACTGCGCCGAAGCCCGCTCCCAATTGGTCCACGGTTGGGCGAGTCAACGAAGGAAAACCGTCGCGCAGGCGCAAGGCGGAATTAAAGCCGGGCTGCGTCGCGTTGATTGCGAAGTTTGTCGAGAATCCCAGGGACGCCGCGGTGCCGACAATCGAATTCACCGCTGCTCCGTAGATCACGCCGCCTCCAGCGCGGATCACCGTCCGTTCCCGCACCCGCCATGCCAATCCGGCTCGCGGCCCGAAATTGTTCCCGTCAAAATCCCAAGCAGTCCGCGGAACATTGTTGATTCCCGCGAATGTAACAACCCCCGGATTATTGGATATTGGATTCAGAGCTTTGGTGTCAAACGCATTGAAACGGTTCTGGTCCTCACGGCGCGGGGTTGTACCCTCCCAACGGATGCCAAGATTCACGGTCAGTGTATTGCTAACCCGCCAATCGTCCTGAATGTAAGCGCCCCAATATTCCGAGCGCGAGCGAACCGGGTCGGGCCGCAATATCGACGCGCTGTTGGCTTCGCCCAGCAGAAACGTAGCGAACGCGTTGCCGGTGTTCGCCACATTCGGTAACGCGGTTAGCAAAGCCGTGAAGGAAAAGTTGCCGCTGGAGGAAGTATCCGTATCGTCGCTGAAAATTCCGAGCCGCGCTTCAATCCCGGCTTTCAATGCGTGCTTTCCGCGAAACCACGAAATCGCATTCTGAATCTGGTAATCGAGCAACGGGCTGGAGAATCGGAACGGCGCTCCGCTTAATCCCGTGATGCCGGTAATTCCGATAATCGGGAACCCCGCTTTGGAGACGCCGCGCAATCCGGCTTGACCGGCAAAATCCTCATCTTTGCCATAGCGCTGGTTGTAGAAATCGCGCTGCACCAGTCCGAAGCGGAATTCATTCAGCACCGTTGGCCTTACAGTATGATTCCAAGTCCCGAGGATATTGTGCGTGTTCTGATCCGTTGTTGATGCTGAAGCGTCTGCCCGTGTATCGCCCCAAACTCCGGGGTTGCCGGCATTGCTTTGAGCCAGAAAGTAACGAACCATCAACTGATCGCTGGGCCGGAACTGATGATCAAATCGTCCGACATAAATGTCCCGGTTGGTGAAGGGCCGCGAATTGAGCGAAAAATTATTAGCCCCCGTAATCGCGCCAGGTTGATTGGGAGCAGGCCAGGCCGTGGACAGCTTTTGCGAAACAGGATCAAGCCTCGCTTGTGAAATAATGTTTCCGGAAAATGGCTGCCGAATGTTTCCTGCGGTTGTAGCCGGATCGTAAATCGGGATCAAGACGCCACGCGCGTCCAGTGTCTGCGAAAAGTTACCCTGGCGTTGCAGTGCGCTTGGGACGGTTTGAACAACCG
>JAYVXT010000710.1:0-3793 GCA_043785065.1 Bryobacterales bacterium | reverse complement strand
CGCTATTGTTGGTGGTTGGATTGTTAACCATTCATTTGGCGATGCTGCCCTGCTTGGCTGGGATGCTGATGGTGGCGGCTGTCAGCCAGGTGGCCGCGATTATCCAACGAAGTGATCAAGTACGTTGGCGATTCAGTTCCGGCCCAACCCTGCGCATGGGATTCGTACAACTGCCGGCGCTGGGTTTGGGGTTAGGTGGAACTTACTATTGGCCGGCGGCGGGAATCGTGGTTTCCGTTCTAATTTTCGGAGTAACCACATGGTGGAACGGCCACCTGCTAGAGTAACGAAATATGGCATCCAATCAAAAAACCGTCGATCATATCCTGGAACAAATCAAATCCGCCAGCGCCGTCTCGGCAAGGAAAATGTTCGGCGAATACACGATTTATTGTGACGAAAAAGTAGTGGCCCTTGTGGCCGATGACCAACTGTTCGTCAAGCCAACGTCGGTGGCAAGGAATTTCTGGGAATTGTCGATGAAAAGCCCCCCTATGCCGGCGCCAAGCTGTGCTTCCACCTTTCCGGTGAGTGTTAGGACGATCATGATTGGCTGACCCAGCTGATCAAGCTTACCGCCAAAGAGTTGCCCTTACCGAAGAAAAAGAATAAGCAGTCAAAGTAAGTTCAGCGCTATGATACCGTCATGCGCAAGCCCCTTATTCTGGCTTTACTCGTCACTCCGCTTGTTGTTTTAGCCCAACCCATCGGCCTGTTCGACAACCGTTCCGACGTGGGTCCCGTTCTGCATCCCGGATCCGCCACCTATGACGCCGCCACGAAGACGTACACTCTTTCCGGTAGCGGCGACAACATGTGGGCCGCTTCCGATGGCTTTCATTATGTTTGGAAACGCGTTAGCGGCGACGTGACGTTGGAGGCGGATATCCTGTTCCCCAACAAGGGCGGCAACGCGCATAAAAAAGGCGTGCTGATGATCCGCCAGGACCTGGACAAAGATTCGGCCTACGTCGATGCGGCTATTCATGGCGATGGACTAACATCGTTGCAATCGCGCGATGAGAAGGGCCAAGCTACGCACGAGGTGGGGCAGAACAACGCTTCCCCCCGGCGCGTGAGACTGGAAAAGCGAGGCGATTATTTTTATATGTATATGGCCAAGGAAGGGGAAGCGCTGAAGATGGCTGGCGGCTCCATGCGGCTGAAACTTACTGAACCTTTTTACGTTGGCATCGGCGTTTGCGCGCACGATAAGGATAAGGTGGAACAAGCCGTGTTCAGCAACGTCGGGCTTCGCACCTCCACGCTGTACAGCACGCTTGAGACAATCACCATCGCCTCCACCGACCGGCGCGTCGTGACGGTTCTTCCCGAAAAAATTGAAGCTCCTAACTGGACACCCGATGGCGCATCGTTGATCTTCAATGGAGGCGGGAAGCTGAAGCGTATCCCCGCGGCGGGCGGCGGCGCGGTGGAAACGATTGAATCCGGGTTCGCCTCCCGAATTAATAACGACCATGGCATTTCGCCCGACGGCAAGTTACTCGCCATCAGCGATAGCACCGAAGAAAGTAAGTCGGTGATTTACACCCTGCCATTCACCGGCGGCGCGCCTCGCCGCGTTACTAAATACGCGCCTTCTTACTGGCACGGCTGGTCGCCCGATGGCAAGACCCTTGCGTTTTGCGGCCAGCGCGAAGGCAAGTTCGATATTTACACCATCCCAGTCGATGGCGGCGAAGAAAAGAGGCTTACCAATGGGGAAGGTCACAACGATGGTTCTGAATATTCTCCCGATGGGAAGTTCATTTACTTTAATTCCAGCCGCACGGGGACGATGCAAATCTGGCGCATGTTCCCGGACGGTTCAAATTTGGAGCAGATGACTTCGGACGCCAATAACAATTGGTTCCCCCACATTTCGCCGGACGGATTAAAAATAGTGTTTCTTACTTATGAACCGGGCATTGAAGGGCACCCGGCAAACAAGGATGTGATGTTGCAAGTAATGACACTGGCCGACCGAAAGACAAGAGTAATCGCGAAGTTGTTCGGCGGGCAGGGAACTATCAACGTGCCGTCCTGGTCGCCAGATAGCCGCAGGTTGGCGTTCGTAAGTTACCAGGTTTTACCGCGGTAACTCATCTGCAAAAGCGCTAACGGCGGGTGATCGTAACCGCTTTCCAGCTTGTCACACCGGCTGTGTCTTTGGCGCGGATGGTCACTGTGTTTGTCCCCACTAGCATCGGGATATCTTGACAGGTCCAATCCGTTGTTCCGGCGCAGACTCCCGTGTTGCCGGCATTAGTGCCCCAGCTTATTTCAGCCAACGCGATGTCACTTTTTGCCGTACCCTTCACAGTGGCGCCCGCTTGGGTGATTTGCGTATTGGAACTAGACGGAGTGGTGATGAGAAGAGCCGGAGGTGCGCTGGAACCACCCGGTGGCGCGACGGTGGGCGGCGCGGTTGAGCCGGGGCTTGTTCCTGCTTTTCGATTTATCGAAAAGCTAGCGGTCGCATAACGATGGGTTGAATCCGCGGCTAACACAACGACATTGTTGATACCAACAGCCAGAGGAATGTTGCCGATGTTCCAGTTGGCCGATGTTCCGCTTCCGGTCACAACCATGCTTCCATTCAACCCGCTGCCCGCGTACCAATTCATGCGCCATGGACCCGTGCCCGCATTGAGTAAGCCGGCTATCGAAAGTGTGCTTTGCGTAGTATCCGCCACGGGCGAGCTTAACGATAAGCTGAACGGCGATGCCGGAGCGGCAGGCGATGTGGTGGGCGGTTTTGGCGCTGGCGTCGGTACCGGCGTTGGCGTCGGTATCACCGGAGGAACCGATGCAGTCGGCGTTGCAGACACAGGATCGGCGTATAGCAACAGAATCGCATTGATATCCTCGCTGGTTAACGAGGTTGCCCGGCGGTAGTAAGGATACATCACGGCCCCGGACTTATCGGAATGTCCCAGCCCCAAAGCATGCCCCAATTCGTGTACGGCTACGGAATATAAATCCGTATCGGCCCCAATCTGCCAATTCTCAGCGTTATCAAAGTGCATGTCTCCGGCGATGGGTTCGTCGTTTGGCGGTGCGGGGTAGAAGGTGTGCGCCAGCGTGCCGTTCTTCCCATCAAACGGGTAGCCATCTCCATGATCTCCAGCCGCAAACAAAATGTTTACTGTTTTGGGAGCCTTGGAATCCGTCCCGGCGGCGAACTTCACGCCTACTACCCTCTCCCACTCTTTCATCGCCCGCAGTATCTCGGCCTTCTGTGCACCGCCATCTAACTTATTGGTTAATTGGCTATATACATAGCCGATCTCAGCCGTGCCACGGCCTGGGCCGTCCCAGCCTTCACTGACTTTTGCTACGTACTGCCCAATGGAACCCATCTGCGTCATCGCACCGGCGCAAGCCACCACCGGGTTCCCTTTCACTAAATCTTCGCTTGCCGGAAAAATGTACAGAACCTCATCCCATTCAGCCATGCGGATCACATCCGATAGCGAGCCGGTTACAAGCAAATGGTTTTCGAGTAACTGCGGATTGTCGATGGGTTTTAAGTTATATTCCGTCGCCAGCGCCGTCATTTCCTCGTGGTTAACGTCCGCCCCAAATTCAACAAGAAATGCCGCTGACGTATCCGCGGATAATTCGTCCGGAGATGGGGATGTCAAACTTGGGGACAAAAGAGCCGGACTGATCTTGTCGTTCCGGTCAAGCCTTCCGGCCCAGCGGACGTTCAGCCCATCGAGCGAAAGCGGACCACGAGTGGAGATCATCAACGCATTTTCCGGCACATATCCTAGAATCACCGCACCCC
>JAYVXT010000709.1:0-12118 GCA_043785065.1 Bryobacterales bacterium | reverse complement strand
GATATTCTGATCAGCAGTCCGCTGCTGACCAACGGCGATTGCCGGTGCAATACCCTAATGCAACAACACACGAGTCCGATGACGGTACCAACGATTATTACTGGCGATCATGTTGGCCCATTTTTTTATTCGCAAAGATCATCGAGTTGGGACTGTAAAAAGCTTAGCCCAGTAATCCCAGTTTCCTCCTCCGAAGCAGGATTTGGATGGCGAAAAGAGACCCGACAAATCTTGTTCTCAAAGGCGTTCGCCCCAGAGAGCAAAATGGTTTGCACAATGCCCTGCTTGTGCCATTGCATCAATTGCCTGAAAGCGCCAAGGCTTTCGCAGAATGGCACACGTTCATTATGGATTCGTCCCAGCACTGAAACTGGGGATCAGATCTCTGAGATCGTTAGTTGCGACGATTTTCAATGCCGCGGAGCAGTGGACCTGTCCTCAAAAGTAGTTACTTATTCTGAGCTACGCTTTCCTCGTTTTTTCAAGGACCGACAAACGGCGGCTTAGCAAATGCTGTTTCTAAGTTCACACAGCCAGTGGCGGCGGCGATAAAACTCATCATTCACAAAAATCTGGTTAATGCCCTTGCGCCGAGGCATCGATTCGTCGCTAGGACAATAACGGCGCCCGCCGTTTGCAAGCAGTCCCGGCGTGGCGTGAAAGGATGTCTCAGAGGTCCACTCCGAAGCTGCTCCAGTTGACCACTTTCTCCTGGCGGCAAGCTTCGTGTCCCAGAATGGCAGTCAGCGCTGCGGTAGCACCCACCACGACATCGGCAGGAGACTTTTCGCCCTTTTGAATGCAGTTGTAAAAAGCAGTGATGTGTGCGTCGGAGGGCTCCTCAACTTTCTCGGCCAAGACCGATGGCTTGCTGTTCTTGTCCAGCGGATAGAATGTGGCCGTATTCAGAAGTTCCACAGCCCCTTTACTGCCATAGACGTGAATCATTTGACCGCCCGAGGGCAAACTGCCTGGATGGTAAACAAGCTGGGTGAACGACATTTTCACACCATTGGGATATTCGTACGTAATGCTGCAGTGGTCCATAATGTCCCGGCCCACTGGGCTGTTCTTATAAAGGTTGACGCCCCCGAATCCGGCTGCCCGTATGGGGTGCTGCCCGATTGCCCAGTTGCAGGCGTCCAGGTTGTGCACCGACATTTCAATTAAGTAGCCACCGGACTTATTCACGTCAAAGTACCAATCGGCGGAAGGGCCATTATGATCGAGATCGGCGGACCCGTGCCTCTGCGCCTTGACGAATAGTACGTCGCCGATTGCACCTTCATGAATCTTGCGCACAGCCTCACCCATCTGGCGAAACGAGCGCATCTGTTGCCCGGATTGAAAAACGCGGCTGCTCTGTTTTGCAGCTTTGACCACGTCGCGAACGGCTGACGCCGTCAATCCAATTGGCTTTTCGCAATAGACGTGCTTGCCAGCCTTGAGAGCGGCCACCGCCATTTCCGCGTGCAGGTAGGGCGGAGTGGCAATGAAGACAGCGTCCACATCTTTTCGTTCTAAGATTTTGTGCCAGTCGGCGGTGGTCGCCGGGTTAGATTTCGCCGCAGCCGTCGCTGCCTTATCCAGGCGATCCGGCTTGGTGTCGCACAATGCCACTACACGCGCATTCGGTTGTGCCATTACGCCCGTTAACAGGTAACTTCCGCGGTTACCGACGCCGATGATAGCTGTCCCAACCTGGCTGTTGGGGGATTGGCCCACGACCGCCTGAGCAGCGACGGCAGAGCTCATAAGAAAATTTCGTCTGTTCATTCCAGTCTCTCCTAGAGGGCCTGCTGTGCTTGCAGACCCCGCAAAACGGTTTCGATGTATTCACGAGAGCGGCGTGCTAACGCGTCAACAGCCTCAGCAGAAGCAGGGCGGGGAAGCAAGGGCTCGAAGATATTTTCAAAAGTCAGCGGGATGGTAAGTCCCGTTTGCATCACTGGAGCGAAGAGCTTATAGTGATCGATTTCACCGAAGCCCGGACCGCAATCTTCATCTTTTGGGGTATTTCGGTGGTCTTTTATGTTGAACGCGCGGATGTCGCGCCAGCATGTCTGTATGTCCGCAATCGGATCGCGATGCTCGTAGTCCAGCACGTTACCCGCATCGTAGCAGATCCTAACCGCCTCGTGCCCTACTTCCTTTACGATACGCGAGCAGTCTGCTCCCGTGGCGGTGTTGCCACCGTGCTGTTTAATCACAATCATCACGCCCGCTTTTTGCGCGGCAGGCGCAATCGCTTTTAAATTCTCAACGAACACAGAATACTGTCCAGGGTTAGTTTTGCCGAAGGTCAACAAAGAAGGGATGCCCGCAGCAGCAGCCTGTTCGATGCGCCGCAGGTGAGCATCTCTGGCGTCAGATGATTCAAGCTGGACGGTGGCGAACATCATTACAGGTTCCAGTCCCATGCTTCTGCAGCGGGTCGCCAGTTGGGCCGACTCTGCCGAAGTAGCGCCCACCGCAAGCGCGGGTTGTTGCACCCCGTTGGTACCCTTGTGGGTAACTCCCCAGGCAACATATTCATAACCGGCGGACTTGATCCCCGTCAGTGCTCGTTCCAGTGAGAACTGCGCATACGGTAGAGTCATGCAACCGAGCTGAAATTTACTGGCCTTACCCGAAGCGGCCAGCAGCGATGGCGCAAGTGCGGGGCCGAGTACCAAGTCTCTGCGGCGTATCATTTGAGCTCCTTCACTTTCACGTTGCGGTAATCAACCAGCCAGCCTTCCGTTTAGTATGACGGATACAGTCCCATCACGAAGAAGTAAATAGCAACTCATTTGATCTTCATGGCCTTCTTTTCGGGCCGTTCTTAACGGAACAAAGGGAATAACCAAATTGTTTTTCCTTTCGTGATTGCGCTTTTTATATGCTTGATTAACGATGCCCATAGGGCTTGTTAACATGGATTTTGGATTTTTAATTTTTGGCAGATAAACTGGTATGCTGAATCGAGCTAACCTCCTTTGAGAGTTGTAGCAAGTACTAGGAGATCATTGTGAATTTAAGAAACCTTATCGTTTTTCTAATGTTGAGCGGTAGCGCCTTACTAAATGCTCAAGACCGTGGAACGATCACTGGGCAAGTGCTTGACACTACCGGAGCGGTAGTGCCCGCCGCGAAGGTTACTTTGGCCAACCCGTCCACCGGCCAAAACATCACCGTAGAAACTAACTCGGAAGGCACCTACACCTTCCTCTCGCTTACTGCGGGCCGTTACAACGTTATCGCTGAAAAAGAGGGTTTCCGCAAGGCGCAAGCTTCCAACGTCATCGTTCAGGTCAGCACAACCTCACGTCTGGACATCAGTATGCAGTTGGGTACGGTTCTGGAAACGATCCAGGTGCAATCCACCACTCCGCTCCTTCAGACTGATCGCAGCGACCTGGGTACCGTAGTAGATAACAAAGCTATTCAACAGTTACCCCTCTTCATCAATGGTGGCCTGCGCAGTAACCTCGCCTTTGCCGGCCTTGCTCCCGGAGTCACGTTGAGCCTTACGGCCGACCCTGACACCGCCGGCGGTGCGCCCCGAATTGCGGGTGGCCAGGCCAACGGGGCCAGCCTGTTGGTGGACGGCGCAGAGTCGATGAGCGAACGCCGCAACGACCCGCAAATGCGCGTAGTCAGCGCCGAAGCCGTCGAAGAGTTCAAGGTGCAAACCTCCGCTTACTCCGCAGAATTCGGTCGCTCCTCGAACGGCGTTCTGAACTACACCACGAAATCCGGTACCAATGCCTTGCACGGCTCTGGATTGCTTCAACTGCGTCATGAAAAGCTCAATGCGAAGGGTTTCTTCTGGGGCACCACGCCGCGAGGTGAAACGGTCAACCGCCAACACGTGGAAGCAGCGAATATCGGCGGCCCGATTTTCATCCCCAAAGTTTACGATGGCCGCAACAAGACCTTCTTCTTCTTCGCCGGTGAGCGTTCCCGCGCTAAGAACTACAGCAGCGCCGGTACCAACTCACTGCCCATCGCAGACTTTCGTAATGGCGACTTCCGCCGCTACACGGATTCCAGCGGTAAGATGGTGCCCTTGTACGATCCCATGGATGCCAGTGGCAATATTATCGCCAATGCCAACGATCGCAAACTTTTGCAGTGCAATGGCGTATTGAATGTCATCTGCGCTGATCGCATCAGCCCGGTTGCCAAAACTATTTTTGGCTACCTGCCGCTGCCCGACAATCCAAATGTCGTTTTCAATAACACCAGCAATCGCAACAACGGTGCGCGCACTCCGGGAGCCTGGCAGGGCGTTTATTCGATCAAGGGCGACCACAACTTCTCCGACAAGCTCCACGTCAGTGGATTGTTCAGCCAACAATACTTTGACAGCTACCCCCTGATTGGGCCGATCCCCGGTCCGTTGGCAGAAGCTTTTCAGGAGTTCGGCCACCTTCGTTACTGGCGCTTTGGTGCCGACTACACGATCAAGCCGACACTGCTGAATCACCTGACCGTCGGAATTAATCTTCGCAAGCTGGGCGAGGGTCCGAACCTTGGCCTGCCTGATTCCTACCGTACCGCAACACAATTGCCAGGCTTGACCGGATCCGGTGCTGAGAAAACGGGGGCCTACACGAAGTACAACACTGAATTTGGCAACTATGGCGGCAGCGTTGATACAAGATCGCCCAGCAGTACGCTCAACATCACCGACCAGCTTTCCTGGGTCAAGGGGCGTCACAATGTAAAGTTCGGCTTCACTTACATGGGCCTCAGCTATCGACGCGTGGACTGCAACAACTGCGGCGGTTCTCTTAGCTACAGCGCCGCAGCCACTGGTAACCCCAGCGTCAGCGGAACAAATGGGATTGGGTACGCAGCGTTCCTGTTGGGGTTGCCTAGCGGCGGCTCTTTCAACTTCGGTGCCGATATTGACTTCCGCTATAAATACTATGCCGGTTACGTCCAGGACGACTTTAAGCTGAGCAAAAAGCTCACCGTTAATGTTGGCCTTCGTTACGACTACAGCCTGCCGCGCAGGGAAGCCAAGCTGCAGAACAGCAACTTCAACCCGACTATCCCGAACCCTTCCGCCAACGGCGTCCTTGGTGCATTGGAATTTGCATCCGAAAATCACCCAATCCTTCTCGCGACTCGCAAGAACGCCTTTGCCCCACGCTTGGGCTTTGCCTATCAGTTAAATTCGAAGACGGTTGTCCGTAGTGGTGGTGCCATTATGTGGGACATCATCCGCGAAGACGGTAACGCCGACAACGGCATTCAAGGTTATGGGGGCGGCTTCGGTTCAATCTCCAACAACCTGTCCAATGGCATTTCCTTTACTCAGAAGCAGGGTCTTGATTCACCCGGTCTGCGCGCTTTTGTGGAAGGTCAGCGTCCTCCTCAACTCAATCCGGGATTAGCCATTAATGGCAGTCCTACTTACAAAACAGGTGAATCTGGCAAGCCCGGTTATTACACCGACTACAACTTCACCGTAGAGCACAGCTTCACGCCCTCCACCTTACTGCGCACCAGCTTTCATGCAAACTATGGCGTGAAGCTGCAGAGCGGGCAAAACTTCAACCAACTGGACCCGAAATACTTCGGCATTTACGGTAACCTGCTCACCAGTCCGGTCAGTTCGGTAATTAATAACCCGATTGTCGTTGGCGCCGGCTTCAAGCTGCCATACGCCAGCTTCCCGCAAAACCTATCTCTTTCGCAGGCGCTTAAACCCTTTCCGCAGTACAGCGGTTTCGGTTCGGTGGCCGCACAAAACGGTCACAGCACATACAACGCTTTAGAAACCAGCTTCCAGAAGCGGTATTCGAAAGGCCTCTGGCTGATGACTTCCTACACTTTCTCTAAAATTCTGGTGAGCGCCGAAGGTCAAAACGTTTACAACCTTTCTACCGAAAAGGTGATCAGCGGAAACAATCGTCCTCACGTCTTCACGCTGGGCTATGTGTACGATCTGCCTTTAGGCAAGGGCAAAGCTTTCGGCGCCAACATGCACCCGGTGCTCAATGCCATTGTGGGCAACTGGAACGTGTCGGCTGTCCATCGCTACCAGAGTGGCACGCCCTTTGGTGTCGGCGGTTGCAGCCAGACCTTGGCCAGCGGCGGTTCGGCCCGTTGCAACTACGTACCTGGCCAGGCGTTTCTGAATTCCAGCTATGATCGGAACGATCCGCTTAGCGCCTATCTGAATAAGGCCGCTTTCGTTCAGCCGCCTAACTTCACTTTCGGCAACGTTTCCCCCATTGTTCCGGGCTTGTCTCAACCCAACCAATTGGGCGAAGATGTCGCCGCCAGCAAGAACTTCCCCTTCGGCAAAAGCGAGAAGAATGTCATCGAATTCCGCGCCTCGGCCTTCAATGTCGCCAATCGTCATTTACTGGGCGGCTTGAATACAACCATCACCAGTGCGAGCTATGGCCAATTCACCAATCCACAGGCCAACTTGCCTCGTAATCTGCAATTTAGTATGCGGGTGAGCTTTTAGACATGCGCCGCTTAATTCCTGCTCTGCTAGCCATCGCCGCCTGCGCGTTTGGGGAAGATTATTTCCCCAAACCGGATAGCACCGGTGGCTGGCGTACCTTAAAAGACGCCGCCGCCATTAAAAAAACCGCAGGCATGGACGTTAAGAAGTTGGACCAGGCTTTTGAATACGCCGCCCGCAGTAGTCAACACGGTGGCCTGTTGGTGGTGCGCCACGGCTGGCTGGTTTATGAGCGTTACTATGGCCGTGGCAATCGCGAAGCTAATCCAGCCACTGCTTCTGTAGGCAAGGCTTATGTCAGCATTGCTTCCGGCATCATGCTGGCGGAGAAGAAAGCCCAGATTCCTGAAGGCCTGGATACTAAAGTCTTCAATGCCAAGTACCTCCCGGAGGCAATGCCTTTAGATGACACGGCCAAGGCAGACATCACGTTAGGTCAGTTGCTTTCCATGTCCGCAGGCCTGCACGGCGAAGGTACCAACCCCGGTTTTGTCGATGGCGTCCCGTCCGTCAAACTTACTCCCACGCCGCGTAGCGAGACGCCGCTAGGCCAGGATCTTGCCGCACTGCGCACTCCTTTGTGGACCAAGCCCGGCGGTGGCTATTCCTACGCCTCTGCATCGCCTCACGTGGCATCGATTGTATTGCGCAATCTCACAGGAATGGAGTTGCACGAATATATTGACCGGCGTCTGGCTAAGCCACTCGGCTGGGGTCAATGGGCCTGGGCCATGCGCCATGGCGACAATGTTCTACCGCACACACCCGGTGGCGGCGACATTGCTCTGCGCTCCACCGATCATCTGCGATTCCTCTACGCCATTCTGCAGAAAGGCCGTTGGGGCAAGGACCAGATAATCCCTGCTGACTACATAGAATTGTGCGGCAAGCCGACGAAGTGGAACACCCACGCTCCCATGAGTCTGTTGTGGGAGACCAACGCCGATGGCCACGTCGCGGGCGCTCCGAAGGACGCTTTTTTCAAGTCAGGCGGTGGAGGTCACGGTGTGATCGTCATCCCGTCGCTCGACATGGTGATTTACAAAATGTCCGGCGACGATGGACAGTATAATCCGGCGCGCACCGGACTGAAACAGGATTATGCCTACGATGGTTCTCGCGAAAGTTGGAAGCCTGCGTTGCGCAGCCAATTCAGCGACGGCCCTATTGGCACCGATGATGGTGTGCGCCGCATACTCGAGATGGTTGCAGCCGCTGTTATTGATTAGCGCCGTGTAATCTTTCGGCCTGCGGCGGCATCATCTATATTGGAGTCCCTTTTGCTACGCTTCAACCTCAAGGCCCTTGCCCTTTCAATTACGGCGGGCGGCTTATTGACCTATGCCGCCGATCCGGTGAAGAAACCGGTTGTGGTACCGACTAAGAAATCAGCAGTCACCAAGTCCGTTGTTGACGCCCCAGCTAATAAGTCTAAAATGCCCGTGGTTCCGTCCATGGACAAGCGCCCCAAGCTTTGGTCCTTGCAACCTTTGGTGCGACCGGTAGTACCCGCAGCTTCTGCCGGTACAAATCCAATTGACGCTTTCGTTCAGGCCATGTACCAGGCCAAAAAGGTGACGCCAGTGGGCCCGGCAGACCAGCGCACCCTGCTGCGCCGCGTTTACATGGACCTCATCGGCATCCCGCCCACACCAGTCGAACAGGACGATTACCTCAACGACAAATCGCCCGATGCGTATGAAAAGCTCATCGACAAACTTCTGGCCAGCGAGCAATACGGAGTCCGCTACGGCCGCCATTGGCTGGATGTTCTGCGCTATGCCGATTCCGAAGAACGAATGTATGCCGCGCCGGGCATTCACTATTGGAGGGACTGGGTGATTAATGCTATCAATTCCGATGTCCCCTATGACCAGTTTGTGCGCGCCCAGTTGACCGGATATCGCACGAATGAACGCACCACCATGGCGAATGTCGGTCGCCGTACGCCGCTGGAGCGACTCCCCGACGATCTGTTCGCGCTCGGCTTTCTGGCCCGTGGCGCAGTTAACCGCGACGGCAAGGATCTTGGCGAACTCCAGATTGCCGCTGTTGAAACCGTCTCCACTGCCTTTATGGGCATGACTGTTGGATGCGCCAAGTGCCACGACCATATGTTTGACCCCATCCGGCAGAAAGACTTTTACGCCATGAAGGCGCTGTTCGATCCGCTGGTGATCAAGAAACAGACCCTGGCGGCTCCTGCGGAACTTGTCCTCTATGGCAAGCAAATCGGAGAGTTTAACAAGTTGCGCATGGCCGCTGAGGCGCCGGTCAATGTACTCACCGAGCCCTACCGGGTGAAGCTCTACGCCGACCGCGTGGCCATGCTGCCAGCGGACGTCCAAGTGATCATCAACAAGAAGGAAAAAGCGCGCACGCCTGCCGAACAAAAGATTGCCGACGACTATTTCCCAGTCCTTCGAATCGACTCCGACAAGATTGAAGAAGTGATGACGGATGCCGACAAGAAAACGTACAAAGACCTGCGCGCCAAGTTAAACCAGGTTACTGGCGGTGCCCGGCGCAGCATGGTCAAAGACCTGCCGGCCTTTTGGACGGTGGAAACCGACCACGCTCTTGAACTTGAGAAAAGCTATATCCTCACCAGTGGCGATCCGGAGCGTCCCGAAAAGACCCACCCGGTTGAGCCAGGGTGGCCCTTCTACAGCGGCGAGATGGATTTCCGCGAAGGGCGCGTCGAAGCTTTTTCCGATTGGCTCACGGCCAAGGAAAATCCACTTTTTGCCCGCGTTGCGGTCAACCGGCTGTGGCAATGGCACTTCGGCGAGGGGCTGCAAAAGTCGCCGAGTGATTACGGCGTTATGGGTGGCCGTCCCGCCAGTCAGCCACTCCTTGATTGGCTCGCCTCTGAGTTCATCGCTCGCGGCTACAGCCAAAAAGCGATGCACAAGCTGATGCTAACGTCGAACGTCTATCGCCTGGCCAGTTTCGGAGACAAAGAATTGATGAAGAGGAATCTGGTGGCCGATCCTTTAAGCCGCTACCTTTGGAGTTTCCGGCTGCAACGCCTGGAAGCCGAGCCGATTTGGGATTCGATCTTCACTGCCGCAGGAACTCTCGACACCAGCCTGGGCGGCCCGTCCTTCGACATTGAAGGCCGCGCCCCGCGTGGTCGTGGCGGCCCCGTGACTGCAGAAGCCAAGGCAAATCGTCGCGCCGCGTACATGGTCCGTGGATTCTCAACCAGCCGCGAAGTTGTGCCAAACTTCCTGCAATCTTTCGACGTGGACGATGGCCGCGCCCCATGCCCCGTGCGCACCCAAACTGTCACTGCGCCGCAGGGCCTGTTCATGATGAACAGCCCGGAGATTGAAAAGGCCAGCACGATGTTCGCTGACCGCCTCAAAAAGGAAAGCGAAGGCGAACTCAGTAAAGCCGTCGATCTGGGCTATCGCATCACCCTTAGCCGACCCCCATCGCCAGGTGAAAAGGATAGCGCTCTAACCTACGTCGGGGCTGATCCCAATCGCCTGAAGAACTTAGCATGGCTGCTATTTAACCTGGACGAGTTCATTTACGTCCAATAATATATGTCTGAACAGAATCCATTTCCGTGCGGCCAGATATCTCGCCGCCATATATTCCGGCAATCCATAGGAGCCCTTCTGGGCGGGGCAGTTGGTGCGCTCTGGGCGGAAGACGGCAAGCTGGATGCCCGTCTGCCTGGTGACAAAAAAGCAGACGCCGTCATCTTCCTTTTCATGTGCGGCGGCGTCAGCCACATCGACACCTTCGACCCCAAGGGCAACAAGTATGCTGGCAAATTGATTGACGCTATCGGCTTCGGCGACAATGTCGCAGAGATGAGACGTCCGGTAATTCCTTGCCTGCGCACCTTCAAGAATTACGGGCAATCCGGCACGCCTGTCTCCGATTGGTTCCCCAATGTCGGCGGCGTGATCGACGACATCGCGATCGTGCGCTCTTTGTGGTGCCAGGAAGGCAATCACTTTCCTGCGGTCATCGAAACGCAGACTGGCCATCGTGGCCGCGCCTTCGACAATCCGTCCTTCGGCGGTTGGGTGTCCTACGCTCTTGGCTCGGGCAACAAGAACCTGCCCACCTACGTCAACGTGGGCCGCGCCTCGTCACCAGTACAGCTAACTGGCGGCTACCTGGGCGCCAGCTACGCCGCCACCTCTTTCCAGGCGGGACCGGTGCCCATCCCGAACCTGAAGCCCCCGGCCAGCAGCAACGCCACTGAGCGTGATCAGCAAATGCAAACCCTGGCCCGTTTGAACCGCGAATTTCGCGAAAGACATGAGCTCAACACCGACATTGCGGCCCGCATTGGCTCCTATGAGCTTGCCGGTCGCATGCAGCTTAGCGCGCCCGGTATCGTGGATCTTTCAAAGGAACCACAGCACATCCAGGAACTCTACGGCATCGGCGACAAGCCGACCGATGAGTTCGGCCGGCAGTTATTGATGGCCCGGCGCTTAGTCGAAAACGGCGTCCGCTTTGTACAGATTTGCCACGCCGGCGGTGGCAACGGCAGTTGGGACGCACACGGCGATATGAAAACCCATGAGCCACTTTGCCGCGCGGTGGATAAGCCCATCGCCGGTTTAATCCAGGACCTGAAGCAGCGCGGTTTGTTGCAACGCACACTGGTGGTGTTTACCAGCGAGTTTGGGCGTAGCCCCTGGTCTCAAAATACGACAGGGCGCGACCACAATCCGAAAGGCTATAGCGCCTGGCTCGCAGGTGGCGGCATCAAGGGTGGCACGGTACATGGGGCGACTGACGAGTTTGGTTACAGGGCCGTAGAGAACCCTCACTACTACAGCGATCTTCATGCGACCATCCTGAAGCAGATGGGCCTTGATCACAAGAAAATGCAGTTTCGCGCCCTGGGCCGTAATTTTCATTTAGTGGAAGAGGGTCACGGACCAATCGAACAGATCATAGGTTAGAACGTCGTTTTGCCGACTCTAGATTTTGAAGAAAAGTTGGGTTGCCTGGGGCGAGCTTAACTGCTTTATCAAAAGCCGTAATCGCCGCCTGATGCTCCCCCTGTTCCAGCAGAACCTCTCCCAAAGCATTGAACGCCGGTGCCTCGGTTGGCTGTAACTTCACCGCTATTTCCAGGCTGGCTCTGGAATCGGCCAGGTGATTCGCACTCCGCTCAACTAAACCCAACAGGTAGTGATAGAGCCACGTCGCCGGGCTGATGCTGATGGCGGCTTGTACATACTCCCGCGCCATATCGTAGCGTTGCAAGTCGAAGTTCAAACCCGCTAAGCGAAACAGCAAAGTAGCGTCGCCAGGCTTTGCTTCTCTTGCCAACTCTAAACGCGTGGCGGCCTTCTCCAAGTCGCCCGCCTGTAATAGGACGCGCGCTTCGTCTATCCAAGCCGCTGCTTTTCGTTGCAATTCGGTGTCCTCTTTTTCCCTCCTCGTCAATTCGGAAAATCTGGACAAGGCCGCCCTGCGCTCTGCGGCCTTACCCAGACCACCCCACGCACGCGCCAGTTGATAAAAGACCTGCGGCTCGTTTTCCCCGCCCATCATTGACGCTTTCTCCAACTCAGTCCGGGCCTCTTCAAATTGCCCCAAACGATTCAGCGCTGAGCCCAGCAGGAAGTGCCCCTCAAAAGACTTCGGCTGCAACAGAATAGC
>JAYVXT010000708.1:0-3803 GCA_043785065.1 Bryobacterales bacterium | reverse complement strand
AGGAGATCCTTCCCGTCATAAAGGACCTGGCCATCGGTGACCTGATAGAGGTCGCGGCCGGCGAGGACTTGCGCCAACGTGCTCTTGCCCGAGCCATTTGGCCCCATGATGGCATGCACCTCGCCCGTATTCACGGTCAGGTCGATGCCGCTCAGAATCTCCTTGCCGGCCACACTTGCGTGCAAGTTTTTAATTTCAAGTAACGCCATACTAAGTTCCTTCAACCCACGCTGCCTTCAAGGCTGATGCCCAACAGCTTCTGCGCTTCAACCGCGAACTCCATCGGGAGCTCCCGGAAAACTTCTTTACAGAACCCGTGGACAATCATCGAAACTGCATCTTCCGAGGAGATGCCGCGCTGGCGGCAGTAGAAGATCTGGTCTTCGCCAATCTTGGAAGTGGAGGCCTCGTGCTCCACTTGTGCCGATGTGTTCTTCACTTCCAGATAGGGGAACGTGTGCGCGCCGCACTGGTCGCCCAAAAGCAGCGAGTCGCACTGCGAGTAGTTCCGTGCGCCCGCTGCGCCCTTGAGGATTTTGACCATGCCGCGGTAAGTGTTCTGCCCGTGGCCGGCGGAAATGCCCTTGGACACGATGGTGCTCCGCGTGTTCTTGCCAATGTGGATCATCTTCGTGCCGGTGTCCGCCTGCTGGTAGTTGTTCGCCAATGCCACCGAGTAAAACTCACCCACTGAGTTATCTCCGATGAGTATGACGCTCGGGTACTTCCAGGTAATCGCCGAGCCGGTCTCGACCTGGGTCCACGAGATCTTCGAATTGACGCCCAGGCATTTGCCGCGCTTGGTCACGAAGTTGTAGATCCCGCCCTTGCCTTCCTTGTCACCGGGATACCAGTTTTGCACGGTCGAATACTTTATCTGGGCGTTGTCGAGGGCGACCAACTCCACCACGGCGGCGTGCAACTGGTTGTTGTCCCGCATCGGCGCCGTGCAGCCTTCCAGGTAGCTGACGTAGGCCCCCTCGTCCGCGATAATCAGCGTGCGCTCAAACTGTCCGCTGTCCTTCGCGTTGATGCGGAAGTAGGTGGAAAGCTCCATCGGGCAGCGAACGCCCTTGGGAATATAAACAAAGGAACCATCGCTGAAAACAGCGGAGTTCAGGGTGGCGAAGAAGTTGTCCGAATAAGGAACCACCGAGCCGAGATACTTCTTAATAAGATCGGGGTGCTCCTGGACGGCTTCGGAGAAGGAGCAGAATATGATGCCCAGCTCCCCGAGCTTCGCTTTGAAGGTCGTCGCCACTGAGACGCTGTCGAATACCATATCCACGGCAATCCCGGCAAGCAGTTCCTGTTCTTTGAGCGGGATGCCGAGCTTTTCGTAGGTTCTGAGTAGTTCGGGGTCGACCTCGTCCAGGCTCTTAGGCCCGACTTTGGTTTTCGGGGCGGAGTAGTAGACGATGTCTTGATAGTCGATGGCCGGGTAGCGGACGGTGGACCACTTGGGTTCATCCATCGTGAGCCACTGGCGGTAGGCCTTCAGGCGCCATTCCAGCATGAACCCGGGCTCGTTCTTTTTGGCCGAGATCAAGCGAATGACGCCTTCGCTGAGCCCCTTGGGGATCGCATCCGCTTCGATCTCAGTGACGAAGCCCCACTTGTACTCTTGATTGGCAAGTGCTTCGATCGATGGCG
Source organism: Bryobacterales bacterium (assembly GCA_043785065.1). GTDB lineage: Bacteria > Acidobacteriota > Terriglobia > Bryobacterales > Bryobacteraceae > JANXSF01. Next base: position 2,150 of record JAYVXT010000708.1, on the reverse strand, counting down.
CCGTTGTGCTCATTTGGACCTTTCCTGGAAATATCGAACCTGCTGAAAGTTTAGCGCGTCTTGACTGATTAGTCAAGACAACGGTTGCTTTTTTCTGCCTCTGCGGGCTCAGGGGCCATTGTTTACAACCGCGCCCGGGCCCAGCGGATCAGACCTCCGGCGAAAAGCACCTCGATCTGCCGTTCTGACAGGGCGTGACTTGCCGTGAAGTTGCGGCCCCTGGTTGCATTCCGGACCTCAACCTGGCGGTCCCGGCGGAGATTCCGCCGCCGAGGCGAATTACGGTCTTGGGCGTCAACTGATAGGCAATCCCGATGCGCGGCGCGATCTTGCCGAACTCGATCCCCTTCAGCGTACGGCCCAGTTGACCTTCTTGACGTTGTTTGCAACGGCAACGCTCACGTTGCGGTAAAATTCAACATTATGTTTCAACGGGCACTCCGCACCATCTGCTACGCCGCCATCACTTTTATTCTTCCGGCCGCATCCGCGCAAACCGTCCGCTTCCATACCAATGTGGGCGATATTTACGTGCTGCTGCTTCCGGCAAACACGCCCTTAACCGTGGCCAATTTCCTCAACTATATGAACAAGGGCGCTTTTACTAACTCCATCGTCCATCGGTCCGTACCGGGTTTTATATGGCAGGGCGGGGGATACAAGTACGATAGCGACGCGATCTCCGCAATCGATCAAAATCCGGCGGTGAAAAACGAGCCGGGCATCTCGAATACGCGGGGAACCATTGCCATGGCTAAGCTTGGCAGCAGCGCGAACAGCGCAACCAACCAGTGGTTTTTTAATTTAGCCGATAATTCCGCCAATCTGGACAAGCAAAATGGTGGGTTTACGGCATTCGGGCGGGTCGCCGATAGTGGAAGTCTGGCGGTGATGGATAAGATAGCGGGCTTTCCTGTGTGTTCGATAAATGCCACTTTTACAGAACTTCCACTCTTCAATTGCCAAGGTGATATTACTCAAAACTTCGTGCTGATTCTTTCCATTGGCATTGTGCCGGCCATTAGCTCAAACGGCGTGCTTTCCGCTTCCGGATTCGGTGGCGCGCCTGCGGCCTCCGCCGGTTCCTATATAGAGATTTACGGGGCGAACCTTGCAGGAGACGTTTCGCGCGGCTGGGCCGCGGGCGACTTCAACAATGGCGCCGCCCCCACTAGCCTTGAAGGCGTTACCGTAAAGGTGAATGGAATTCCGGCGTTTGTGAACTACGTCAGCAAGACGCAGGTGAATGTGCAAGTACCGGCGGGAGTTGGCTCAAGTGGATCCGTCCCGGTAATTGTGAGTTTCGGCGGTCAGGACAGTCTGCCTGTGAATCTCACTCTAAAGGCCACCGCGCCTGGCTTGCTTGCGCCGGCTTCTTTCAAAGCGGATGGTTTACAGTATGTTGTTGCGATCCACGCGGCAAGCGGAGCATTTGTGAATCGCGGCAACATTCCCAATTTGCCCACCGCCCCAGCCGTCCCGGGGGAGACTCTAACGTTTTACGGAACAGGGTTTGGGCCGGTTGCTTCCGGGGCTGCAATCGCCGGAGTTGTGACGCAAGGGCAGGCCTCCATTTCGACGCAGCTTGACATCAAAATTGGTGGTCAAAACGCTACGGTGTCCTACGCGGGGCTCGCCCCAACCTTGGTGGGCGTTTACCAATTTAATGTGACTGTACCGGCTAGCTTGACCACGGGCGACCAGGCCGTTGAAGTAATGCTTGGGGGCGAGCCGCTTGCACAGAAGTTGTTTCTGGCCGTCCGCGCCAATTGATTTGTTGGAACATTTTGCGGCCATGGTTCGTTTCCCTTCAAGATTTCCGCCATGCTACTTGGCGTGCTTTGTTTTGGAGCGGATGTAGCCGGCGTTGGGCGCGGAACCTTTTCCCCGGAGCGCCCAAGCGGAACGGTTGAAGCCGCGTATTTAATGGTCAAACAGGATGGTGCAAAACTCACTGGGAGGATTGGTCCCAGCGAGGAGAAGAATTATGAATTTATCAAAGGCGCAATTGACGGGGATACGGTAACTTTCGAGCTGTTTGCCGATGACATGCCTTCGGCGCTCGCGAGAAGTTACCCGGGTATGCTCACGAGAAGTTGACCACTTAGCCTGGAGACGGGTGGGTAGTTTGGCCACGCTTTCTGGAATTC
>JAYVXT010000707.1:0-12132 GCA_043785065.1 Bryobacterales bacterium | reverse complement strand
CGTTACCATCGGGCCTAATGGCCTGGTATATGTCACTACGGTTAACCGTTTGTTTGAAATCGATCCCAAGACGAATCTGGTGCGTACGGAAATTCCTTTGAACGCTCGCCCCGGAAAGCTTTCATTCACATCCGATGGGAAATTTGCAGTAGCCGTCAATCAAACACCGATCACCGGTTCGTCAGTGCTCTTGTTCGATCTGATAGCGCACACGCTCTCTTCCACGATTCCAAACTTCAATACGAATCTAACCAGCATTTTTTCCGCATCGGATTCTAAAGTTTACGCTTATTCGGCGGACACGCAGCAGCTATACGAGATTAGCTTAACTCCGTTCAACATTACCGTGGCCACCTTCGGAAGCGTTGGTCAGATTAACGGCATCAGTGCAGTGGCTGTAACAAACGAAGTCCCAACGCCAAAGTACTTGTTTTTGACTACGTCCAGTTCCTTGTATCGAATCGACTTGACTACGAATCCTCCCAATGGAACAGGGCAAGTGGCTTTAAGCACCACCACGCCTGGCGGGCTGGCATTTGCTACGCAAGCGGCAACGGGGACACCCACGCGTTTGCTCGCCTATAACAACTCGCAAACTATTGTAGCAGCGGGTACATTTTTACCATTGATCGTACGCGCCATTGATAGCAATGGCCGTCCCTTAGTGAACGTTCCGGTAACTTTCTCCACGGACAATTCGGGTGCGACCATTCAGGGAGCCTCGGTGCAAACTAATGGATTTGGATACGCCCAGACTTCCGTTTTGCCTCCGGCGACTCCAACAACGTTCAAAGTTACCGCAAGTGCGGCGGGCGGAGCTGTTACCTCGGATTTCAATCTGACCTTTAGTTCAGGTACGGGCGGAGGGGGAGGCGGAACAGGGGCCGGGTTGTTGAGTATTTTCGACGGCAATGGCCAATTTGTACGAGAGAGTTTCCTTCTCCCTAACCCGCTGGTAGTTAAAGTTGTTGACGCGTCCGGAACTGCCCTGGCGGGCCAGACGGTCACGTTCACCGTCATTCAGGGCTCTGGTACATTACAGTCCACTACTTCCAGCGGAGACGTGATCACCACGGCAGTTTGTACCGGCAACGTCTGCACATCTATCACGGATGCTAATGGACTCGCCAAAGTAGGGATGTTGGCCTCGTTGGTTGTGCCTGGCTTCAGTTACTCCCAGACTGTCATCTCGGCTGCAACGGGTGTTTCCACCGTACAATTCATCATCACCACGTTTACAAATAATACTATTCCCACCGTACAACGTATAACTCCGCAAGATGGGGTGGAACTAGTGGGACAGGCCGGGACAATTCTCAAAGGCGCGGTTCAGGTTCGTGTGTTCTCTTCCGGTGGCGTGCAGGCCGGCCAACCGATTCCCAGTATCGGCCTGAAAGCGTACACCTCGCTTAACGATCCATTACTTGGCCCAACCGCCAGTTGCGTGGGTGGCACGGTCTTGTCCGATACCTCCGGTGTGGCTACTTGCGATCTATTGTTAGGCGGCAAGTTGGGGCTCGACCGGCTAATAGTTAGTGTAGGATCAGCCCAATTTCTCGGCGGCGCGGGCATTAACATACGGGTGCTGGCAGGACCACCGGCGCGAATCGCTATTCGCCAAGGGAACAATCAGAGCGGCAATCCTGGAGCAATTTTGCCTCTGGCGTTCGTGGCGGAAATCAACGATGCTTTCGGCAACTTGCTTGCGGGCCAGTCGGCCACGTTTGAAGTAGTGGACGCAGGATCGATTACGCTGCAGAATGTGGTCTCGGTGTCCGACTCAAGCGGGCGCGTTTCGGCCCTTGGCAAGTTAGGGGCCGCTCCTGGAGCGCATCAGGTTCGCGTTAAGGTGGGCAATGTGACGCAATTGTTCACGTTCACAGTCAACGTCAATGTGACCCAGTTGAACGCGATTTCCGGAGACGGGCAAACGGCTATCGTGAACACTCCCTTTACGCAGCCGTTGACGGTGAAAGTCCTCGACGACCGCGGCGCCGCCGTTACCGGAGCAGCTGTAAATTGGTCTATCATAAGCGGCGCGGGCACCCTTTCGGCGGCTTCGTCCAATACCGATGCGAATGGCATCGCCTCGATTAGTGTCACCGCTGGTTCAACGTCGGGCGCTCTGTCGGTTCGGGCTTCGTTCGCCAATTTATCCGCTACGTTTAATTTGACCATCCGATTGCAAGGGCCAGTGTTCACGGCCAATCAGATCGTGAATGCGGCGAGTGGCGCGCCGGGGGTTGTTCCTTGTAGTCTAGTGAATATTTTCGGAACCAACCTTGCTCCTAAAGTGCAGGGAACGGTGTTCGCGAATTTCATTGTGGGCGGACCGCTTCCGACCATTCTGCAGGGTATTGAAGTTTTGTTCGACGGAACGAACGCTCCGATTTACGCGGTATCGAACGTGAACGGGCAGGAACAGCTTGCGGTGCAAGCGCCTTGTTCGCTCTCGCCAGGAACCACCACGGTGACGGTGCGCAATGGCGGTCTGACGGCTGTTAGTGGAGTCCCGGTTCTGACGCTCCAACCTGGGATTTTTGAAACGCTCGATGCAACAACAGGTCGGCGGTATGCAGTTCTGCTGCGGTCTGATGGCAGTTACGTGACTCCGTCTAATCCAGCGCGGCGCGGCGATATTCTGCGGCTGTTCGCAACTGGTTTGGGCGCGGTTAACCCGGCAACGGATACTAACCGGGCAGGTGTCGCCGGTCAGAGTACCGTAGCTGGCTTGATCGTTGGCGTCAACGATGGCGGCGTAAGGGTTGTTAGTTCGGCTTACGCTCCGGGCATGATCGGCGTTTACGTTGTTGATTTTGAGGTTCCGGCCGATACTGCGACGGGTAATTTCCGCTCGCTCGCGGTGGCTTCAGACGCTGGAGGCGGAAACTTGGTTTATGGTCAAGGATCCTCCATCGCGGCGATTCAATAGTTAGCCGTAAGTGAAACCAAATGCCCACCTGCCCTCGCGGCTGGTGGGCATTTTCTCTATTTGGGCGGCTCCTCTTGGAACTTTGTCAGGGTAGATTAGGATGCCGCAGCTTCCAGACTTTTCAATTTCGCCGAAAGAGTCGTTCGTTTTAAGCCGAGGATATCCGCGGCTTGCTTCTTGTTGCCATGGGCGCGCCGCAATGCTTGTTCGATAAGCGTCCGTTCCAGCCGATTCACTATGGATTCAAAGTCGATGCCAGTTGCCGGAAGCTCAATCTCTGTTTGAATCCCGCCCATTGCTTCTCTTGCAGAACCGCAAGGGAGCGGGAAATCTTCCGCCTCAAGCATCTCTCTTTCTCCGCTTAAGGTGATGGCGCGGTCAACAGCATTCTCCAGTTGACGAACATTGCCAGGCCAATGATGGCTCATTAAATGAGCGACCGCGTCCGGCGCGGCATGTTTGACGTCCATTTCCTCCTGCTTAGCGATTTTTTCGAGGAAGTGATCAACCAGCAAGGAAATATCCTCCAACCGATCGCGAAGAGGTGGGAGTCTTATCGGCACGACATTCAAGCGATAGAAGAGATCTTCCCGGAATTTCCCCACTTGCACCTTTGCCTCCAGGTCCACGTTAGTGGCTGCGATGACTCTTACATCCACTTTTAGAACTTCCGTACTGCCTAACTTTTGGATCTCCTTTTCTTGGAGTACACGCAACAATTTCGCTTGAGTTTCTAGAGACATGTCGCCGATTTCGTCCAGAAAGATGCTGCTTTTATGAGCCTGTTCAAAGCGCCCCACGCGGCTTGTAACCGCGCCTGTGAACGCACCCTTTGTGTGGCCGAACAATTCGGATTCGAGCAAAGTATCGGGCAGTGCCGTGCAATTCACGGAAATCATGGGAAGCAATCCCCGGGGACTTGCTTGGTGCAATGCCTTGGCGAGGATTTCCTTGCCTGTGCCGGTTTCGCCGGTAATCAATACCGTGCTGCGGCGCGGGGCCAGCAAGCGTACGTTCGAAGCCAGTTGTTGCATGGCTATGCCCTCTCCTATCAGTAGTCGCCGCCATGGCTCTGTTCTAGTGACTATGCTTAAACCGGCTCGCTGCGCCGATGCTGCTACTTTGCGGGCCGGTTCCTCTGAGGAGAGTTTGTGCATTGCCGTTCGGATCCAATCAGCGAGTTCTTCCAGCGGCAATTGTTCGGGATGCGCCATGTAATGAAATGCCCCTCGCTTCACCAGGTCCACGGCCTCCGTGATCGATCCCATCGGATTCCAGAAGATTGCTCTTGCCGCGGGAGAGCGTCTGGCAACATATTCCAAGGCCTCCACCGGCTTTCCGGCGTGCGGCAGCTCGACGATGACTATTTCGGCGTTTGACGGTAATGCCTCGAAATGTCCCCATCGCACCGAAGACCCTTGTAATAGATGGGCTAACGCTAGCGATTCAATATCCCGTGGGTTTGCCGATGCCCAATAGATGCTTACCGTTTCCTTGACAAGGTTGCCGTTCTGATTGAGTTCGCCCTTCATTCGCCTCTAACCACCATCGTCTTGATTTCAGCAGTACTTTATTTCAGATCTTTCCGATAGGAGTATCACAGGGTATACTTGGGCCTGAGTATACTGAAACAATGAAAACCATTCTGCTTCTCCTTGCTTGTTCCATTGGATTCAACGCCATCCAGGGGCTAACTTATGCGCAAGCGCCGGTTGCGCCGGCTCTAAAGAAGCTCACCCCCGAGGAGTTGAAGAAGATGATCGATTCCAAGGAGAAATTCTTCTTTTTGGATGTTCGCGAACCGAAAGAGCTGGAGGAGCGCGGCACGATTAAAGGCTATGTGAACATTCCTCTGAGTCAGTTGGAGGCGCGGGTGAAGGAGATTCCCATGGGAGTTCCGATTGTCAGCGCGTGTGCGCGCGGCGTGCGCGCCGCCAAGGCTGCGGCAATTTTGGAAAAAAGCGGCTATACACAAATCTCCTTGTGCGCGATGGAAGAGTATAAGGCAAAAGGGTTCGATCTAATTTATCCCAAGGGCAACTGAGCGCCATCGGGTTATTGCAGCGGGTATTTGGCCGCGGCATCGGCGAATCGAAACGGCACGACGTCGGGCACTATGGAAACTTCGGTCGAGAATTTGAACGGGTACGTTCCTCCGCTTGGAAATGTTATCTCCACATAGAACGCGGTGAAGCCTTTCGATGGGGTTGAAGGCTTGGCGATATAGCTACCATCGGGACGCGGGACTAATTTAGTTGGCTGGTACGCCTTGCCAATCACGTCCAGCCGAAAATCGCGAGCATTGGGGTTCGTGGCTTGCCAGAGCGTAACCTCCGAGGGCTTGTCCGCGGGCTTTACAATGATGGCTCCATCCCCCGATTTAGTCCAGGTGAAGCGTGGGCGCTTTTTCCCCGATAAGATCGCTTCGTAGAAGGCGGTTAGGCTCTCCATGGCGTCGCTTCCGGCAAGATTGTGTTTAGCATTGGGAACATACCGGAGATGTTTTTCTTCCGGCAACTGGGAATAGTAATACCGCGAATTGTCAGGAAGGAAGAATTCATCACCCGAGGCATTGATCAGGAATTTCGGCATCTTCATTGCGGGACGGCCGCGGTAGACATAGGGGTCTTCAATATCGAGCACTCTCCTATATTCCGGAGTACCGATCTTGTGAGGAAACAAGCCATGATTCACATAATCTTTTAACGACGGCGCGAAGAATCCGTAGACTTCAAAATGATGCCGTGTGATGGCTTCGCTGTTGAGGGCGTCAATCACCATAGGGGCGATCGCGACAACTCGTGGATCCACCGCACCCACTAACCACGTGGTCCAACCACGCTTCGAGCCGCCCGCGACAACGAATCGTTCCACCCTATCGCCTCCTCCGGCTCGAGTGGCCGTGAATTCCTGGATGGCGTCCATGGCCCGCACCCCGCTTTTTACCATCGCCAACCGGACCAACCAGCTATCGTCGTTGGTTGAGAAATGTTTTACGCGCGAGTAAGCGATAAGGTCGTCCTCTTTCCGCCCGATGCTTTTTGAATCATTGAAGTAGAGTGGTTGATTGGGGACCATCCCCAAATCCGCGACTATGGTTCCGCTATCGAGAGCCAAGCGGGTGGAACGGTCTGAAGCTTTTTGAGGAGCAGGGTCGAGGTTGCTTCCGCCACCGATGAATAGCAGCGCCGCACCCTTCACTTTGATATTTTCAGGCCTTGTGATCGTGAGCCAGTGCTTCCATACAGGCCGGTCAACCTCCGAAGCGCTTCGCCACGTCTGCGAGGTCAACTCCAAAACAAAGGCTTTGTAACCATCTCCGGAAATCGTGCTCTGCAATTTCCACGAATAGACCGTATCCTTAGCCGCGACATAACGATCAAGGGCCGTTGGCGCTGGTTCCGCTGAAGCTTCCGATAGGCACAAAGCAGAGAGAACGAGAAAAATGCCGCAAAATCCAGCACAAGAGCAAGGCATCCTTTTAGCAAGCAACCTGGTGAGAAACATCCTTCGATTGTATTCGGAATTCGAAACTAGTTCACGGAATTGTTGCCGCTTCTATTAATTTCCACCGCTTTTACATTTCCTTCAACCACCGCGCGTAAGCCTCGTGCAATCTCGTTCATGGAAACGGCCTGGGCTGATAGTTCCATGCTCGCCTATGCTGTTTGCTCGGCGCTGGCGGCGCTGCTTTGCGTGACTATTTCCAGATGTGGCATCGCTGTGGCGGCATGTTCGCGCCTCCTAAGAAACAAGCGCAAAACGGACTCGCTTCGGCGAACTACCATATTGTTTAATACCTGCATTTCGCCGCGCCGAAGCGGCCTTTGCGCTGGCTAGGACACCGGATCGGGTTTAAAGTACTGGGCGTTCACCTCTGTGAAGTGTGCCCACTTCCCGGGCAGGTCATCCAGTGCAAAGATCGCCGAGACTGGACACACTGGCACGCACGCGCCGCAGTCGATGCATTCGATCGGATCGATGTAAATCATATTCACGCTCTCGAAGTCCGCTTCGTCTTTCCTGGGATGAATGCAATCCACCGGACAGGCGTCCACGCATGCCGTGTCCTTCACGCCAATACAGGGTTCTGCTATCACATATGCCATCGCGTTACCTCTCCTTTCCTTCAGCGGGTAGATGCTGAATTCTCCACCGGCCACCCATTCGCAAGATTGCGATGGGCGGCAAAGAGTGCCTGATTAAAGCAGCCAATGTTCGGACGATTTGACTTGCATTGAAATTCATTGATTCTCCTTTACGATCACGATGTTTAATCCCCAGCGAAGCCACAAGATCAGCAAGGTCGCATGCTTCATTGCCATGCAATCCGGGAAGTGAATTCTCCCAGGCCTTTCACCCAGGTAATCATTTGGGGATCATTACAAAGCAGGTCCGCAAGGGTGGTCCTTGTCAAAATGTCGTCAACGGCAGCCAATCATGCTGAACTCAATGAGCCAGGCATTAATTAACTGGAATCTCCGAATCGCAGCAGGACTGAAGCACCTCAATGACCTGTGCCTCGACGGCCCGCGGTGAATGGGCGTGGTTTCCATGAACGCTCCTCGCGGGTTAAGCCCCGGGCTGCGGGTCCTTGGTCCCCGACACGCTTGCAGAGTCGCTGGAGGCCTCCAGCTCTCCTGACCACGCTTCAATACCTCCGGCCATGCTCCGGACATGGGTAGCGCCGTAAGCCACAAAGTAGGAAGCAACTTCCAAACTGTGGCGCCCCGTATTGGAGTAGAAGATGATCGGGGTGTCCTTCGGCCAGGAATCCAGAGCCTCGAACTTCAGTTCCACGGTGAGAAGTTGTGCCCCCGGAATATGCAGCGTCTCCCACTCCTCGGGCGATCGCACATCGATCAGCCGCCATTTTTCCCCGCGCTGGAGGGCTGCCACCACTTCCGGCGATTGCACAACCAGAAGCTGCGAATCGTTCTCAGGTTGGAGCGTGGCCGCTACCACTGTCGGGAGGATCTGAAGCCCTGCGTCTACATCCGCGCTCTCCCGGATGCAGACGATTACCGCGTCCAGCTGGTCCGCAATATTGTGTTCCTGCATGACCTCTGCCACGGTGTCGGTTGGCTGATAACCGCAGGCGGCGCACCCACCGATATGGTAGCGCCGGAACAAGCCTAGTTTGGCGCTGGGATAGACGCTGAGGATTTCCCCCATCGTGGTATCCGGTCCGATTTCCAGTAACGACATGCTCTACTCCTTTTTCTGAACTCTTCTCGTCACAGCATCCCGAGCTGGAGTTTAGCCGCCTCGGACATCCTGCTGCCGTCCCAGCGGGGCTGGAAAACCACTTCGGCGAAGGGCTCCCGTTCTTGAGAGTCCCGTGGATGAATCACTATACGCTGAACGAGCTTCCACACCCGCAGGTTGATTTCACCTGAGGGTTGTTGAACTTGAAGCCCGAGCCTTCGAGCGAGTCCACGAAGTCCACTTCAACACCCTCCAGGTATAGGAGGCTGGCCTGGTCGACAATGACTTTGAACCCATCCGAGTCGTACGTCTTGTCCAACATGTTTGGGCTGTTCTCGAAACTCATCGAGTAGCTGAAGCCGGAACAACCTCCGCCGACGACTGCGATCCGCAGCCCGGCTGGCCTCGGTTCCTGCGCCTCGATAATCTCCCTGACCTTACTCGTCGCTCGTTCTGTTATAGAAACCATAAACTATCTCCTTTTTCCTTCATGCAAACAATCTGTCCAAAGCGAATCCCACCAGGGAAGCCGTCCGCAACCCGTTGCCTCCAGGACACGGGATCGCGTTTAAAGTGCTCTGCGTTCCCCTCAGTGAATCCGGGAAGTGAATTCTCCCAGGCCTTTAATCCAGCTAATCATTTGCGGCTCATTACAAAGCAGGTCCGCAAGGGTGGTCCTTGTCAAAATGTCGTCAACGGCAGCTTGCACCGTGCGCCAGAGCACCCGCAGGGAACAATCAGCCGAGCGGACGCAGTCCGGCATCTGACCGGTATGCGTTTCACAGAAATCACTATCGAACAAACGACCGCCGAGCACGGCCATCACGTCGCTGAGGACAATCTGGTTGGCCGGCCGCGCCAGAGAATAGCCGCCGGTACCGCGCGCCGCCGTGACGAATCCGCCCAGGCGCAGCATCCGCAGGAGCTTGCCAACATAAGCCTCCGAGACGCCTTCGGCAGTGCTTATCTTAGGGATGGTCAGCCGGCCACCCACTCCTTCCCGCCCGAGATGGATCAGGCAGCGCAACCCGTATTCTTCGTGTGATGTCAGTTTCACCAATGTATCCTTGTAACCGGAATAACGTCTTCAATACCCAGTTCAAGCTTAGCTGCTTCCGACATCATATTCTTGGTCCACGGGGGGTCAAACACCAAATCGAGCTTTGTGCCAGTCACTCCCGGGACACTCTTTATCTTCGATTCCACCTCGGGCGGCAGGCTTCCGGCCACGGGGCAGTTTGGCGCCGTTAGCGTCATCCGAATAGAAACAAAGCCCGCCTCATCCGCCTTGACCTCATAGATAAGTCCAAGCTCATAGATGTTGACGGGCATCTCCGGATCATAAATTGTACGGAGCGCCTGGATCACCTGTTGCCGCAGCTCGCCGGATGTCATTGCGGATGTCATTTCGTGGAGACCACCCCTCCGGCGCTCCGCAGCGCCGCGCGCAACGTATGCCAGGCCAGCGTCGCGCATTTTACACGCGCCGGAAACTCCCGAACACCCGAGAACACCACCAGCTTGCCGAGATCCTTCGGCAATGGTTGATCTGTGGTTAGGAGGTCGTGAAACTTCGCCAGCAGAGTCTCTGCCTCGCCAACGGTCTTGCCCGTCAAGACCTCGGTCATCAAGGACGCCGACGCGGTCGAAATCGCGCACCCGGCTCCCTGGAACGTCACCTTGTCGAGCACACCGTTGTTTTCCTTGAGAAAGACCTTGCACTTATCGCCGCACAGCGGGTTGTAGCCTTCCGCCTTACGATTCGCGTCTTCGAGCAACCGGAAATTTCGCGGCCTTTTGCTGTGGTCGAGGATGGTCTCCTGATAGAGGTCGTTGATCATACCGCGAAGACCTCCTTCACCTTGTGAATGCCCGCCACCAGTGCGTCGATGTCTTCCCTGGTGTTGTAGAACGCCAGCGAAGCCCGTGTCGTTGCCGAAACGCCAAAGCGGTCCATGACCGGCTGGGCGCAATGGTGACCGGTGCGCACGGCTATGCCTTCCCGGTCCAGGATGGTTCCGGCGTCGTGCGGATGCACACCGTCGATTACGAAGGAAAGTACGCCGGCCTTTTCCCGTGCCGTACCGATCAGGCGCAGTCCTGAGATACTTTCCAGGGCTTTGGTTCCGTACTGGAGTAAGTCGTGTTCGTGCGCCGCGACGGCGTCCATGCCGATCTGGTCCAGGTAGTCGATCGCGGCGCCGAGCCCTATAACGCCCGCAATATCCGGGGTGCCGGCTTCGAACTTGTAAGGCAGATCGTTGTAGGTTGTCTTCTCGAACGTAACAGAGCGGATCATGTCGCCGCCGCCCTGCCAGGGCGGCATGCCCTCAAGCAGTTTCTCTTTGCCATACAGTACGCCGATGCCGGTGGGCCCGAAGACCTTGTGTCCGGAGAAAACGTAGAAATCGCAATCCAAATTTCGAACGTCCACCTTCATGTGCGGAACTGCCTGAGCGCCGTCGATCAACACCGGGACGTTCCAGTTGTGCGCTGTGTTGATGATCTCGCGCACCGGATTGATGGTTCCCAGCGCATTCGAGACGTGGCTCACTGCGACGAGCCTCGTTCGCGGGTTCAGCAGCTTTTCAAACGCGTCGAGTTCGATCTCGCCGCGGTCATTGATGGGAATGACCCGCAGCACCGCGCCCTTCTCCTCACAGAGCATCTGCCAGGGCACGATGTTCGAGTGATGCTCCAAGGCCGAAATGATGATCTCATCTCCAGCACTGACGTGCGTTCGGCCGTAGGTCTGCGCCACCAGGTTGATGCCTTCCGTCGCGCCGCGGACGAAGATGATCTCCCGCGCATTAGCCGCGTTCAGAAACCGCTGCACCTTGCCGCGCGCCGCCTCATAAGCCAGGGTGGAGCGTTCACTTAGCTCATGGACGCCGCGGTGTATATTGGCGTTGTCCATCAGGTAGAAATGCGTGAGCGCCTCAATAACGCATTTCGGCTTCTGGCTCGTCGCCGCGCTGTCAAGATAGACCAGCGGCTTGCCATGCACCTGCTGCGCGAGAATCGGAAAATCCTTCCGGATGGCGCTCACATCGAGGCTAGTTACGGTTGGCATGCAGTCTCTCCAAGACAATCTTTTCCAAACGGGCGCGCAGCGGCTCCACCTTGACCCGGTCAATAATGTCGCGCGCGAAGGCATACGTCAGCAGATCGCGCGCCTGTTCTTTTCCAATGCCGCGCGACTGCAGGTAGAAGATGGCCTCCTGATCCAGTTGGCCAATCGTCGCCCCGTGCGTGCAACGAACATCGTTGGCGTGAATTTGCAGCTCGGGTTTGGTATGGATGGTGGCGTTCTCGGAAAGAACCAGGTTCCTATTGGTCTGCTTAGCGTCAGTCTTCTGCGCGTCCTTATGAACGATGATCTTCCCGTTAAAAACCGCAGTGGATGTTCCGCCAAGGATGCCCTTATACAACTCATGGCTCGTGCCATGGGGCTTCGCATGATCGATCGCCGTGTGATTATCGATATGCTGGCTGCCGGACGCCAGATAAAGGCCATTGACGGTAGCTTCCGATCCTTCCGCAAGGACGGCATTGATGTCGTTCCGTACCAGGCCGCCGCCGCCGAGCGAAATGGAATGCGTCGAGAAATTCGCGTCGCGGCCGATCTTGACCTGGAGGGTAGCTACGTGGCATGATCGCTCATCCTCCTCTTGCAGTTTGTAATGGTCCACTACCGAGTGATCGCCCGCGACAATCTCGGTGACCGCGTTCGTGAAATACTTTGCCCCGTGGCCGATGTAACTCTCCACTACGGTTGCGTGGCTGCCGGGTCCGATCACGACCAGGCTGCGCGGATGGGAATTGAACGGCACGTCGCCGCCGGTCGCGAGGAACATGAGGTGAATCGGCTCCTCGACCACTGTACCTTCGGAAATCTCGATGCAGGCGCCATCATCGAAGTTAGCGGTGTTCAATGCAACAAACGCACGATCCTGGTAGGCCGCGTAACGGGCCAGGTGCGCTTCGACGGC
>JAYVXT010000706.1:0-3804 GCA_043785065.1 Bryobacterales bacterium | reverse complement strand
AAAATTTGGGTGGACGATCATTTGGGCAAGGAGCCGAAGATCCAGCTGAATCTTTCAAAGGCGATCATAGATGCTGCCCATAAGCGCGGGCTGAAGGTCGCGGCGCACATCTTTTACTTGAGCGATGCCAAGGAGCTAGTGAACGCCGGCTTAGATGGATTGGCTCATTCGGTGCGCGACAAACCCGTGGACCAGGAACTGATCGACCTTATGAAGAGGAAGGGCGCGTGGCAAATGGCGGCGACGTTCACGCGCGAAATGTCCGTCTTCGCTTATACGAAAAACGCTCCGTTTCTGAACGACCCTTTCTTCACCAAAGGCGTAACTCCGGATGTTGTGGCGACGCTTGGCAGCAAGGAGTTTCAGGCCAAGCAGGATCATGAAGCGGAACTGTATCGCGGATTTATGAAGACCGGTCAGAGCAACCTGAAAAAGCTGGCCGATGCCGGCGTGAAGTGGGGTTTTGGCACGGATACCGGGCCTCCTGGGCGCTTCCCGGGTTTCTTCGAACATTTGGAAATGGAACTGATGGCCGAAGCGGGTTTCAAGCCGCTAGACATCATCGGCGGGTTTTCGCGGCGAAGCGCGGAGTTCCTTGGCGTGGATAAAACACAGGGGACGCTGGCGGAGGGTAAGTGGGCCGATATGGTGGTGCTTACGAAAAATCCAGCGGTGGACATCAGGAATTCGCGGTCAATTGAAAGTGTCTGGATTGCAGGGAATAAAGTGAAGTAGCGACGGCGGGGTTGAGCATGATGGACCGCCGTACATTTCTTCCGATGCTGGCTGCGCCGCTTGCGGCCACCGATGGGCTAACGCGCTTTCAGATTGCCTGCATGACGCTACCTTATTCAAAATTCCCGCTGGAACGGGCGCTTGCGGGCATCCAACAAACGGGGCATAAGTATGTGGCGTGGGGAGTCAGCCATCGCGATGCGGCGGGCGTGATGCGTCCGGTGCTGGACGAGAAAGCGGCGCCTGTCGATGGGGTTAAGCTCGCGGCCAAGTGCCGCGGCATGGGTCTGGAACCGGTGATGATGTTTTCAACGGTGCATCTGGAAGCTAAAGACGCTTTGGATCTGCATCTGCGGCGAATCGACCAAGCAGCCGCCGCGGGCATTCCTTTTCTGCTTACCTTCGGCAAGACCACGCCTGGCGAGTATGGCGCGTTCGTTGAGAATCTGAAGCGCATGGCCGGGCCTGCGCGCGCCGCGCGGGTGACTGTCGTCATCAAGCAGCATGGCGGCAATACGGGCACTGGCGAGGCTTGCGCCCGCATCGTATCGGAAGTGGGTGAGCCATCCATCAAAATCTGCTATGACGCGGGCAACGTGTTGGATTACGAAAAGAAAGATCCGCTGCCGGACATTCGTACTTGCTGGCGGGATGTGAGGGCGTTCGCTATTAAGGATCATCGGTTAACGCCGAAAGACGAAGACTGCGGGCCTGGGTTCGGACAGATCGATCACTACAAGCTGCTTGCGCCTTTGATGCGCACCGGCTTGACCATTCCGCTGGCGTGTGAAAATCTATTTAAGCCGGTGGTTCCGCGGCCGGCGAATCCGGATGAGATTGACCGGCTGGCGCGCCGCGCTAGAGAGTATATGGAAAGCGTGGTGCGCGGACTTATCGCATGGGAGACAACCGCATGAACATGGAACGTAGAAGCTTCTTGATCGCCTCGGCCGCAGCTGCAAACGCCGCCGCGCAATCGGGGGAACGCATCGCAACCGGCATGATTGGCGTGGGCAACCGCGGGTCAAGTTTACTGAGCGGCGTGTTGGAACAGCCAGGCGCGAGAGTGGCCGCTGTGTGCGATATCAAGCCGGACAGGCTGGACACGGCAGCGACTTCGTCGGCCAAGGACAAGCCGGATGCGTACAAGGATTGGCGGCGGATCATCGACCGCAAGGACATCAATGCGGTCTTCATCGCAACCCCACCTTACATGCATTCGGAGATGGCCATTGCGGCGTTGCGCGCGGGGAAGCATGTCTATTGCGAGAAGCCGGTTGGCGTGACTGCGGAGCAGGTTCGTGAATTGGTGAAGGTAGCGAAGGGGTCGAAGACGGTGTTTACGGCTGGTCAGCAGTTACGCTCGCAAAAGCAGTTGGGGGAGTGTGTACGGCTGATCCGCAATGGGGCGATTGGCAATGTGATTTGGGTTAAGGCGCAACGGCACGCCACTTCCGACTTGCCGCATGACGGTTCTTCCGGAGATTGGTATTTTGACGTGAGTAAGTCGGGCGGGTACTTGATTGAGCAATCGGTGCACAACTTGGATTTGTGTAACTGGGTAATTGGCGAACACCCCATCAAGGCGTGTGGATTTGGCGGCAACATGATGCATAAGAATGATCCCCCTGGGCGGACGATTTTCGATAGCGGCAGTCTGACTTACGAATATCCCGGTGGAGTGAAAATGTCGTTCACGCAAAACGTGTTCCATCCGCGCACATTGCTTCTGGGTGGGCAATACGTGCATGTTTACAGCGAAAAGGGCGCGGTTGATTTGATGGGCGGGGCAACGTTTCATCCCATCAATCGAGACGACAAGCCAGTGGTTTTGGCTGAGAAGGTCGATGAATATGCCCACGCGCACATCGCGGCTTTTTATGCCGCGGTAGTGAAGGGAGAGCCTTCTCCGGCGAACATCACCATTGGCGCAACTGCTGCTCTGACTGCGATTCTAGGGCACGAAGCCATGGTGCGGGGCACGGTAGTCAACTGGAGCGATCTTGGAGTGGAGTTGTGAAACCCAAATAGTACGTACGAGCAGGTGAGCGCCAACTTCAACCAATTGCGATTTGTATATGTTGTTCACTTCCCACATCCGGCCATGACCGTCCAAGCCACAATTCCCGCCACTCTCGCGCTGTTCACCGCCTCATACATTGCCACCTGGTTCACAGCCTTGCGCCGCGCGCCCGTACCGCGCCCCGCTATGCCTGAAACCCTCACCGGCTTCATCACAAACTTCTTCGATACCCTCGGCATCGGCTCATTCGCCACCACTACCGCCTTATTCCAATTTACGAACATGGTCCCCGCGCAGTTAATCCCTGGCACTCTCAACGCTGGCCACACGCTTCCTACCATCTTCCAAGCTTTCATCTATATCGCAGTCATCGAAGTAGAACCACTCACCCTTACGGCGATGATCGCAGCCGCCGTCGCCGGGGCATGGTTCGGGTCAGGTTGGGTTGCGGGAATGCAAAAACAAAAAGTGCAAATCGCCGTCGGCGCAGCGCTGCTTTTCGCCTTCGCTGTAATGCTGATGCGTCAACTCGATCTGTTTCCACAAGGCGGCGCGGCGCTGGGCCTCACGGGCTCAAACCTGTTCATCGCCATCGTCATGAATGCGCTCTTCGCCGCTATCAGCACCATCGGCATCGGTTTCTACGCGCCCTGCATGACGCTGGTGAGCCTGCTTGGCATGAACCCCACCGCGGCTTTCCCCATCATGATGGGCTCCTCAGCATTCCTGATGCCCGTCGCCAGCAGCCGCTTCGTTTTGCGCGATGCTTATTCGCCGAAAATTGCGCTGGGCTTAACGCTTGGCGGCTTGTTCGGCGTGCCTCTGGCCGCTTTCGTCGTCAAGTCGCTCCCATTAACCGCTGCGCGCTGGCTGGTGATGGTTGTCATCCTTTACGCCGCTATCTCCATGCTTCGTTCGGCCTTCGCGCAATCCCCGCGGCAAGCTTGATAAAGTGAACGGATGCGGATTATTAAGATCAGCGCCTTCCGCGTTGAGCTTCCCCTTCATGAAGGCAGTTACAAATGGTCCGGCGGCAACTCTGTCAC
>JAYVXT010000705.1:0-3807 GCA_043785065.1 Bryobacterales bacterium | reverse complement strand
TAGCTGAGTAAGTCAGGTCGATTTTCGTTTCTTCATTACCCTCCCAAAATTGCTTTCCCGCCAAGGTCGGCACCGAAGTGTTTGATTCGGTTTCGCTTGCGCGCCGCGCATAAAGTTCTATGCACAGCGCTCGAAGACCCGGCGGGGGCCGCTTCAGCGCAGGGCTGGCACCATCACCGGCGCATAGCCATCCGCGCGCGGCACGATCTGCCTGAGCCGAGTCATCAGCCGTTCGAACACTCCCTTCTCCTCCTAGTGATCACCGAAGCTCACCCCGGTTCGGCCGGCATGGCGCCAGATCTTGGCCGCCACGAACAGGAAGCGTAGCCGCGAAGTGGCCAAAGTCGTGTGGCGCAGTTCGGCGGCATCGGCCTGCGGTTCGCGGTTGAACAACATCAGCCAGCAGTTCAGGTTGTAGGCCAACATCGCCAACTGAAAATGGTTGCCGTTCACATCGAAACGGTGCGCCGCATGCGCCGTCAGTCCGGCATCGTTGTTCGCCTCTTTGATCAGGTTTTCGGCGCCGCCCCGCTGGTTGTAAAACCAGACCACGAAGTAGATGGGATCGGTGAAGTCGGTCACGAAGACCCGGTACTTGTACCGGCTGGTTTCGAATAGCTGGTACTGTTCGCTTTTCTCCTCCGCCACTTCCTCGCGCGTCTTCTCATAGCGCAGGGCTACGAACCGGTATTCCTTCTTCCATCCCTCCGGCCGATAGCGGAATTCGCACTCCATATCGGCATCCGTCTTCTTAGACTCCTTCCACTCAGCCTGTTGCAGCCTTTCCACCAGCCGGGACGTCTTGCGCGCCGAAATCGCGAACCGGACGTTGCATTCCTCCTATGCTTCGACGGCTTCCCGGCAGTAAAACCCGGAATCCGCGCGGCCCTAAATCCATTTCACGACCGGCGGCAAGGCCGCGCATACATTTCGTATGTGTTTGCCGATCTGTTGGCCATCGGGCCGATCGCCGTTGCGCAACTCGCCCCAGATGTATTCCCGCGTCTCGGCGATGAAAGTCAACATCGGCTGGTAACTCTTCTTGCCCTTGTTCTTGGGGTTATAGCCTTTGCGCCCGCCCATCTGTTGGCCATACAGGGTATGCACCGTGGTGTCGGTGTCGATCGTGACAGACTCCAGCCGTACATTGGCCGCCGCCCAGACCCGTTCGCGCATGGTGCGCATGATGGTCGGAAGCTGCCGGGCAACATTCCCATGCAGCGCATTCACGAATCTCCAGCAGGTGGATTGCAGCGGCAGCTTGCCGCCTTTCAGGATGCCCGTCAGGATCGGATCGCGAGCGATGAAGCGCAACTGATTCAACCGCGGGAAGCCGATGTACAAGCCCAATACGATGCCGAGCACGAATCGGTACAGGTCCATGGCGCGCGGAATCCGCTTCGATGCCAGCATCGCCTCCACCAGGGGCTGGAAGTCGAGTTTCTCCAGCATAGCGATCACCGGCAGCAGTCCGCCGTAGGGAATCAGATTCTTACCGTTGAAGTCATAGGGCGTGGAACCGTCGATTTTATTAGGCTCCGGAGCAGTCGGTTCAACCCCTTGTTTTCCGGGCGTTTTCCGGCTATCCTCTTTTCTGTCTGTAACCATTTGGGTGACCTCCCGGGGTCGATCCGCGAAGTTGCGATCTTCGCCGATATTCTGTTTTACCTCAATGTTTCGGGGGGCACCAAATGGTTCGTCGCGCTTCGGCTCTTAGGCAGCCGCTGCGGCTGTGCATAGATCAGGTGGTAGTAGTGGAGTCCGGGTCCACGCCCCCGGCTTCGTTCAAATTATTGCGGACCTGTTCCCAGATGCACGCGATTTCATCCACTATTGGGCCCACAAGAGGATCTTTTTCAGTGATATTGGTCTGCCCCCACCGGACAGTGCGTCTGTAGCAAGGAGCGGAAGGCTTCTATACGGCTCTGCCTTGAGCAGGCAGGTCGGCCAGTGCCGCTGCAGCAAACGCTGTAGCGCTGAGAGTCTGGGTCAGGAAATTTCGCCGGGTTGTTCGGTTCATTCTCATCTTGCTTCGACCTGAGTCTACCAGCAGCGAACCTTCTTTGCGCCAGCGCAATGATTGGAAATATGGGAATATCGGTCGCCGAACGGTTCGTAACAGCAGGCGACACAGTTCGTGTATCCTGGTTCGTTGACAATCACGCAGTCTGGGCTTACTATCTGTTGCATAGGGTCCCAAAGGGGATAGCGGAGAGTAGTCTGTCGAAATTCAAGGAAGGCGGGGCGGATACTGCTCTGTTTCCGGCAGAACCAATCGCTGCATGCCCCGGGCTCACCGGAGTGCCAAGGTGTATAAATCTTACCTTCAACTGATCTCGATAGGAATAGCTCTACTACAACTGCCGCTGTGCGCCCAGGAGTCACGGGCATCGCTGGGCGGAACAGTGACCGACCCCTCCGGGGCCGTGGTAACCGCCGCGCAACTGAAGCTGCTGAATAAAGATACTGGTATTACATTCTCCGCCGTATCGAATGAAACGGGCCAATACCGCTTTCTTTTTCTGAACCCTGGAAATTATCAGCTTACGGCGGAGATGCAAGGTTTCAACAGCTTTGTCCGTGACAATCTGGAGCTGCACGGCAGCCAGTCCGCCGTGGTGGACATTTCTCTGCGGATAGGGCAATCCAGCGAAACCGTTACGATAACGAGCAAGGCTCCCTTGCTGGAGGCGGACAAAGCAGATCGCGGCCTGGTAATCGACAACAAACAGGTGGAAGACCTGCCACTTAACATACGCAATGCGATAATGTTGTCCGCGCTCTCACCGGGTATTGTTCACACTTCGGGTACGCAACACCTGAATCCCTTTTCAAACAACGGAAGGTGGGTATCCGCTTCACTCAGGTAGCTACTACATCTTGGGGGCGCGCCGTCGAACCCCCGTTTTGAGAGGTGCGAGAAAGGACCGGTGCCGAGCCGCCCTGGACCCACAGCGGTCCTTACCGGGCGGGGTGCCACGAAGCGGCCCTCCCTATTCGCACTTTCGCTGTGGGACAATCTGCGCCGCCAGTGAAGGAATCAGCCACCGCGTCGAGCGCCGGCCCGAAGGCGCGACCACAATCCATAGGGGCTACCTGAGTGAAGCGGATACCCACCTTCCCCTATTGAAAAGACAGGGGTTACAAACGAGCGGGAGCCTCTCCGAGGCCGAATCTCATGTACTACTTGAAGGTTGTGAGAAATTATGTTTGGCCGAATTGGCCCGAATTAGCCAAGCCGGGCAATTATGGGGAGGCATGATGGCGTTCCGGACCCCTATGTTTATTGACGAACAACGTCGTGGGACGCGATCTACCTAGATCGAATGAGTCATGAAATTCCGGTTTTTCGCTCTTTGGTCCAGGGTTGCGCCCCATAAGCGCTAACTTAAGAACATTTTTTAACGGAATTGTTTCAATTGGAATAGGATTGGGGGCGCGAAATCGCCCAGTGGAGGCCTTATCTTAGCGCTTATGGGGTTGCGCCCTATTCAATGTGCCTTCACCCGAAATCCGATTGGCGTTGGATAGCCCTTCAAGCATTGGTACGCCATCCTGAACTGGTGGATGCCTTCTTGCTTGCATGTTAGTGTCTGTAAAGACATAAGTGTCGCAAGAAAACCATTTCTGGCCTAGAATGTTGTTGTGGCCAGTGAGTCTGAGATCAAACACCGTTTCTCTCAGTTGGGGGCGTGGCTGGATGAACGTTCACGGCGGTTATGGGCTGCGGCAGAGAGCGTCGCCCACGGGCGGGGCGGCATATCGTTGGTCGCGCGCGCCAGTGGCGTTTCCCGACGAGCCATCGCG
>JAYVXT010000704.1:0-3808 GCA_043785065.1 Bryobacterales bacterium | reverse complement strand
CACTAATGGCCTTGGCAAAATAGTGGCGCAACCCATCCCTCAGCTTTGAACTAGATTGACAGCAGCAACTTTCCCGTTGTCTTGCGGCTTGCCAGATCGATGTGGGCTTGCCCCACGTCTTTAAGGCTGTAAGTTCCCCCAATGTGGACCTTGAGTTTGCCGGTTGCGATCCAGCCGAGCACGTCACCGGCGCGCCAGTTCAGTTCAACTTTGTCCGCGCAATGATGGGCCAAGGTGGGTCGGGTAAGGAATAGCGAACCTTTGGCATTCAGCAAAAGAGGTTCCACGGCGGGCACGGGACCGCTGGCATTCCCGAACGTGACCATCATACCCCGTGGCCGCAAGCTATCCAGGCTTTTTTGAAACGTGGTGGCGCCGACGGAATCATAAACGACATCCACACCTTTACCACCGGTCAAGGCTTTGGATTCAGCGGCGAAATCCTGCTCGTTATAAAGAATCACATGATCGGCGCCCGCCGCTTTGGCTTGATCGACTTTCGCCGCCGAACCGACGGTGCCAATCACTCTCGCGCCGCGCATCTTGGCCATTTGAACCGTTAACTGTCCGGCGCCGCCTGCCGCAGCATGAATCAGCGCGGTATGGCCCTCGGCCAAGGGGAAAGTGGAGTGCGTCAAGTAGTGCGCCGTCATGCCTTGCAGCATCGCGGCGGCGGCTAGCTCGAAACTGACGTTGTTGGGAATTTTCACCAACTGCCAGGCGGGCACTACAGCGAATTCGGCATAGGCGCCGCGTTGCATGGCGTAAGCCACGCGGTCTCCTACCGTAACGTCCAAAACCCCATCCCCAACCGCTTCTACAACACCTGATGCTTCCATGCCAGGCGTGAACGGTAGATCCGCTTTGTAAAGGCCCGTGCGAAAATATATGTCGATGAAGTTCACGCCGATGTTGGCAATTTTGACTAATGCTTGGCCGGGGCCAGGTTGCGGAACGGGGATTTCCGCCATTTGCAATTTTTCAGGGCCACCGCATTCGGCGACGCGGACCGCCATCATCGTTCGATTGGACATTCATATATGGTAGCAGCGTCATGCGGCGGGGGTCGGTCAATATAACGGGGCTCATTTTCCTCCTCTCCAAGGAGTGGAAAATATTTTCATGATGGAGCAACCGGTACAAATACACACGCTAAGTTTGAAGATGCCTTACGTGGCATCTCACCTCGGGCGCAGTGGATGGCGGATTGCAATTTCCTTTTGTTGATCTTTCTTGTTTTTATTCCATCAAAGGAATATCTCCTGAGGGCGTTAATATCGCATCCAATGCACACACGCCCTTCTTGACCGCGCTTTTTATTTGTAAATTGCCAGCTAATGATATATAGTGTTGGAAAGTGCAGACTAGATTCCCAAGTGCAGGCTGGCGCGCGATGGATATTTTACGTTTCGCATTTTGCCTCCTTCTTGCCGTTGCGTGCGTTGCCGACGACTTCGATGGTCCACCGCTTCGCAATTCATCGGGGAGTCTCCGCTCAAGCATTTCGGCTAACTATGACGACGATGCTGATGATTCCCACTGCAAGTTGGCTCATCATCTCGATCTGATCATTCCAGCATTCAACGCGTTGGTTGGACCTGGGTCCATCCAGCTTCTCTCCAACGATGCCCCAATCTCCTCACTTCCTACAAGATTTGGGCTCAGTGCGAACGCCGGCCGGGCTCCACCTCGACTCCTCTAAACCAATACAACGAATCCGCTGATTCTTAGGCGTTATCGCACAGCCTTTGGGCGAGTGCTTCGCTGCTTTTCCGTGATGAATTTCTCTTCCCGCACTCCTGCTGATCGAGAAAGTTCTTCTGGTAAAACTTTGCGGAGCATTTTCGCAAAAGCAACGCGCACATGCAAGCCGGAATCATGCGGAAATGCTGTAAATGTCGCACCAAATTGATCGAAATCTGGCGACGGCTTATTTACCCGCAATTTGTCAATATGGCTTTTTCGTTTGTAAAAGAGGTTAAGAGAGGCCCATGAAATACACGCTTATAGGAACAATGATCGCTGTGATTGGAGGGCTGACCAGTTGTTCAAGGGAATCAGCCGCAACCCTCGAAAAGGAAAACAATCCACCAAAAACCAAAATCGAAATGGCTCCGGACGCGGCGATGATTGAAACGGACAATAGCGCCAAGTACAATCTTGTTAAAGTTGAAGCGCGGCTGCTTGCAGAACAGTTCACATCTAATGGATCCGTTGCTCCCGATGTGAGCCGTACATCGCCTGTGAATTCGCTCACCGGCGGAAGGGCAATCGAGATTCATGCCCGCCTTGGTGACGAGGTCACTAAGGGACAATTGCTGCTTCGGCTTGCCAGCCAGGACCTAAGCGCGGCGATCTCAAATTACCAAAAGTTCAAAGCGGATGAATTACTTGCGCAGCGGCAACTGGATCGCGCCAAACTGCTGTTCTCGCGGGGAGCTCTCGCCGAGAAAGACTTGCAATCCGCCGAAGATATCGATGCGAAAGCTAAGATCGACATCGATACCGCTTTACAACAAATCCGGTTATTGGGCGGCGACACACAAACGATGTCGCCCGTGATTGATATAAAGTCCCCCTCCTCGGGCGTCATCGTGGAACAAAACGTCACTAGCGGCGCCGGCGTTAAGTCGCTTGACAACTCTCCAAATCTATTCACCATCGCTGATTTGTCTAAAGTGTGGATACTTTGCGACGTCTATGAAGACCGGCTAGCGCGCATTCATCTTGGGGATTTTGCGGAGATTCGGCTCAACGCCTATCCCGACCGCATTCTTCGTGGACGCGTTAGTAACGTTGCCAGAGTACTGGATCCGGCCACGCGGACTGTTAAGGTCCGTCTGGAACTGGACAATTCCAAGGGAATGCTACGGCCCGGAATGTTTGCCGTTGTCACGTTCAGTTCCCAGGTTTCGCAAAAACGGGCAGTCGCACCCACGTCGGCGTTCTTGCGTTTGCACGACCGTGACTGGGTTTTCGTGCTAGTTGACGAAAAACACTTCCGGCGCGTTGAGGTTCAAATTGGCGCGCAAGTCGGTGGTGACGGAATGCAGGAGGTGCTGAGTGGCGTTCATCCAGGCGACTCAATTGTGGCGCAGGCGCTCCAACTCTCAGCTGCAAGCTCGAACCAATGAGGGGCTTATTAAATGATTAGACGGATTGTGGATTTTGCCCTGCGGGAACGCCTGCTGGTTGCGGGCGTAAGCTTTCTCCTGCTTTGCTGGGGGGCGTTCGCGTTCTACAAGCTCCCAGTCGAAGCTTATCCGGATGTGGCCAATACCTGGGTTCAAGTGATCACTCAGTGGCCGGGCCGGGCCGCGGAGGAAGTGGAACAACAGGTCACCGTTCCGATTGAGGCGCAAACAAATGGAGTTTCTCATCTTACCAGCCTTCGCTCGGTTTCCTTATTTGGTTTGTCCGTGGTAAGCCTGATCTTTGATGATGACGCCGACAACTTGATTAGCCGCCAGCAAGTTCTGGAAAAGCTTTCACAAATTACTTGGCCAACCGGCATCAATCCTATCCTGGGACCGGATTACAGCCCGGTTGGCCAGATCTACTTCTACACCGTGAAGAGTACAAATCCCCGGTATGACGTAACTGAATTGAAAGCTTTAGAGGATTGGGAGCTAGAAAAACGCTTCAAATCCGTACCAAACGTTGTGGACGTGTCGAGCTTTGGTGGGATCACACGCGAATATCAGGTTCAGGTTGATCCCAACAAATTGGCTTCCTATGGGATCAGTATCACCCAAGTGGAACAAGCCTTGACGGCTAACAACATTAACGCGGGCGGAAGCTTTATCGA
>JAYVXT010000703.1:0-3810 GCA_043785065.1 Bryobacterales bacterium | reverse complement strand
ACTCGCAAAAACAGCATACTAACTTTGATCATAGCGAATCCTCTTGCAGGCCGTCATCCGCCTAATTGAAAAGGAGCGCCGCGATGTTGTAGCCAGTGGAGAGAGTGTGCGTGGACCGGGTTACGATGTATGAGTCCGTCTTAAGCGGCGCAGAGGCGTCAGCGAAAAAACAGGACGGCATCCTTTCGGACCGCCGTCCTTTCTTCCTGTAGAAGCACCTCAAGCTTACATATCCAATTAGGTTCATTTACTGCCCTTGATCGTGCGGCACAGTGCATGTCGACAACGCCGTGACCGTATTCCCGGCCAAGTCCTTAGCCGTCGCCGTTAGCGAGTAGATCCGGCCCGTGCCTGTTCCTAAGCGTTCAGCCCGAAGCCGCACAACATATCCTCCGGCTCCGTTGGGAGTGATCACGACATCGGGGTCATTGGGATCGCCCGGCTCATTGCTCAAGCCGGTGACGGCGAAGGTGCCTGGGGCAATTCCCGAGGCTAGGTCGGCGGTGGTGACGGTGGCGACTTGCACCATCTTGTGGTTAGGCGGCCAAAGGTTGCAACCGGCGCCGGGCATGCCGGAGATGGTGGGGGCCGACTTGTCGATCTTGATCGTCACTTGTGCTGAATTGGCGAGACCGGCGCCGTTTGTGGCCGAGCAGGTTAGTGTTGTACCGGGAGTGTTGGCGGTCAATGTTTGTGAGGCGCAACCTGCGGAGGTGGCGATGCCGGATTCGGGGTCGGTCGTGGTCCAGGAGACGGTTACGTTGCCGGTGTACCAGCCGTTGGTTCCGAGGGTGCCGGTGATGGTTGGCGTGATGAGTGGTGCGGATTTGTCGATTTTGATGGTGACGGGCACGGAGGTGGAAAGGCCGGCGCCGTTGGTGGCTGAGCAGGTTAGCGTCGTGCCCGGGGTGTTGGCGGTCAGCGTCGTAGTAGCGCAGCCACTCGATGTCGCGATGGAGGAATCCGGATCGCTGGCGCTCCAAGTGACGGTCACGTCGCTGGTGTAGAAACCGTTTGCCCCTAGCGTGCCGGTGATGGTAGGCACGATCAAAGGCGGCGTCTTGTCGACCTTGACTGTGACGGTTATAGAGTTGGCCAGCCCGTCTCCGTTTTTCGCCGAGCAAGTCAGGGTGGTCCCGGGTGTGTCGGTTGTGAGTGTTTGGGTGGCGCAGCCAGTGGAGGTGGCGATGCCTGACTCCGGGTCGGTAGTGGACCAGGAGACGGTGACCGGGCCGGTGTACCAGCCGTTCGCGCCAGCGGTGCCGGTAATGGTTGGAGTGATCACTGGTGGGGTACTGTCACTATTGCAGGGCCCGATTGGCGGATTGCCCAAAGCATAGCCACTAAACCGACTGCCGGAAATTGCGGTTACCCCTGTGAGCCCTCGCACACGCACCGGTGTGCTGCTATCGTCAGTTGTACAATTGCCCAACGCGCCGTAAGTGTTTGCGCCCCAGGCCCAAACGGTGCCGTCGCCCTTCACTGCCAGATTGAAGTCTCCTCAGCTTGCGATGGCGGTCACACCGATCAATCCGTTGACTCTCAAGGGGACATTGCTGTTCACGGAAGTTGAATTGCCCAACTGACCATGTTGATTTGATCCCCAGGCACAAACTGTGCCGTCACTCCTCCGTGCAAGACCGTGGTAAGTGCCTCCTGCAATAGCTGAAACGCCAGTCAGACCGACTACAGGCGACGGAGTAGATCTGTTCAAATAAGTCCCGTCGCCCACTTGACCTTGATCATTTGGTCCCCAGCCTAAGACTGTTCCGTCGCTCCTCAGCGCGAAAGTGCTGTAACTGGAAACACCACCCGATATAGCAACTACATTGGTTAAGCCGAACACCTGAATTGGCGTAATGGCGCTAGACTCGAACGGGACCGTCCCGATACCGTATGCGTTGACGCCCCACGCCCAAACCGTTCCATCGTTCTTCAATGCCAAGCTTGCGTAGGCATTTCCAGTAAGGGCCACTACGTTGGTCAGCCCACTTACAGGCGTCGGAGTAGTGTGAACTATGTCCAACGGACAGTACTGACATCCCAACTGGCCCCAATGTAGAACAGTTCCGTCACTCTTTAACGCCAAGCTGTGGTATGACCCACCGGCGATGCCAATCACGTTAGTAAGGCCCGGCACTGTTGCCTGTGTGAAATGATCGATACGCGTACCGTCGCCAATTTGGCCAAACCGTCCATCACCCCAGGTTCGAACAGTGCCATCATTCATGAGGGCCATTCCGTGGCTATCTCCGTGGTTGATTGCAATCACCCCGGCCAGATTGAGCACTGGAACAGGTGTAGAGGTAGGAACTTTGTTGGTGCTCCCATCATTGCCTAACTGACCGTAATAGTTCCAGCCCCAAGCGGAGGCTGATACTTGCGCCACGGCCGGCTGCGCGCCACACACAAGGCCCAGCAACCCTGCACAGACCGATAATCTGAAGGATGATCGAAGATGTCTCATAACCCAGACATGCGTGAAGCGCGGGAAAAGTGGACCAATTATTTTGAAAATATTTATCTAGGTCTCTTTCCTAACAAGCGAATTGACAATCGTTCGGCTACAAACTTGCAGGGAAAGTGGGTGAATATGCGGAACGTCCACAAATCTCACTTCCTGCTTCCCTCCGAAGGAGTTGGACGGCTGGCCTCGTGCATCCTTTCCGGAAGCCGCCAGGGGTATTCTATGAGGATGCTATGCTAGGACGGCATGAAGAGTAGCGAATCCGGGAGAGTTCTGGTTCCCATTGAGCTTATCGCCGGACGCATCTTTCAAATCCGGGGCCAGAAGGTCATGCTCGATTCCGATTTGGCTGAACTATATCAGGTCCCCACAAAAGCACTGAATCAGGCTGTTCAAAGAAACCTTGACCGGTTCCCAAGCGATTTCATGTTCCGACTGAAGTAAGGAGGAACTTGCGGATTGGAGGTCACAAATTGTGACCTCCAATCCTTCAGTCAAAATGGGACTTCGTAGACCGCCTTACGCGTTCACCGAACACGGAGTGGCGATGCTGTCTTCGGTTTTGAAAAGTCAGCGGGCAGTCCAGGTGAACATTTTTATCATACGAGCGTTCATCCGCTTACGGGAACTGCTGGCAAGCAACAAGGAATTGGCCGTTAGACTGGAGCAAATTGAGGCGGCTGTTGATCAACACGCTTCCGTCATTAACGTCCTTGCGGAGGAGATTAACAATCTCAAAACACCTTTGTCCGAACCGATGCCATTAAAGCAACGAATTGGTTTTCATATCGACGGTGAGTAGGGATTGGTTGACTCGGCCCGATGGGAGCGAAAAGATGCAGGCCTATACGTTGTATGTATATTCCAATCCTAAAATGGTACGCCGATGGAGAAATCAGGTTTGGAATCTCTGATCTGACCACGTGCGGCTGCGAACAATTTTGTATCAACCAGCATCGCGTGCCTTCCTCCGCCTCCGGCCTTCCCCGGTAAGGCCAATCTTTCAAGGACCGAATCGCACCGTAAAGCTGGTTCATTGTGGGCTGACGATAGCTGAAGTGGCGACGGCTTAGGAAATAACTGATGCCAGCGAGATCGGATGTGGCTGCCGTTGTCCAGCGTATCCGCATTGGCTAGGAACGTAGCATCTGCTCGAATCGTAAATTCATTTCTTCCTCTTCAATGAATTCGCCTTGATCGGCCTGGGTGATGCCTTCGCGAACAGCGAGGCGAAAGTCCGCGTCCGCCTCCGGAATGCGCAATACTGCATTTATCACGAGACTCTCCGGGTTGGAGCCTCGCGTTGCTGCAACCTGAACCAGTTGCGCCTCTTGTTCCGGAGT
>JAYVXT010000702.1:0-12175 GCA_043785065.1 Bryobacterales bacterium | reverse complement strand
ACACCCTGCTGATAAATTCGCCGGCGCCGAATGGTATCCGCTGCTTGAAAAAGGGCCGCCATTTAAGAAGATGTCGGATAAGAAGGACAAAACTCTTTACAAGGAACTGGAGAGCAGCCCTTACGGCAACGACCTGATTGAGGATTTGGCCGAAGCGGCTATCGTCCATGAAAAGCTTGGCCAGCGCGGTGTGCTGGACCTTCTCACCATCAGTTATTCGGCAAACGACTACGTCGGCCACAACGTTGGCCCTGACGATCCGCAGGTGCGGGATATGGCGATTCGCACCGACCGGCTGCTGGGCAAGCTGTTCGCGCTTCTGGATACTAAAGTTGGACGCGGCAACTACATCGTTGGGTTAACCGCCGATCATGGCGTTGCTCCGCTTCCCGAATTGCAGATGAAAAGGAAAATGCCCGGCAAGCGTCTGGCCGCCGAGGATGTGCGCAAGGCCGTCAATGATCGATTGACAGAGTTGTACGGGGAAGGGACCTGGGTCCTCAACAAGAAATACCTGGAAGCTCCGGTTCTGAATGAAGGGTTGGCGAATGCCCGCAAGGTGAATTTAGCCGAAGCGCGGGTTCAAGCGGCCGAGGCGGTTCGCCGGTTGCCGGGGATCATGCGCGTTTACACTCGTGAACAGATTATCGAAGGGCGTTTGCCCGATGACCGGATCGGGAGACGGATTATGAACGGCTATTTCGACGGACGAAGTGCGGATCTGGTGGTTGTGCCCCTTCCTTACAATTTCTATCGGGTTGAAGTAAAGGGCACTTCTCATTTTTCAGCCTTCAGTTACGATACCCACGTTCCGTTGATTCTTATGGGTCCGCAGTTTAAACCAGGAAACTATCGAGCACCGGTAGCCGTCAATGACATTGCGCCGACATTGGCAACCGTAATTGGTGTCGAAATCCCCAGCGGCTCGGTCGGCCGGACGCTGGTGGAAGCGCTTGTAAACTAAAGCTTTCGTTACGCAAATAGTTGGATCACCAAAGTACGCCCTAGTGTTACTTCCGGAAGGTCTAGCCCGCAAACTTCCAAACCCGAAGGTGGAATGGAAGCGAGTGGTCTGGCATTTCTAGGGGGTATTTGCTTGTTCGCGTTCTTCGTGTACACTTGCGGCCCATTTGATTTTTTTCTTAGCTCCGGACGCGTATTGCCACGTTACTGGGTTCAGTTTTATTGGTTTATCGAAAAATCGGGAAATTCCTGTTACGTTGGATTAAGATAACTTTTACTTAGAGGCCGCCCCCTATACTGAAAGTGTGCGTTTGATAAAGCTCGTTTTACTTATGGCTGTGGTACTTTCCACTCTGCCAGTTTTCCCCCAGAATATTATTACTTTTGCCGGTGGTGGCGCTGCTAGCACTGCTGCTCCCTATGGCGATGGCGGACCCGCCTCCGCAGCTAGCCTTCTTGGGGCCTCCCAGATTGCCAAAGATGCGGATGGCAACTACTACATTGCCGATACCTTTCACATGGCGATCCGTAAGGTGACCCCGGCGGGCATAATTTCGACGTTTGCAGGAGGCGCGGCTCCTGGCCTGCCGGTTGAAGGAGGCAAGGCGGCCACCACTGCAACCGGGCCAGTGGCGGGGGTGGCAGTTATCGACAACGCGCTCTACTTCAGTTGCGGATACAATGCAATTCGCAAGATTGATTTAGCGACCACCATCATTACTACTGTTGCGGGCTCAGCCCAGTTCAACATTTCGTCCATCTTAGGTGGCTATTCGGGCGATGGCGGACCGGCGCTGCAGGCAACCATGAATATGCCTGGGCGTTTGGCTACTAACGGAAAAAACTTACTTTATTTCGACGATTTTTTAAACTCTCGTATTCGGGTGATCGATGTGGTTGCGGGAACTATTAAAACGGCGGTTGGGAACGGGACTCAGACGACTATTACTCGCCAAGGCGCCAACGGCATTGATGCCCGCAGCTACCCTTTTCTAAGCCTCTCTCCCCCCTTTCACGGTGGACCCAGCAGGGAATTTGTATCTTGCCGATGGGCAAGTTCAGATTCGAAAGGTGGACGCGGTCACCAACACAATTAAGGTGATTGCGGGAACTGGTGCTTTCGGCCCCGATTTTACAGCTGACGGGGCCCTTGCGACCGGTCCGGTTGCGGCATTGGCGCTGAGTTCCGATGGCGGGGGTAATCTATTTTTTGCGGATCTCAGTCGTGCGATTGTGCTGATTCGAAGAATCGATGCCAAGACGGGCGCGCTTAGCACAGTGGCGGGCGCTCGCATCCAAGCGCCTAAATCGAGCGGTGACAACGGGCCTGCTCTCAAAGCCGGAATTCAAGTTGGACACGCCATGGATTTTGACGGAGATGGCAACTTGTTCCTTTTCGATGATGGGGAAGGCCGCGTTCGCGAAGTGATCTTGGTCGGGAGTGCGATTCAACAACCGGGGCAGACGCCTCCAAGCATCGGCGGGCCCGCAAGCATTGTAAACAGCGCCAGCCTAAATGGAGCAGTAGCATCTGGCGCTTGGATTACGATTTTCGGGCAGAATCTTTCGGCTTCAACCAGGGTTTGGGGCGGAGCGGATTTCGTGAACGGCGCGCTGCCAACGTCCCTTGATGGCGTGAGTGTGACTATTGGCGGGAGGCCCGCTTATGTTTATTTCGTGAGCCCAGGACAGGTGAACGTGTTGGCTCCGGCGGACACAGCAACCGGTCAAGTGGCGGTGCAGCTTACAACCTCCAACGGTACATCGGGCGCCGTAATGGTGACTAAGAATTCGTCATCCCCGGCATTCTTCCAATTCGATCCGCAAGGACGAAAATATATTGCGGCGGTGGCTGTGGATGGGACCTATCTGGGTCCGGTGGGGCTATACGGTACAGCGCTAACAACACGTCCGGTAAGGCCGGGTGAGACGGTGCTGCTATTTGCCACCGGTCTGGGCTCAACATCGCCGGCATACCCGGACGGTAAGCTGCTAACGCAGAGCTATCCACTGCCAGCTCTACCTTCCGTGAAGATTGGCGGACAGACGGCTGCCGTTTCTTATGCGGGATTGGTGGGCCCCGGACTTTATCAGGTGAACGTCACAATCCCTGCGCTTGCGAACGGGGATGCGGTTGTGGTGATCGATCTGGGGGCTGGCGTGACATCGCCGGCGGGATTGTCCTACTTGTCTGTGGGAAATTAACGCTACAGGCGAGTGCGTTTGGACACCGCTGCTTCGGGAGCGGTGTTCATTCGGGAATAAAGAATTTTACATTCATTGCCGTAAATGTAGGCGAAATGGAAGGCCAGTTGGCCAAAGCATGGGTTAATGCAGCGCCCCTTGTGTTACTCTGATAGGTACCAAAATTAATGCGTAAGGAGTCTGTTTTTGCAATGCTGAATTTTCTGAGCCGGTCGCTGCTCACTCTCGCCCTTGGCCTAGTCGCCACCGCCTCCCTGTCTATTGCTCAATCGAAGGTCGGCATCATTAACCTGCAAAAGGCTGTTCTTGAGACCGCCGAAATCAAGAAGGCTCAAGCAGAGTTGGAAGCCAAGTTTAAGCCCAAGACAGATAAGATCGATGCGCTCAATAAGGAGTTGGCCGACATCCAGAACAAACTCCAGACGATGGCTGGTAAACTGACGCAGCAAGCTGAGCAGGAAATGCAGGCCACCGGCGCGAGGAAACAGCGTGAAATGACCCGCCTTTCCGAAGATGTCCAGGCTGACGTTGATCGCGAACGCAACGAAGTGTTGCAGCGCGCCGCAACGCGGATGCAGGAAGTAGTTAAGAAATTGGCTGAAGCCAGCGGTCTGGACGTGGTTGTTGACGTCTCGAACACCGTTTTTTTCAAACTGGCGCTTGAAATTACTAAAGACTCCACAACGGCCTACGATAAAGCCTATCCCGCCGGTAAGTAATTTTGGGAACAACCTCCGGCTGACCGGAGTCCATCTTGTAAGCAGGAGGTAAACCAACATGGCTGGATACCTTGACACCTACGGGGAATCCGAGGCGAAGCGCGAGAAAATCATCAAGGGTGTAGGGATCGTGGCGGCAATTCTCATAATTGCATCGGGGTCTCTTTACTTTTTCATGCGCGATTTTCAAGAGAAGCAGAAACTGAATTCCTTTCGAGAATTAGTCTCAAAAAAGGATTACAAGGCTGCTTACGCAATGTGGGGATGCACGGATTCGACTCCATGCCCTCAGTACGGCTTTGAAAGGTTCCTGCGCGATTGGGGACCTGATAGCCCCGCCGGCAAAGCATCACAGGTATCGGTTCTGCGCACCAACTCGTGCACAGACACTGTGATTCAAGTGTGGAACATCGGCGCCAAAGAAGAGGTGAATTTGCTGGTGAACCGCAAAGATAAGCTGATTGGTTTTGCACCCTGGCCTGTCTGTGATCCGCATATGAAGATGCCTTAGGACCAAAATGGCCTAAGCAGTTTCCTCTATCGGGGCAACGTGGCATTTCCACTCAACTCGGGGGCCATTGCTACTAGTCGCCTGATCGATTCCGGTCGAATCGGAATATTAGATGGCCGTTAAACCAGCACCCGGCGAACGCCGCGAGGACAAAAGGTCCAAAGAGCAAGCCAAACCGTTGCAGCTTCAGTTTACTGACGCCACAGGCGCCCTTCATGGCTTCGATATTCAAGTGTTTGACGCGGGCGGTGGGGGTCTTGGGGTGGTTTCTCCTATTGACCTCTCTATTGGAATGGAAGTCCTCCTCACCGGGGACTGGAGCGGTGGAGTTCTGAACCAGAAGGCGGCGGTCAAATGGTGCAGGCCGACACAAAGCAGCCGATTCCGGGCTGGGCTTGCAATCTTGGGCGGGCCAAAGGAGTCTCCGGCCGAGCTGAAGGCCAAAGCGCAAGCGCAGGCAAAACAGGAAAGTGCTCAAGACCAGCAAATTCCCGAACAACCCGATTGGGAGGCCATAGCGGATTTTTATGAATTACTCCAGCTTCATCCTAAGGCCGATCCGGATACGATTCATCGCGTCTACCGGTTGATGGCGCAGCGTTACCACCCTGACAACAAGGAAACCGGCCATACGGAACGATTTCGGGTGATAACGGAAGCTTACCAAACGCTATCCAATCCGGAAAAGCGGGCCTCATATGATCTTAAGACGGAATCTCAAAGGCAACGAAGATGGAAAATCTTCGATCAAGGCTCGGCCGCAAACGGCGTTGGCGATGAAAAGCGGAAACGCGACGGCATTTTGGGCGTGCTCTATACAAAGCGGCTTAAAGATCCCGAATATCCCACCATGAGTATTCAGGAACTTGAAGATCTATTGGGAGTGGCCAGGGAACAACTTGAATTCAGTGTTTGGTATCTCAAGGAACAAGGTCAAATTGTCCGTACGGACTCCGGCAAGTATTCCATCACAATCAAGGGCGTGGATGCGGCAGAAGCAGCGCAGTCGGCATGGCTTACGGCTACAAATAACGCCAGGATGATTCAGGCGCCGCAAAGTCCGGCGGCCTGATGGAGCCCATGGGAATTCGATAGAATCGTAACGGGTTCTTTCCCATGGTTCAAATTCTTGTTTGGCTCACATTGGCCTCGCTTTGCTTGGCCGCCCCCGCGAAGCTCGATTTCACTCGCGACATACGTCCGATACTTTCCGACAAGTGCTTTAGCTGTCACGGGCCCGATGAAAAAAAGCGCATGGCGGGCTTGCGCCTGGACACGAAAGACAGTGCGTTTGAGGATCGCAAGAATGGGCCTGCCATCGTGCCTGGCTCCGCCGCGAAGAGTAAACTGCTAATCCGCGTCTCGCACGAAAACAGGAATCTGCGCATGCCGCCAGCCGCGGCAGGCGAGCCGCTTTCGGAAAGACAGATCGGCCTGATTAAGCAATGGATCGAAGCTGGGGCTCCATGGGCCTTGCATTGGGCTTACGAGCCACCGAAGCGTCCTATCATCCCTGAGGTAAAAGCAAAGGCGCTGGTTCGGAATCCTATTGACTCGTTGGTGCTTGCCCGTCTTGAAAAAGATAATCTTCGATTTTCCCCGGAAGCGGATCGCGCCACACTGCTTCGCCGTCTTAGTTTCGACCTGACAGGATTGCCGCCAACGCCAAAAGAAATTTCGAGCTATGTGGCCGACAAGCAGGCAGGAGCCTATGAGCGCCAAGTGGACCGCTTGCTTCAATCGAACCACTACGGAGAAAAGATGGCCATGCAGTGGCTGGATCTGGCCCGCTATGCCGACACGCATGGCTATCACATCGACAGCCATCGCGACATGTGGCCATGGCGGGATTGGGTGATCCGCGCCTTCAACGGCAACAAGCCCTTCGATCAATTTACCGTGGAGCAGTTGGCGGGCGACTTGATGCCGGGCGCCAATACGGAGACACGCATAGCCACGGCTTTCAACCGCAATCACATGATCAACTTTGAAGGCGGCGCAATTCCCGAAGAGTATCAAGCCGAATATGTGGCTGATCGAGTGGAGACCACCTCGGTCGTTTGGATGGGTATGACCACCGGCTGCGCCAAGTGCCACGACCATAAGTACGATCCCATTCGCCAAAAAGATTATTACCAGATG
This sequence comes from Bryobacterales bacterium, assembly GCA_043785065.1. Lineage (GTDB taxonomy): Bacteria > Acidobacteriota > Terriglobia > Bryobacterales > Bryobacteraceae > JANXSF01. The sequence continues at coordinate 5,635 of JAYVXT010000702.1, read as the reverse complement.
GCGGCCTTCTTCAACACCATCCCGGAGAAGGGGCTTGACGGGCGCAAGGGTAATGCCGAGCCGATGATGCTGCTGCCGGGCCACGAAAAGCAATTGCTGGATGAGTTGGGCAAGGTGATTCCGGCCAAGGAAAAGTTGCTGCCCGATAAAGAAGTGGCTGCGATGCAGCTGCAATGGGAGAAGGCCGGCTTGGCGAAGATTGCGGCGCCGTCGCGCGAAGGGTTACTTGCGCACTATGAATTTGATGACAACTTAGCCGATGTGGCCGGCGGATATCGTCACGGCCGCGCCACCGCTGGGGAGATGAGTTATGCCGATGGAATTGTTGGCCGTTCGGCTACTTTCGGTGGGCAGCAGATTTCGGTGGATCTTACTGCTATCTCTGACATCGATTTGGCGAAGCCCTTCACTATCGCCTTTTGGGTGAAGCCTAGTGGTGACAAGCAGATGACGTTTCTTAAGCAGATGGACGAAGCCGGCCGCGGATGGAGCATTCATTGGGGAGAATCGGAAGCGATCCCCGGGCTGAAGCGTGTGGCAAACGTACGGATAGTCTTCGCTGAAGGGAAAGGCAAGCAACTGGAATTGGTCTCGCGCACCCGCATTGCCCAGGGGCAATGGACACACATTACGGTGTCGAACACCGCACAAGGTCCGCAAGGATTCGGCGTCTACTTAAACGGAGCGGTCGAGACTTTCGACGTTTCCGGGGAAGCTTCAACCTTCGGGTCCTCCGCTCCGATCCGCATTCAAGGCGGTGTTGGCGGATTATTTGGACAGCTGGATGATTTGCGATTTTACGGCAAGGCGTCCAGCCTTGAATTCGCGCGGCAACTTTCACAGCAAGAGCCCGTTCGCGCCATGCTCTTCAATGCAACCACTAAACGCAATCGCGATCAGGCATTCAAGCTTCGCGACTATTTTCTTACGCGGGAAGCGCCTCCAGAGCAGCGAAAGTTGTATGCCGAATTGAAGCAATTGAAAGAACAACGCGACCGTCTGGAACTTGAGGCGCCTAGCGTGATGGTGATGGAAGAGATGGCCAAACCTCGCGATACTTTCATTCTTGGCCGCGGCGATTATCAAAACAAGGGTGAAAAAGTAATGCCCAATACGCCGGCCATGTTGCAACCCATTGATTCGTCGCTGCCCAAGAACCGGTATGGATTAGCCAAGTGGCTGGTTCAACCCGACCATCCGTTAACCGCGCGCGTGGCTGTGAATCGCTACTGGCAAAATTACTTTGGCATCGGACTAGTGAAAACGGTGGAAGACTTTGGATCGCAAGGCGACCCGCCCTCGAATCAGTATTTGCTGGATTTCCTGGCCACGGAATTTGTCCACACCGGTTGGGACGTGAAGGCCATGCAGCGCTTGATTGTTACCAGCGCCACCTATCGGCAATCGTCCAAAGTAACTGCGGAAATGCAGGAGCGAGATCCGGAAAACCGGCTACTGGCCCGTGGTCCCCGTCACCGCCTTCCCGCCGAGTTAGTGCGTGACAATGCTCTTTTCATTAGCGGATTGATCAATCTTGAAGTAGGCGGCAGGAGTGTCTATCCATACCAGCCTTCCGGCATTTGGGAGGAACTTGCGTTCGGCGGGGAATACTCGGCGCAGAAGTACCGGCAGAGCCATGGGGCTGACCTTTACCGCCGCGCGATGTATACGTTTTGGAAGCGCACTGCTCCGCCCGCTTCTATGTCGGCATTTGACGCGCCTGACAGGGAAAAGTGCGTGGCTCGGCGGGCAGTAACCAATACTCCTTTGCAAGCTTTGGTGTTGTGGAACGATCCAACTTATGTTGAAGCTGCCCGTGCTTTCGCTGCTCGTATTTTGAAGGAAGGCGGGACGGATATGACTTCGCGCCTGCGCTACGGCTTTGAACTTGCCACTGGCCGCAAGCCCTTGGCTAAGGAACTTTCGGTGCTGGCTGATTTAGTTAACGAACAGGTTGCTGTGTACAAGAAGGATAGGGGATCGGCTGAAGCGCTGCTAAAAGTCGGCGAATCTCCCGTTGACCCAACTCTGAACAACAGTGAACTGGCGGGCTGGACTACTCTCGCCAGCACTATCCTCAATCTCGACGAAGTGATCACAAAGGAGTAACGAATGGCTTTAGAGGATCTGATCGAATACGGTAAGCGGATTGCGGTAACGCGGCGGCGTTTGTTTGGCCTTGGTTCGACGGGCATTGGAACGGCCGCGTTGGCTTCCTTGTTCGAGCGCGATGCCCTGGCTGCTACTTCGGAACGGGATCCGAAGACCGGTGGCATGACTGGGCTTCCGCATTTTCCCGCCAAGGCCAAGCGCGTAATTTTCTTGCATCAATCCGGGGCTCCGTCGCAAATCGATCTGTTCGATTACAAGCCGCAAATGAAGAAGTTTAACGGTTTGGAATTGCCCGATTCCATTCGCAACGGCCAACGAATTACCGGCATGACGTCCGGGCAAACTTCATTCCCGGTGGCGTCCACTATCTTCAAATTCGCACAACATGGCAAGAGTGGAATCTGGTTGAGCGAACTGCTGCCGCACACGGCGAAAATTGTTGACGACATCACCATCATCAAATCGATGCACACCGACGCGATCAATCACGATCCGGCGATTACGTTTATTCAAACCGGCAGCCAGCAGCCAGGCCGCCCCAGCATCGGCGCATGGGTGAGCTATGGGTTGGGCAGCGAAAATCAGAACTTGCCCGGATTTGTGGTGCTGGTTTCGCAATCGAATACGCCTGCCAACGATCAACCGTTGTTTTCGCGCCTATGGTCCAGTGGGTTCTTGCCGTCCAACTACCAGGGTGTGAAATTCAGGTCAAGCGGAGATCCAGTGCTGTTTCTAAGCGATCCCCCAGGCATGGCGAAAAGTACGCGGCGCCATATCATCGACAGTGTTCAGAAGCTGAATCAGATGCGCCTTGAAGCCTATGGCGATCCGGAAATTGAAACGCGCATTTCGCAGTACGAGATGGCGTACCGCATGCAGACCTCGGTTCCTGAGTTGATGGACGTTTCGAACGAGCCCGAAGCCACCTTCCAACTTTACGGGGAAGACGCCCGCAAGCCGGGTACGTATGCGGCGAACTGCCTGCTGGCGCGCAAGCTGGCGGAACGCAATGTGAGATTTATTCAGATTTATCACCGTGGTTGGGATCAGCATGGGAATCTGCCGCGAGATATCGCGCTGCAATGTAAGGGTACCGATCAGGCTTCGGCGGCATTGATCACCGATCTAAAGCAGCGCGGACTGCTGGACGACACATTGGTGATTTGGGGCGGAGAATTCGGGCGCACCGTTTACAGCCAGGGCAAGTTGACGGAGACCAATTACGGCCGCGATCATCACCCGCGCAACTTCACAATTTGGATGGCTGGCGCGGGCGTAAAAAAAGGCTTTTCTTTGGGGGAAACCGACGATTACAGCTACAACATTACAGCCGATCCAGCGCATGTGTTCGACTTGCAGGCGACGCTGCTGCACCTGCTAGGGATCGATCACAAGAAGCTAACTTACAAGTTTCAAGGGCGCTATTTCAGGCTGACGGACGTGCAGGGAGAGTTGATTCAGAAGGTGCTGGTTTAGATGCTTACCACTTCAAGACATTGATCGTTTGGATATTTTTGAAATGGGCATCTCTCGTGACAAGGGCCATCTTGTGCTCCTGAGCGATGGCGGCGATCCAAATGTCGTTTTCCGGAATGGGTTTTCCCGCTGACTTTAGGGCCTCGCGAATATCGGCGTATGCGAGCGCGGTCTTTCGTCCAACGCCCAGCGGACGAAATAAATTCAGACTGGTTTCGAGCCAAGATTCGTAAACGTCGCGGTACTTGGACTGTCGAATGCCAAAAACATACTCTCCCAAAACGATTGCGGGAAGGTACAATTCGGAGGCTGGCTCAAGCACTTTTTGGAGTTTTGCGTCCCCCTCCGCGAATGCGGACAGAGCGTTCGTATCGAGGATCAATTCCAGTCCTCAGCGTCCACTTGGCCGAACTCATCGGCAATCAGCCGGTCCAGTTTGCGAGTCTCTTTTTGCATTTCCTTGAGGCCGCCGAATGCCTTTAACCAAGGCTTTTCAAAGGGTTCCGGACGCACCCTTAGACGCATTTGAATCGCTTGGGTGAGAAACTCTTTCATGGAGATCCCCTCGGAAGCCACGGCGACTTTCATCGTAGTGAACAAAATATCAGGGAGTTCCATTGTTGTTTTCATAAACCCATATTACCATAAAAAGGGTCTCACTCCAGTCTATGCTATTCGCCACCGCAATAGCCTTCTCTCCAGACGGCTGACACCCCAACCGATTACCAACACCACGCTTGAAAGGATCGCCATCCCCGCAAAGACACCTGTCGTATCAAACACTCCTTCGCTTTGGGCGATCAAATATCCTATTCCCTTTGACGACCCCATGTATTCTCCCACTACAACGGAAATGATGGCGAACCCGATGCTGATGTGTAGGCTGGAAAAGATCCAAGCCATGGCGGAAGGGATCAAAACGTGACGCAGCAATTGCCGCTCGTTGGCGCCCAACATTCGGGCGTTGGAAATTAACACCGGCTCTACTTGCCGAACTCCTTCAAGCGTGTTGAAGAAGACGATAAAGAACACCACGGTAACTCCCAGCGCCACCTTTGACCAGATTCCCAGGCCGAACCAAAGCAAAAAAATCGGAGCCAGCACGACGCGCGGCAATGCATTCCCCATGCGGATAAATGGATCGAGCAACTCCGCAAGCCACGTTACCCGCGCAAGCAGCAGACCGCCGCCGATGCCGAGTCCGCCACCAATGAGGAATGAAAGCAGCGCCTCTTCTAGAGTCACGCCTAGATGAGGAAAAATAGAGCCGCTAGAAACCATTAACCATAAGCGAGCACCGATCTCGCTCGGCCGCGAGAAGAAGAACTTATCCATCCAGCCGCGATCCACCCCTAACTGCCACAGGCCCAATCCAGACGCCGCCAACAACAATTGCCACACCCGCATCCAATTCTTAGCGCTCATAACTTTTCAGCACTTCCTCTCGCAAGCTGATCCATATTTTTGAGTACAGCTCATGAAAACCCGGATCGGTGCGGATGTCGATCAAGTTGCGCGGCCGGGGCAGAGTTACCTCAAAGATCCCCGCAATTCGACTTCCAGGTCCCGCCGACAGAATGGCCACACGGTCCGACAAGGCAATCGCCTCCTCCAGGTCATGCGTGATGAATAAAACGGTCTTGCCGGAGCCTGTCCAAAGATCAAGAATCTCACTCTCCATCCGAAGCCTAGTGTGAACATCAAGTGCGCCAAACGGCTCATCCATCAAAATGATTTCCGGCGAGTTAATCCAGGTTTGGGCCATCGCCACGCGCTTGCGCATCCCGCCGCTTAATTGCGATGGATAGTGATGGGCAAAACCGTCCAAGCCGACTCGCTTGATCCACTCCATCGCTTCGCCGGTTGCGTCGCGACCGCGTAATTGTGGGCCGAGCGTGATGTTGTCAAGCACGGTTTTCCAGGGCATTAATGCATCCTGCTGAAACATGTACCCGGCGCGTTTGTTGATGCCGGCCAGGGGATTTGAAAGCACGCGCGTGACGCCCGCAGTGGGCGAAAGCAATCCCGCGGCGATGTTGAGGAGTGT
>JAYVXT010000701.1:0-32740 GCA_043785065.1 Bryobacterales bacterium | reverse complement strand
GATGGCGAGGAAGCTTTCGCCCGGCTGCATGAAAGAATTGAAGCGCGGCGCAATAGCCCCGTATGAGCGGTTACGATCTTCACCCGGCAGCGTTCATCGACATTGACGAGATCGCCGTCTATATCGGCGAAGACAGCCCTGAAGCCGCGCACCGGGTAGTTGATGAGATTTACCGCACAATTCAGAATTTGGTTTCTTTCCCGCAGCGCGGCCACCGAAGAACGGACTTGACCAACCGTCCACTGCCTTACGCGTGTGCGCGATTATCGGATTGCTTACGCGCCTGATGAAAAGCCGCTATGGATCATCGCCGTCATGCACGGACACCGAAGCCCTCGCGTCATGGCCGCGATCTTGCGCGGACGCGAGCAGTAGCCTCCGCCCGTGTTCCACAAAGGGGTAGGTTGCAACATGCCGCTACAGCCTTGCACTTGACCAAACGTGACAGCAAGCCCTATATCGGCTAGGCTTGAAAGACAAGCAGGAGAGCAAACTATGGAAGTGCAATTCACACCCGATCAGCAAGCGTTCATCCGGCAGGCAATTGAAACGGGCAGGCTTCCCAATGAGGAAGCGGCAGTCCGCCAAGCGTTGTCGCTGTGGGAAGAGCGCGAACGCATCCGCGTGGAACTTCTCGCAGGCGTTGATGATGCCGAAGCATCCCTTGCACACGGCGAAGGACGTATCATCAACCAGCAATCCATGCGTGAGCTTGCCGAAGAAGTGAAACAAAGAGGACGCGCCCGTCTTGCAGCCGAGACGCCGGCATCCCTCTAATACATCGTCTTGCTCCGGCCGCCACTTTCGATCTTGATGACATTTGGGTTTATGTTGCCAAAGAAAGCGGCAGTCTTGAAATTGCGGACAACCTAATTGATGCCATTACCGAGCGGTTTTGGTTGATCTTTCGCCATCCATATATCGGACGTGTCCGTGATGAAGACTTGCGTTCTGGCCTACGAAGCTTTCCCGTGGGCAAACATGTTATCATCTACCGGGTTGAAGGCGAGGATGTTGTCATTCTCCGGGTATTGCGCAGCAGCCGGGACATCCAAACACTTTTCCGCTTCTAGCCCCCCGCGTGTCGAAAAGGGTAAGTTTCGGAACCAAGCACTAGGGCGCTATTTTAAACAGAAGGTCCATTCTGTTTAAGGCCATATAGTAATAGAAAGAGGCGGTCGGTCGATCACACCTTGAAGGACTAGACTGGATACCATTCCGAAAGGAAGCACGATATGAGCTGACTCCGTAAATTTTGTTATAGTAGCTGCTTACCCCGATGAGTACGATCGTCCCCTCAGCGGCGAGCGAAGCCGACTCTCCCACGCTATTGCGCCGCGTTATCGAATTGACGGCGAGCGTCGGTACATCTTGGTTCGGGCTTATCGCCGGATATTTTGCCGCGCTCGGGGCTGCGCTCCTCGCTTACCAGAAACTCGAGGAGCCCCTGAAAGGAACCCCCTGGTGGGTCCGTCCACTGGTAGCTTTAACTCCACTAATGGTGGTTTTTTTTGGCCACACGATACCAGCCCTTCTCGACCAGCGCAGACGGCAGCGCCTGAGAGAAGTAGCAGGCGAGATTAAGCCGGGCTATTTTCGACTGTCGCCACGTGAAGAACAGGCGGGCTTTACCCGAGCGGACAACAAACATGAGGAGATTCTTCGCTGGTTGAAGGACCGGCGCGGACCGGTCCTGTACCTGACCGGGCAGTCTGGCTCGGGCAAAAGCTCCCTCCTCTCAGCGTGGGTCATCCCGCAGCTCTCCAAGGATGACCCACCGATGAAAGTTGTTCAGCTCCGCGGATACCAGGACCCGGTGTCGCTCCTTGCCTCCAAACTGCGAGAGTCGGGGATCATCTGGAGTCGGCCTCCAGCCGGGCAACATGAGGAAGGCTTTGATTAAGCTTCTGAAGACGTTCGAGGTGGAATGAAGTGATCAGCAACACAGTAACCGTCCTATGCTCGCTGCTGGTTTCCGGTTGCGTGCTTGCCCATTTGGGTTACGACATTCACAGGGATCAACTGGCCGCCGCTGCTGCGGCTGAACAGGCGAAGCAGGCCGAGATACAGTATCGCCGCTCGCTAGGGCTTGCCGCGTGGAACGTGGAGAAAGAGCACCATGCATACAATTTGGTGCGCTGGATGGAATCTAACTCAAAAATACCAAAAGGACAGTGGTTGGATATCCCATGGGTTTTTATAAAGCTCTACCAAAACAGTGACGTCGTTTGGCTAGATCAGCGACATGTACGTGTCAGCGGGTTTCTCAATCCGAGAGGTCGCGCTCCTAAGGATAAGCTTGAATGGATTCAATTTGAAGCAGACCTTCAGGTAGAAGATGACGGAACTTGGAGTGGACCCCACTCGCCAAAATTCGAGTATTCGACGCTGAGTGAAGCCACTACGTCAAAATGGCGTATGTGGGCAATCAAAAGCCCACTTCGCTGAGTTTTGACCTTTTTGGGAACTTGCCGCTCCTGCCCAAGAAGCCTTTCATTCGGCCCTAGCTTTTCGCGAACATTCAGCGAACCTGCACGCGTTCCACAAACGGTAAGTTTCGGGACGAAAAACGCACCCAATAAAAACAGGGGTTGCAGCGTTCCGTTTTGTTGTCCCATAATCTGGGGATGAAATACGGCTACGCCCGCGTCTCGACCGACGACCGGGACACCGCGATGCAACTCACCGCCTTGAAGCGTGCCGGGTGCAAGACGATCTTCATGGATGAAGGGTTATCCGGCGCTACGGCCAAGCGTCCAGCATTGGTTCGCTGTCTAAAGCACCTGCGAAAAGGCCACACACTCATAGTCTGGAAACTGCCGTGGAACTCGCGAAGCTCGAGGCTTGTCCTTATGCGCGTCCCGGGAGTGGATCCGCGTCTTTGAGCCTGGAACCTATCCAACGGCTTCATTTTGGCGAGAGCGAACTTGCGTTGGAGCCAGAAAAATCCGCCTTCATCAATTGTCCGTTTGACGCGGCATACGCGCAGGCCTTCGATGCTATCGTGTTCGCGACCGTCTGTTGCGGTTTCATGGCCCGATTCGCCCAGGAAACCGGAACGGTTGCAGAACCCGGATTGGAGCGCAGTTCGACCCAGTTATCCAGCCCATCAAGCCCTGCGAATCGCCATCGGATGTCTTCGAGCGATGGGATGCGGAAGCCGGACAGGATGTTGATGATTAGCCCGCCGAAAGAGCAAGCCCTTGATGGATTGTCGAGGGCTTGCAGGCGTTTGGTGTAATTGGTGGGGCGCCGATCGGGCAATTTACTTTGGAGTCACGTGGATCAGTGCGCCGGGATTGGCGTCTTCGAGCATCCAGAGCGAGCCGTCGGGGCCTTGTTCCACATCGCGAATGCGCTTACCAATATCGTAGCGCTCGGCGGTCTTGGCTCCGCCTTTGCCATCGAAGAGGATGCGATTGATACACATGCTGGCCATGCCGCTGACGAAGCCGCTACCGTCCCATTGCGGGAAGGTCTTTTTGCCTCGGTAGAACATCAGGTTACCTGGGGCGATCACCGGCACCCAATAGAGTACTGGCTTCGTGAATTCAGGGCGCGTATCGTGACTGGGAATGGCCACTTCGTTATAGTTCTTGCCATAGGAAACCACTGGCCAACCGTAATTTTTGCCCTTCTCAATCAGATTCAGTTCGTCGCCGCCACGCGGGCCGTGTTCGACTTCCCATAATTCGCCCGTGGGCGAGAACGCGAGGCCATAGGGTGCGCGGAAGCCACTGGCCCAGGTTTCGGCCGGCGTTAGGTTTTCAGCGGGAAAGGTATAGGTGCTGACGGTCTTCGCTGTCTTGGCAACTTCGGTGTCTCGCGGCGGATCGATGAGGGGAATGGTGGAGGAGCCGACTTTGCCCGCGTTGGGATTGCCGGGGGCGGGTTTGCCGTCAAGCGTCAGGCGCAGGATTTTGCCTACGGGCTGGTTGGGATCCTGGGCCGGGGTCATGCGCTGGCGATCGCCAACCGACATGTATATGTACTGGCCATCGGGCGAGAAAGCAATTTGCCCACCGGCCTGGCCGCCTTTACCCCTTGGCATTTGGCGCCACAGCACGGTGAAGTCTTCCAGTCTATTGACGCGTCCTGTGATCAGTTTGGCGCGGGCCAGAGCTTGGCCGCCGCCGTAGTCGCCGGGCTCGATGTAGGTGACGTAGATGCTTTGGTCGGTGGCGTATTTGGGTGAGACGAAGATGCCCAACATGCCGTTCTGTCCCTGCCAATAGACGGCTGGCGTGCCGGATAACGCCGCGATTTTTTCGCCCTGTGGGGATACGAGCCAAATGGGCCCGATCTTTTCCGTAACCAACATGCTGCCATCGGGCAGGAAAGCAATCCGCCAGGGCAGTTCAAAGTTGGCCGTGGTCGTCATCTTAAAGGGTAGGGTGGGTTCGGGCTTCTGTTCGCCCACGTTGACTTGGGCCGAAGCCGCTGCCGACGCGAAGCTGAGAAGCAAAGCTGCGTTCGCCAATTTCATCATATATACATCAGTATACAAGGTGAGGGCGAAGGGGGGCTATTTCAGCTCCAGTTGGTGGAGGACAAGGTGGTGGAGGAAGCTTTGGCCGGCTCCTAAGATGAGGAGGCCCGAGTCCACACTGCGGATGCGGGCCGAGAGAATCTTCATCCGTCGCCCAGAGCAGAAACAGGCGTGTGCTTTGGTCAGGATTCGCGCTCTGGGAAACGGCGCTGCATTTCTGGCAGTCGAAGCTCGACACGCTCAATCATCGACACCAGCAGCTTTGGCCATTTTTTGAGGGCCTCAAATCCAATTGCGTTCGTGTTTCATGGGCGCACCATTCACTCCATCTAACCGTGTTCACCGAAAGCTCGGTTCAGCGACAAGTTAGCATTTACCGCGGGATTAACGTGATCCGGGCAAGTCTACCTTACGGCAGGTCGACGCTTACGTTACACCGTCTTTCGAAGTAGACGAGCAGAGCGGAAGTCGCCCAGAGATCTTTGACTACGCCTCCGCAAAGCGTCCATTATCTTCGCGAACGGGCCGCTCGGAGCAGGTTTTCCTCATTCCGCACACGGCTGGGCTTGGTTCTATACATAATCTCAATATAAGAGCTGGTTCGTTGGCTCCGATTATGTAGAGACAACGGTATACGAATTAGCCACTTGCAAGCGCTTCAAATCGGTTCTGTATCTAGGATCACCCTTAATCGCGGGCCTCCGAGGCCTTGCTAGATAGACGCCACTTGGCCCAACGCGTCACTCCATGCAGTTCGATTTGCCCATCTTTTTTCATCTGCTGGAGAAAGTTCGTAATGAGAGTCTTCTTCTGGTTCGCGTCCAGCGCATCTGAGAGCTTCCCCAAAAGCAAATTGTCTAGTTCCGCTCGCGTGGCTTCTCCAAACTTATTCAAGTACTCCCCCACCATGTCTTTGTAGTGTGGCTTGTCGAACGCACGATTTTTTATGTAAGCCGCCTTGTCGCCAGTAGCCGCCGCAACCTTCGCAGAGACAAAAACATTAGGCCGACGGCCCTCGATCAGCTTCAAGGCTCGTAGCCGCTTCAAAGACTCATCATTCAGCGGTCGTCTCTTTTGCACTTTATCTAAAGCAATCGCATCCATCAGATCCATGTCGGTTTGGCTCAGCAACAGCTTCGTATAGTTCTCGTCCAGAATCTGGCCGGTCAAGCGCACTGCTACTTTCGTCAGATCCTCTATAATCCGGCATCGGGAAGCTGCGCTCTTTCTGACGCCTGAACATCCGCTTCAGGTAGTTTCATACGAGAGATTGACTGGGCCGAATATACTTATTGGAATATTGAAGCGGTGTTTGAATATGAAGACGGAAAGCGCAGTCCCATTGTAACGGATGGTTGGCATGTCGAAGTTCAGGACAGGGAAGGAAAATATTGGTACTTAGGCCATGATTGCAATGAAAGTGATTGAAGAGGCAACTATTACCGAAGGCAGCGGCAATGTCTTTGCGGATCTGGGCTTTCCAAGGGGGAAGCCGAAACCTTGCATAGGCGTTCCCAGATCATTATCGCGCTTCGCAACTTTATAGAAAAGCACGGAGATTAACGCAGGCCGAGGAAGCAACGAAATTCAACGTAATTCAGTCGCAGATTTCCGATCTGATGCGCGGCAAGATTAAACGCTTTTCGCTCGACACATTGGTAAACATGCTTACGGATGCGGGCTCGATTTGGATTTGAGAATCAGTACTTGAAGCAATAGAGGTGGCCATAGCATAAACTGAGCGATCATTCGCCTCGATGCTATAGACTTAAGGAGGCGGCTCCATGTCAACCGGATCGAACGTTTTCCTTTCCTACGCTGCGGATACCAAACCGCTCGCTGAAGAAATTGCGCGTGTTTTGCGGAATCAAGGAATCCAAACTTGGGCCGACTTCAAAGATCTACACCCCGGCAGCAACTAGCAGGATGAGGTTGAACATGCCCTCCAGCGCACACAATCGTTCATAATCTTGGTTGGTCCAAGCGACCGGACAACCCAATGGCAGCAGTGGGAGTGGCGTTCCGCACTGGAACAAGTTTGGGCCGATTCGGCAAAAAAACTTGATTCCAATCATAGTCGGCGAAGGAGAACTACCACCTTTTCTTCGGCGTTGGGCTGCTTTACGAATTGATCCGGAGGATAAATCCCATAAATGGGCGGATCATCCAGTAGGAGTCCTCCGAACTACTGGAAATAACACTAGACTGGGGCTGACAGCCAAGGATAAGCAAGTACTCCGGGATCGTCTCGACGAAATTGCCCGTGCGGCAGTAGAACTCGAAAAACTGGAAGCCCGCAAATACTCCTCAGAAGTGGATGCTCTCCATTGAGTTTGGAGGATACCCATAAGCTTCATTTCGGGGGAGACGAACTTCGCCTTGATCCCGCAAGATCCGTCTTCATCAATTGTCCTTTCGACGTGGAATATGCTGCTTCGTTCGATGCGATCTTATTCGCTACCGCGTGTTGTGGGTTTATGCCTCGGTGCGCTTTAGAAACAGGTTCCGTTTCGGAGCCTCGATTGGACCGAATCACAACGGCGCTGTTTAACAGCAAATACTCGATTCATGATTTGTCGAGATGCACCGGAGAGGGAATTGAGAATTTGGCGCGATTTAATATGCCGCTCGAACTAGGCATGGCGATGGCGCGCCGTTTGATGGATAACGCCTCACATGATTGGGGAGTGCTGGTTCCTCATGGCCATACTCACTTGAAGTGTATTTCAGATATGTCAGCCTATGATCTGTTAAAACACGATGGATCTCCGCAGGGCTTAGTAGTTGCGGTGATCGGCTGGCTAACTACCAGGAAGGACGCAAAGGTTGCCGTCACGCCCTATGAAGTGTGGACCGCACTGCCTGGCTTCCAAAGCGCGAGGCTAGATTTGGAGAAGAAATGGCACGGACCACCGCCTTGGTTTCGGGTTGTTGAAGTCGCAAAAAGGATAGCGGAGTCAATCGTTTAATTCAGGAGTTGCGAAGAGTTTAGTGGCTCTACCGGAACAGCCGCCGTTCACGCCGTAAGAACGCGGGCATCTCCAATTCATCCTCGGCACTCTGCGGAGGCGGGCCGGGCTGCGGTGTCGGGAGGGCTGCCGCCGTGGGCTGCTGAGCAACAGGCGGGGGGGGCACCGGCTCAGGAGCGGCGTACTGTTGCTCCACAACCACCAAATGCCCGGGCTCCGGTTCCGGCTCGAAATGCGACACAGCCACCATCACCGGCTCGGGCATCGGCTCAATGGGTAAAGGTTTAGGCTGCGGAATCACCACGGGCGGAGGGGCAACCGGTTGCGGGGCCACTGAAGTCGCTTGATCCAATTCCACCAGACCGGACGGCCTCGACACTACTACGCGCTCTATAATCGGAATGTTCACCGGCGCCGCCGGAGCGCTCACCGGCTGCACACGCGTCACCGTCGCCGCAGCCCTGCGATCCACCGGCGGCAGATTCGACCGCTCAAACCCCGTCGCAATCACCGTGATCTTCGCTTCCTGCTCAGCCCCATCCTTCAGCACTACGCCGAAGTTGATCTGCACATCCTCATTCTCGGCCGCATCGCGGATCAGGTTGCAAGCTTCGCTCACCTCATGCAATCCCAAATGCTGCGTGCCGGTGATGTTGATCAGAATACCCTTGGCCCCGCGCACTCCGCCCTCTTCGAGCAAGTCGCACGAAATGGCTTTCTTCGCCGCCTCGATCACCGCATTCTCGCCCTTGGCCGTCGCCGTGCCCATCATGGCGTAACCCATGCCCTGCATGATTGCCCGAATATCGGAGAAATCGCGGTTCACTAACCCAGGAGTGGTGATGATATCCGCAATGCCCTGCACCGCTTGCCGCAACACGTCGTCGGCAGTCTTAAACGCCTCAAGAAACGACGTGCCCTTCGGGGCTAGGCCCAGCAGCTTGTCGTTGGGAATCGAAATTATAGTGTCGACGGTCGCCGCCAGTTCCGCTAACCCGCGCTCGGCTTGCTTGGCCCGCTTGGGACCTTCAAACGAAAACGGCTTAGTGACCACGGCCACGGTGAGCGCGCCCAATTCTTTGGCCAGCGACGCCACGATGGGAGCCGCGCCAGTGCCCGTGCCGCCACCCAAACATGCCGTGACAAAAACCAGATCAGCGCCTTCCAGCGCCTCCACCAGCTTGCCGGTATCTTCCAGCGCGGCCTGCTTGCCCACTTCCGGGTCGGACCCCGCGCCTAATCCTTTGGTGAGCTTCGAGCCCAAATTGATCTTCAATTGCACCGGCGAATGGTCCAGAGCCTGCTGATCGGTATTTAAGACGTAAAACTCCACCCCGCCCACGCCTGCGGTGAGCATGCGCGCCACAGCATTCGATCCGCCGCCGCCTACGCCAAAGACTTTAATCTTCGTTCCCATCGGAAGCGGTTCGTCTTCTTCGATGGTGAATTTCAGATCGTCCAGTTTTGAATCTCCAAAGGCCATTGGGGTCCTCCTCATCGCATCACCAGGCTCAGCAGCCCGGGTGATTTCCTTCTCTGATCTTTATGTTGTTTTAGCCTGCCCGAATACATCGCCAACCCGGCCGCGGTGGTCCACGAAGGGTTATCCATTTGTTCCGGCCAGTCCTGAATGCCAATCGCCAAACCATTGTGAGCCGGGCAGTTCAACACCCGCTCCGCCATATCGCACATGCCGTTCAGCATGGCGCCTCCGCCGGTTAAGACCACGCCTTCAAGCAACGACCGTTCCATACCCGCTTGTTCCAACTCCTTGCGAATATAAAGGAACATTTCCTCGGCGCGGGCTTCCAAAATTTCGTTCAATTGCCGACGCGTGGCTTCCCTTTGCGGCCTGCCTTCGCCGGACGGAATTTCGATCAGCGTGTTGTCGGCGGTTAAGCCTAAAATCGCGCACCCGTATTCTTCCTTTAATTTATTGGCTTCGTCATAGCCCACGGCGAACCCATAAGCCACGTCGCGCGTGAAGTGATCGGCGGAAACGGGCAGGCTTGACGCCTGCACCATGGCCTCGCCGTCGTAGATCACAATATTCGTGGAATGCGCGCCAATGTCCACCAGCGCCACCCCCTTGCTGCGGTCTTCCGGAAGTATGGAGGCATAGGCTCCGGCCATCGCCTCAAACACTGTCTCCTCCACAGCCAAGTGCGCTTGATGAACAGCGGAAACCAAACTTTGATGATCGTAGGCCGAGGTGGTCACCACGTGCACGTTCGCTTCCAGCCGTGAGCATTTCATGCCCTTCGGATTACGGAACCCGGCGCGCCCATCCACGGTGAAATCCTGCGGGAACACTTGCAGCAGCGTCCGGTCATTTTCCAGTTGCACGCGGCAAGCCAGTTCCACCGCATAGCCCATATCGGACTGTTCCACTTCGCGCGGCCGCCCAAATTCGTAGCGGCCCATGGCGTTTGCTCCGCCAATGGCGGTGCCGCCCATACCCACCACAACCGATTCCAAGCTGACTTGCGCGTTCTTTTCCGCCTCGCGCGCAGCAAGCCGGATGGATTCACTCATCGGCTGTTGTTCCTTGATGCGGCTCTTCACCCAGCCGCGCGAATCCACCTCGCCCGCGCCGAGAAAGCGGATACGAGTGTCCTCAACCAAACAAACCACGCACCGGGTTTTCGCGCTGCCGGCGTCTAAGCCAACAGCAAGACGGGCTTTAATGGCCACCAGGTTCCTCCTGCGCCTTCTTTTGTAACGATGATACTACGGTTGAGTTGGCGTTCAGTGGGATGGCTGTAATACGGTCTTCCAGCCGGAGGTCGAACGAAGCGGCATCGGGGGCCTTGCGGTTCACGTCCTCAAAGTAGGGAATGAAGCGCGCCAGCCGCGCCCCAAAGTGCCGGTCACCTAAAACCAGGTTCACCGCGCGATCCTTCATTTGCAACATAACACGGAGGTTATCAGGATCGGCAATATCCACTTCGGAAATTCTGGACGATGTATCCCCAGCCTCTTCAAGCACTTTCATTAGTCTGCGCACGCGCAGCTTGCGGTCATCCAAGGTTAGTTTTGAGCTGATCCCGGTCAGCACCGGCAAATCAAATTTTTCAGGCTTTTCCTGGCCCATGATTGCACCTTCGGCGTCGATCAATGACGGACGCTGCTTCTCATCCCCATCGGCAGGAAGCTCCAAAAACGCTATAGGCTCGCGTTCCACAACTTCAATTCGCAACTGATTGGGCCATACACGCGCCACACGCGCCTCCTTGATCCAACCCACCGCCAGCAGGCGACGGCGGCGCTCGGCGATAGGAATGTTGTAGATGCTGCGGCCAAAATCGTTGCCGAATTCCTGAACAATTTTTTGTCGGCTGGCATGCTTTACACCTTCCATAATAATGTTCTTAGGTTCCTCGCCTGGTTCGGGTACGGCAAGCAGAAAGCGGCTATCCACCATAAGAAAGTGGTTCGCTTCGCTGTAAAACCAGTAGCTCCCCAAAATGCCCAGGCAAACAGCGAAGGTCCAACTGATCACCTTAAAGGCAAACCGCCACTGGCTCATCGTTGGAGCTTTAATTTCTTTAACCGCCATGACCCTCACCTCTTAATATTGACAGTACCTTGTCTCCCGCCTGCCATACACTTCCCGCGCCCAGAGTGATTACGGCATCGCCAGGCTCAGCCACCGCCGCTACAGCCTTCGCCGCATCGTCAATGCCCCCCGCATAACTCACGCCGCGATGCCCGAACCCGCGGATACGCTCAGCCAATGCCTGCCCGGAAACGCCTTCAATCGGCTTTTCCGACGCGCCGTAAATGTCCAGCACAAACACGGAATCGGCCTGATGAAAGGCGCGCGCAAAATCGTCCATCAACGCGGCTGTTCTGGTATATCGGTGCGGTTGAAACAGCACGTGAACTTTGCGAAACTGGCACAACTTGGCCGCGCCCAGGGTGGCGCGAATTTCGGTGGGGTGATGGCCGTAATCGTCAATCACCTTAACGCCGTTGGCCTCACCACGTACTTGGAAGCGGCGGTCCACACCGGCGTAAGTTTTGAGCCCTTCGCGAATGGTATCGGCCGGAACGTCCAGTTCCAAAGCCACGGCGATGGCCGCTGTCGCATTCCAAACATTATGCCGCCCCGGTACGCGAATGCTGAACCGGCCCAGATCCTCGCCCTTGTAGCGCAGGTTAAATTCGCTTTGAAACGGTATGCAATCGGCGTCGACAATGCACAGGCCGGCCTGTGAGCTGAACCCATATGTGATGACCCGCCGGCGGACGCGGCTCAACAGTTGTTGAATATTTTCATCGTCCAAACAAAGAATCGCCGCACCATAGAAGGGAACTTTGTTGACGAAATCGACGAACGCCTGGCGGATCTCTTCAATGGAAGAATAATGATCCAGATGCTCGCGGTCCACGTTGGTCACCACCGCCACAATCGGCGCAAGTTTCAGGAACGACCCATCGCTTTCGTCCGATTCGACGACCAGAAAATCGCTTTTACCCAGCCGCGCGTTGGCCCCGCCAAGCGTTCCCACTTTACCGCCGACGACTACTGTTGGATCAAGCCCGGCGTGGCTCAGCACAGCCGCTGTCATCGAGGTCGTGGTGGTCTTTCCATGGCTGCCGGCTACTGCGATGCCGAACTTCAAGCGCATCAATTCCGCCAGCAGTTCCCCGCGCGGAATTACCGGGATGCCCAGACGGCGCGCCTCGCGAACTTCGGCATTAGTTTCATCCACGGCCGAGGTGACCACCAGCACTTTCGCATCGCCGATGTTAGATGCTTGATGCCCTTCGTATACCGTCGCCCCCAACTTCGTTAAACGTTCGGTAGTGGGCGAAAGCCGCTGATCGCTGCCGCTAATCCGGTAGCCCAGTGTCAGCAACACTTCGGCAATGCCGCTCATGCCAATGCCGCCGATTCCGGTGAAGTGAAAGTGTTGCGGTTTAAAAAACATTAGTAGATTTTACTTACTCTCCATCTTAAGAAAGCTATCCCGTCCGGGGTGGGGCGGACCCCCTGGTCTGCGGAGGACCCCCTGGTCCGACTGTCCCGGACCCGAATACTCTTTCGCATCTCAAGCAGTCTCACTTCGCCGCCTCCTCAAGCACATTTACCGCGCGCCTCAGCGCCTCAGGCTTCGCCAACCGGCGCGCCGCGTTACTCATCCCTTCCAACGCTGCCCGGTCTTCCGACAAAGTGCGGATCTCCGTCACCATTCGCTCGCCGGTCATTTCCCGATCCGTCACAATCTTCGCCGCGCCTGCATCACGCATGGCTTCGGCATTCTTCAACTGATGCTGATCCGCCGCGAACGGGAATGGAACTAGCACCGAAGGCTTGCCCGCCGCGGCAAGTTCACTCACGGTCCCGGCGCCACTGCGGCAGATAATCAAATCCGCCTCGGCAAACGCTTTGGGCATGTCATCCACAAACTCCACCGCTCGACCATCATACTTGCCGCGCTTGAATTCCTCCGCCAGTTCCGTAAACGACTCCACACCCGATTGATGAATCCAACGAATCTTCATACCCGCTTCCTTGGCCAGCCGCCAGGCGGCCCGCGCCGCGTTATTCAATGTGCGCGATCCGCGGCTGCCGCCGGTAACCAAAACCGTAAACGGGTCTCCACGCTTCTTTGGCGGTATTTTGAAGAACTCCTCCCGCACAGGCAGGCCGCAAACTTCCCATCGTCCCGGACGGAAGAATTTGCCGGCCTCCTCAAACATCACTAGCGCGCGGTACGCAAAAATCGCCATTTTACGGTTGGTTAATCCTGGCATCGCGTTCGGTTCCATCACCACCACCGGAACTCCTAATGCCGCCGCCGCAAGCACCGTGGGACCAGCCACGAATCCGCCCATGCTAAAAACCGCCGCAGCTTTTTCCCGCTTCAATACCGTTCGCGCCGCATGGATTGCTCGGGGCATTTTTAAAGTCATGCGGGCAAGAGCCCCAAGCCCCAACCCCTTGATACCGCCAATATCCACCCACTCAATGGGGAAACCGGCCTGCGGAACCAGCTTTGATTCCAAGCCCTTCTTCGTGCCGATGAACAGCGGCGTATGCCCACGCCGTTTCAGTTCGCGCGCCACCGCTAAGGCGGGAACCACATGTCCACCCGTGCCGCCACCGGCCATCACAAACGTCTTGCCCTTCATTCGGATTGTTCACTAACGCTCAACAGCATTCCTAGCGAAGCCAAAGTACTCAACAAGGAACTGCCGCCGTAGCTAATCATCGGCAAAGGAATTCCCTTGGTGGGAATCATGTCCAGCACCATCGTCATGTTGATGAATGCCTGCACGGTGATGGCCACTGTCACCCCAAGCGCCAGGTAGCGGCCGAAATCATCCGGTGCGACGAAAAATAGTCGCGTGCCTCGCCACAATATAACGATGAATCCCATCAACACGCCGGTTGCGCCCCATAGCCCTAACTCCTCGCCCACGATTGCGTAGATACAATCGGTTTGCGCTTCCGGAAGAAACATCAATTTCTGGTGGCTCTGCATCAACCCCAGCCCCAGCACGCCGCCCGACCCCATGGCGATTTTCGCTTGACGCGCCTGATAGCCATAATCGCCCGTATTGGTGGATTGACGAATATAATTCTTTACATGCTCCCCCGGATCAATCCGGTCAAGGATAGTAAACTCCGGATCGACAAAGCCCACAATCCGGCCAACGCGATACCCTTTGGAGACCACAAATGCGGTACCGGCAACTGCCAGCAAAAGACCAGCCGCGCCGACCATCCGCCAACTTAACCCCGCTACGAAAAAGAGAATGCCCGCCGTGATCGCCAGCACCAACGCGGTTCCCAAATCCCCAATGCCAATGGAAAGAAATAGCAACCCCAGCACAAGCGCGGCCGGGGCAATCGAATACCGCGCGCTGTTAATGGTGCGCCCTTTCCAACTGACAAAGTATGCGAGAAAAAGGATCAGCGCGGGCTTGGCAAATTCCGACGGCTGAATACCAGCGCCTCCAAAGCGGATCCAGCGGTGCGTGCCGCCATCCACGAAAACGGCAATCACTTGTAGAAAAACGGCCACGCCTAATGCGCCGAAGGCCCATTGCGCGGTTTGCAAGCGCGCATAGTTCAGCCGCTTAAAGAACATCAGCACGGGAACGGAGATCGCCAGCCAGATAAGTTGCCATTTCAAGAAGTGCGTCATCTCCATGCGGTAGCGAGTTTCGGCGACAGCGCTCGACGAAGAAAAAACCATAATTACGCCGAAGAAAATCAGCGCCAAAATTGTATAGAACAAAACCCGGTCTGTGCGTCGATGCGTCATGTTAATCTTCCATTGCCGTTACAAGTTGCTTGAAGGCGAGGCCCCGTTCCTCATAATTAGTGAACTGATCATAGCTGGCGGTGCCTGGCGAAAGCAGCACGGTTTCGCCGCGCTGAGCGTTGTGGGAAGCTATCTCCACAGCCGTCGCAAGCGTGCCGCAAATTTCAACCGGCATATGCTGACCTAACTGGCTGTTGAGTGATTCCGCTATTCTACCAATTAGTAACACCTTCGTAATTCGCGGACCGGCCAGAACAAGGCTGGTATAATCCAACCCTTTATCCGATCCTCCAAGGATCAGCCAAACCCCATTTTCAAAGGCGTTTAGCGCTGTCGTTGTAGCCTCGGCGGTCGTCGATTTCGAGTCATTGTAATACTTCACACCGCGCCGCTCGCGAACAAATTCTATGCGATGTTCCACGCCATGAAATTCGCGCGCGGCCTTCGCAACGCCTTCGGCGCTGCCGCCGGCCAGCATCACCACCGCCATCGCCGCCATGCAATTTTCCACGTTGTGGTGGCCTGGAGTTCCCAGAGTTGCCGCTTTCACGACACGGAAACCATTCCAGGTAATCCAGCCACCTTCCAAGCCGGCGCCCTTGTCGGCTGGACCGAACGCATTGAACCTAACCAGTTCTCCCTTAACCTCACGCGCCAGTTCCGATTTACAATTCAGCACGGCGAAACTATTCCGGCTTTGGGTTTGAAGCAGCCGCGCCTTGGCGGCGGCATAAGCTTCCATCGTGTGATGCCGGTCCATGTGGTTTGCCGTCAAATTCAAAATCGCCGCGATGTTCGCTTGAAAGGTCTCCACGGTTTCCAATTGAAAGCTGGATAGCTCCAATAGATTCCACTGATCATCTCGCGAGGTGGCCACCATGTCAGTAACCGGGCGGCCCAAATTGCCTCCGCTTTGGCAGGGAACGCCGGAGGCTTCCATCATCTTCGTGGCCCAAGTGATCGTTGTGGTCTTCCCGTTAGAACCCGTGATTCCAATCACCGGGCCACGAAGAAAGGGGGCAGCTAATTCCACTTCCCCAATGATTTTCACTCCGGCTTGGCGTGCTTTGTCAAAATATGATTTTTCAAGCGGCACGCCTGGTGATTGGATCAGCAGATCAAACTCCGGCTTAGTGGCTTCCGAAAGCTGTTCAAACTCCAGGCCCAAGCGAGTGGCAAACACCGCGGCGTCAGGCATAAACGCAAGAGGCTTTTCATCGCCCAGCGTTACTTTACTGCCGCGTGAGTGAACAAACTCCGCCGCCGCACGCCCGGATTTGCCGAGGCCCACCACCAATACGCGTTTGCCTTCTAACTTCGTAATTTTCTCCTTAACCAGGGCAATCCCCCGATTATCATCGGGGGCTAGTTGCCACCCGTTCAAAATCTCCCCGGATCATAATCGGGGAACGGACTTACCAGCCCATCCGGCTAGCCCTCGATCACAATCGGGGGATTCGGCCTACCGTAACTTCAAAGTCGTCAGCGCGAACAAAGCCATCACCAACCCCAAAATCCAAAACCGGATAATCACCTTCGATTCATGCCATCCCAACTGTTCAAAATGATGATGCAGCGGAGCCATCTTAAAAATCCGCTTTCCCCCTCTCATTTTGAAACTTCCCACCTGTAAAATCACCGAAAGGGCCTCAATCACATAAACGCCACCCAAAAACACAAGCAGAATTTCCTGCTTGATCAGCACCGCCACTACACCCAAAGCCCCGCCTAGAGAAAGCGAACCCACATCGCCCATGAAGATCTCCGCGGGATGTGCGTTATACCAAAGAAACCCAATCGAGGCGCCTGTCATCGCTCCGCAAAACACGGTTAATTCGCTAGCGCCCGGTAACCGCGCCAGGTCCAGGTAAGTAGCAAATGTTCTATGGCCGCTGACATAACAAAGCATCGTCATCGCTCCGGCCGAAATGATCATCAACCCAATCGCCAATCCGTCCAGCCCGTCCGTTACATTCACCGCATTGGAAGCGCCCACCAGCACAAACACCACGAAGCAAAAGAAAACCACGAAAGCGAGTGGATACGTCCATGTTCCTTGCAGGAACTGCTCGAAAAGCAAATTGGGCTTAAAATTCTTGAAAAACGGAATATTGATGGAAGTATCGTATAGCCCCTTCTCGCGCAGAATAAGTAACATGACGCCAACCGTCGAACCTACCGCGGCTTGCAAAGCCAATTTGCCTCGCACCGTCAAACCCAGGTTCCGTTTCTTAGTTACTTTTGTGTAGTCATCCACAAACCCTATGCCGCCGAAAGCCACTAATCCAAACATTGCCACCCATACATAGGTATTAGTCAGATTAGCCCATAGTAAAGTGGGAATCAGAATGGAACTAATGATCAGCAAACCGCCCATTGTCGGGGTCCCAGCTTTCTTCTGGTGCGATTTCGGACCCTCCTCGCGTATGTGCTGGCCAATCTGGAATTCGCGTAACTTACGAATCATCCACGGCCCCAACAAAAGTGAAA
Source organism: Bryobacterales bacterium (assembly GCA_043785065.1). Classification (GTDB taxonomy): domain Bacteria; phylum Acidobacteriota; class Terriglobia; order Bryobacterales; family Bryobacteraceae; genus JANXSF01. The sequence goes on along the minus strand of JAYVXT010000701.1, from coordinate 15,512 downwards.
TGAATAGTGCGGTTAGGCTGGCAAACGCTGTCCGGAATGTAACATAGCTGAATACGCGCAGCGGCGTGAAGTACCGGTAGAACTGTTCGTAAAGTAACCAATAAAGCATTAAGCCAAAAACCTTTCTAGCGCCAACTCAACGCGTGTCCCTCGCGAACCTTTCATTAGAACGACTGCCCCGCTAGTGGCAATATGTTTGAGGGCATCTCCTGCTTCTTCCGATGTTTCCACAAAAATCCCAGCCTGGCGAGGCATCCCTTTCTTAACGGCTTCGGCCACCATAAACACAGCGGCGCCGCTAACTCCTATCAGGTAGTCAATCCCCAGAGCAGCGGCGTGCGCACCCACCCGTGCGTGCAATTCCCCGGACATATTTCCCAACTCTCGCATTTCCCCAAGCACTGCAATCTTCGGCTTTCCGGTGCTCGCGGCCAGCACGTCCAGCATCGCCAGCATCGCTTCAGGATTAGCGTTGTAACAATCATTAATGATCGCAACTCCGTTATGAAAAAGGCGTTCCCCACGCATTTTTCCGGATTTAAGCGCAGCAATCGCCTCCTTCAAACTGGATGGCGAAGCCCCCAACTCTCCGGCCACCGCAATCCCAGCCAGAATATTTAACACCGCATGGCGGCCTGTCACTTTGGATTGAAACTCCGTACCGCCCACACGAAACCGGACGCCGTCCTCCGATAACGAAACAGCCTCCGCCCGCACATCGGCCTCATGTTCGATGCCATAAGTAATGCTCCGCCCCGGGTGTGCTTTCGCGAATTGGGTGACCCGTTCGTCGTCGGCATTCAGCACCGCAACACCCGTCCGCGGCAATGATTCTATTAATTCCCGCTTAGCCGCTGCAATTTCCGAAATATCCACAAAGTTTTCCACATGTGCAAAACCTATGTTAGTAACTACCCCTATTTGCGGGCGTGCGATTGCGCATAAGTGGCGTATCTCGCCCATGTGGTTCATCGCAAGCTCAATCACATGCGCCCTAGCGCCTTCCGGTTGTCTCAAAATGGTCAGTGGCACGCCAATATGATTATTGAAATTGCCTTCCGTCCGGCCCGTTAACCCACTAACTGAAAGTAATGACCAGATAATATCTTTAGTCGTGGTTTTTCCCGCGCTACCGGTTACGCCAATTACAGTCCCGGCAAATTTAGTGCGCACCGTCTTGGCTAAATCAGTCAGAGCCGCAAGCGTATCCGGCACATGCAGCATAGGTAGCCCTAATTGCTCAGCAGCGCCCGCGCGAACCACCGCCGCCGCCGCGCCTTTCTTAGCGGCATCAGCCAAAAACTTGTGACCATCGTGGTTTTCGCCGGTCAAGGCAAAGTACATCGCGTCAGCTTCAATGGTCCGCGAATCGATGCTCCATTTTGAAATGGAAGGATTAATTTCCGGCGCAATAGCCTGCATCGCCCGCGCAGCCTCATCCAGAGTCACTGTCATGAAGCAGCCCCATAGCCGGCTTTGGCGAGTGTTTTCCTCGCAACCTCGCGGTCGTCGAAATCAATGGTCTTATCTTTCAATACCTGATAAGTTTCGTGACCCTTTCCAGCGAGAATCACCACGTCGTCTGGCCGGGCTTCGTTGAGGATCGCCTCAATCGCCTTGGCCCGGTCCGGTTCAACGATGTGATTCGTGTCGAATCTCCGCAATCCCACTAGCGCATCGTTAATGATGGCCAGTGGATCCTCCGATCGCGGATTATCCGACGTCAACACTACAAAGTCACTCAGCTCGGCAGCCGCCATTCCCATCAGCGGGCGTTTGCTGCGGTCGCGATCTCCGCCGCATCCAAACAGGGTCAAAACCCGTCCCTTCCTACCGGATGAAGTGAGTAACTTGCGGGCCACGCGAATCGTATTTCGTAGGGCGTCATCGGTATGAGCATAGTCCACGGCAACTAAAAAAGGTTGCCCGGCCTCAACGCGTTCAAAACGACCGGGAACGCCTGCCATACTACGAACACCTTCCGCAATTTCTTCCCAACTTACCCCTAATGTTCGCACCGCTCCAATGGCCGCCAGTAAGTTATAGACATTGATCTCTCCCACCAATGAAGATTGCACTATGTGTTTTTCGCCACCCAGCCGAAGCTCGAACCGCAACCCGGCGAAAGTGGATTCAATGCCATGCGCGCGAAGATCGCCGGAACGAATCCCGTAACGGATCACTTCGCCCGATGCGGGCCGTAACTGCTTTCCGTAATCATCGTCGTCATTGATGATCGAAGCCGCCGGCGCTGGCGGGCCATCGAACAACATTTGTTTGGCGGCGAAATACTCTTCCATGGACTTGTGAAAATCCAAATGGTCGCGAGTAAGATTGGTGAACACGGCGGTATGAAAATGCACTCCGTGCACGCGGCCCAAAGCCAGCGCGTGCGAGGAAACTTCCATCGTAACGTTCGTTCCGCCCTTGGAGCGCAACTCATCCAATATCTGAAACAAGTCCAGCGATTCGGGCGTGGTGTTCACCGCTTTCCGCGCATCTCCAGCAACATGATAGCCAACAGTCCCCACCAGCGCCGTAGTTCTGCCGGCCTTGCGCAAAATGTTGTCGATGATCCACGTAGTAGTGGTTTTTCCGTTGGTCCCGGTTACCCCGGTGATCGCGATGTTCTTGTCCGGGTGCCCGTAAAATTCCGCCGCTGCCGTGGCCAACGCATTCCTTGCATGTTCCACTTGGATCCACGGAACATCAACCTGCTCCAGCGGTTCAAGTTCGCTAACTACGGCCATTGCGCCTTTTTCCACCGCTGCCCGTGCATACTTACGGCCATCTGTAACTGCCCCGGCGAATGCCCAGAACACGTTTCCGGCGGAGATCTTCCGGTTGTCGTACTGCAGCCCGGTAACTTCGATTTCTTTGGAATTGTTGTCTAGTCCGCTCAGCACTTCGCGCTGGTTAAACAGGTCTTTTAGGCGAATCACGGTCACCTCGTAAATACCACGCGAACCGCTTCCCCTTGCGCCAGAATTTTGCCTGGAGCGGGGTTCTGTTTGCGTGCGATGCCGCTGCCCTCCATGCTGACTTCAATTCCTTTAGCCGCCGATTGCTCCAGAACCGCCCGTTTCGATAAACCTTTAAAATTCGGAGCGACTGGTCCCGATACCGGACGATTTTCATCACTTGCGCTGGTCTCCAACTCGTCGTCCAGAAGATTGGATGCGCCGCCCAATTGAGCGATGGAAAGGTCGCTTGGCGAAGCGCCGGGCGCGACTTTTTCGGGCTCGTCCATCGGAACGTCTTTGGGAACATTCAGAATGCGCAGCACCGACGACATGACTTCTTGAAACGCCGGCGCGGCCACCGTGCCCGCCAGTTTGGTGGCCCCGTTCAAAGTAACCACCACCACGACTTCAGGGTTCGCCACCGGAGCAAAACCCATAAAGGAGGCGTTATAGCGATGCGTATAAATCTTGCGTTCGTAATCAAAAATTTGCGCCGAACCCGTCTTGCCACCGATGCTGTATCCTTTCACTTTAGCTAATCTGCCGGTGCCGGTTAATACAACCTGCTCCATCATCTTGCGAAGGGTCATTGCATTTTCAGGACTGAGCACCACACCCATCGCCTCAGGCGAATAAATTTCCGGATCAAGGCCGGGCCGCACGGCGCGCATCACCAGCCGGGGCTTCACCATGCGGCCGTGGTTGGCGACGATGGAACACGCCTGCGCCAGTTGGGCCGTAGTAGTGGTCAACTCATGCCCCATCGCAATGGAGCCAATGGAACTTTTCTGCCAGCGGCGCAACGGCCTTACCCTGCCGGAGCTTTCTTCATTGAGTGGTAAGCCGATTTTGGTTCCAAAGCCGAACTTGCGGATCATCTCATACATGTTGCGATCGCCAACCCTGAGGCCAATTTGAATAGCCCCGATGTTGGAAGATTTCGCCAACACGTCTGTCATCGTCAACGAACCATAAGGATCGTGATCGTGAATGACGCGTCCGAACAAATTGATTTTGCCGCCGCCACAAGGAATCCAAGTCCCTGGCGTAAGATTTGTATGCTCTAAAGCTGCAGCCATCGTAATTACTTTAAACACCGACCCAGGTTCAAACGGAGCGGCCACCGCTTGATTCAAACGGCGCTTCATCATCGTCTTAAAATCCTGGCTCTCAAGCAGAGCATCGTTCGGATTAAAGGAAGGATAGCTGGCAATGGCCAGAATTTCTCCGGTGGAGGGGCGCATCACAACCACGCTGCCGGTCCCAACGCCATTCTTTTTCGCGTGGGCCTCAAGCACTTGCTCCGCTACGAATTGAATACGCTGATCGATAGTAAGGGTGATGTCCTTGCCGGCTGTCGCCTCGGAGAATATCTGCGAGGAAACCCCGCGCTGCTTAACGTCATGCAACATCTCCACTTTGCCGGTGGATCCTTCCAGTTCATCCTCAAGCGCCAATTCAAGCCCGCCATCCCCTTCTTCCTTGAAGTTGACGCCGCCCAATAAATGGGAGGCCAATGCGCCTTTAGGATAGTGGCGCACGGAGGATTGATGGAAGGCAATATAATCCAAACGCTTGCCGTATTCCTGCATGCGCGTTAATTCCGCCGGCTCAAGATGCCGCTTCAATAAAAGGTATCCACGGTTCGCCGCACGATAGATGTTTAGCTTTTCCAGCAACAGTTTGCGATCAATCCCCAGCGCGGCGCCCAATAACTCCGCCGCCATGGGCGTATCGGGAATGCGCATCGGGTTTACCGAAACCGACGTGCCCGGCACGCTAATGGCAAGCGTTTGGCCATTGCGATCAAGCAACGCCCCACGCTTGGCTTTCACTTCTATCTTTAGTTTTTGCTGGGATTCAGCCTGATGACGCAGATCCGCGTGTTGAAAAACTTGCAGCTGAATAAGCCGCGCGGCTATGATAGCGGCCCAGAGTAGCAAGCCGCAGAACAGGCCAGTCAATCTGCGGTGCGATTTGGGTTCAACCCTGATTTCCATTTTTCCGGTTTCCTCAACACCAGGGCACAGCCCCTCTAGGAGCTTGTACGGTTTTTGGGGGAGGTGTGAGTTCGACGCGCCTTAAGCGTGGGACGAGTCCGGCTGGACTCCCTCAAATTGCGAGGTATTAGGAATGGAACGGGAAAATCAATAATTCCGGAAAAAGTAGAGCCCAACCAGACTCGTTCCACTCTCAAGGCAAGTCAATCAACAAATCAACTTAAGCAACTGACAACTTACTTTTGTGACTTCAAATTCATGGCAAAGCTTGCATCCAAATTCGGGTTCAACAACACAACCCGGTCGGGAGCCGGTTGAAAGCTTTGCTTCTTGGCCGTCTTGGCCAATTCATGAGGGCTTAACAATTGCGCCCGCTCTGATTCCAGCGAGGCATTTTCTGTAACTAAATTCTGCTTTTCCTGCCGCAGTTGGTGAATGCGGTAACCGGCCATTAGGTTGTAGGCGCTGGGCAACAACAATCCAATAAGCAGGGCCATGCCAACCGCCGCGCCGCCCAACGCTTTCAAGCTGGAAAGATTGTCTTCCGGATTGTTGGCGCGCACCACACGGCTATTGTCCAAATTCTTGCGGAAGAGCCAAATGTCCTCCATCGGCAAAGCACGGAGTTGGCAATCCGCATCAACGTAGTACGGCGAACCCAAGCCTTCGCTCTCGTACGCCTGGAAAAATTTCTTGAATTTCGTCGCCAACATGCTCATGCCTTTCTCCTTATTAGCCGTCTCTAGCGGCTTGTTTTTAGACATCCTACATCACTTCAATCAAACGTAATTTTGCGCTGCGGCTGGCCGGATTACCCGCCACTTCGTCCTCCGACGGCTTGATTACGTGCTTGGTCAAAATCGTTACTTTTCGTTCCCGGCGCCAAAGTTGAAACCGCCTCTTTAAGATGCGATCTTCCAACGAATGAAAACTGATCATTGCCACTCTGCCCCCAACAGCCACCAAGCTCAACAAGCTGTCCAGCAGTGCTTCAATCTCATCCAACTCCCCATTCACCTTCATCCGAAGCGCCTGAAATGTCTGCGTTGCCGGGTGAATTTTTCCCATCCTGGGCGCGGCAGATTCAACGACATCCGCCAAATGACGAGTGGTTCGGATCGGCCTCGCCCCCGTGATGGCCCTAGCTATTCTGCGGCTCCTCCTTTCCTCGCCGTACTCATAAATGAGGTCGGCAAGTTCCTTCTCTGACGTGAAATTCACTATGTCCGCCGCCGTAGGCCCTTGACTGCGATCCATTCGCATATCAAGAGGTCCGTCAGACATGAACGAAAATCCCCTATCCGGAGTAGTCAACTGCATTCGACTGACTCCCAGATCCGCCAAAAACCCTTGCGCCGGAGGTACATTCCTAACCTTGAGCGCATCCTTCAAACCAGAAAAAGCGCTGTGGATGAATTCGATCCGGTCAGCCACTTCCTTACAATTAACCCGGGCCATCTCAAGCGATTCGGCATCCCGATCGGCACTGTACAACTTGCCGGTTTCAAGCCGCTCGGCTATATCCCGGCTATGCCCACCCAACCCCGCCGTGGCGTCGATGTAGATTCCATCGCTCTTAACCGCCAGCCCGTCCAATACTTCCGACCGTAAGACCGAAACGTGCATGGCAGATGGCTAAGCCAAACCAAGTGTTTCGAGGCGCCTTAGCTTGTCCTCCAAGCTTTCCTCCGCCTTGGCCGTACGTTCTTCGTACACAGACTTTGGAAACACTTCGATATAACCGTTCTTACCCAACAACCAAGCCGGCTGATTTTCCAAATGCAGCAGTTCCCGTAATTCTTGCTTCAGCAACAAACGTCCTTGCTTGTCCACTGAAGCCATCTGACCGTACTGCATCATAATCAGGTAGACATCCTTGGCCGCCTGTTCACGAACACTATTAAGAAGTGATTCCGCCGCCGCCCATCCTGACGAGGTATAGACTCGCGCCGCTTTCTTATCCGCCGTTGTCACAAAGACTTCTTTGTCCCCAACGGCATTCAAAAACTCTTGAAACTCCGAGGTCAGCTTCAGCCGGCCAGCTTCATCGACACGCGACTGCAGAATCCCCACGGGGATGCGCGCTTTCGGAGCTGAAACCACATCTTGCATTCGACCCTTAATCAATCAGCGAGCTGTTTCTGCCAGCTTCGTTCCGCCTCAACCACTTTAACCCATTCGACCGCGCAACCCAACCAATTTAAACCACTTTCGGCCAAATCCATATTGGCACAGGGTGGACCGGAATTCAATACTTATCTTGAAGAGAATTTTGGTTAAGTTTTGCTCTGCGTTGCGCTTGCAGGGAGAAGGTTAGGCGAAAGTTTAAGGGACAAGACCGTCTAATCAAATTCTCGGTAGGGGCCGATAGGGTTATAGTACTCTGAATAAGCACATGAAGCTCTACGACCTTGATCCCGGCCCGGACTCTCCTGAAGTCGTCCGCATGATTGTTGAAATCCCTAAAGGATCCACAAACAAATACGAATATGATGGCGATCTGGAGATGTTCCGCCTTGACCGGGCCCTATATTCGCCAATGCACTACCCAGGCGATTATGGGTTCATACCCGGCACTTTGGCTGAGGATAACGATCCGTTGGATGTCTTAGTTCTAGTGAATGACCCAAGCTTTACTGGTTGCTTGATTGAAGTGCGGCCAGTTGGTGTTCTGAATATGGTGGATGATAAGGAAGGCGATCAGAAGGTTTTGGCAGTTCCAACCAAGAATCCGCGGTACGACCAGATTCATACGATGGATCAGATCTTCTCGCACGTGCGGCGCGAGATTGAACACTTCTTCACGATCTACAAGGAGCTTCAGGGCTCCATACCGCGTATGGATGGCTGGGGTGGCCCGAAGGAAGTGCGCCAGGCAATTATGGAATCGCGGCAACGTTATTTGGATTCGAAGATTCCGAAATGATTTAGCTTTGTACTCATTAAAGCTTATTCAAACTACATCGTCTCCTGATACGTTTCCGGTTTAGCAATCACCTCTCTTACAAAGGCGATTGCGCCCTAAACTTTCCAAAGGAGAGATAGTATGCCCAACCCAACAACTAAGACGTTTGGCGATCTAACCATCACCATCACGCCCGATGGCAAAACAACCGAAGAAATCAACACGATTGCCCAAAGAGCATTGCGTCAAGAACCTTTATTAACGATGCTCAAGGACACGCGTCACGCGCTTTTGTCCGTAACCCAGTTCGACCAAAATGCAGAAACAAAGAGCGATACCACTGCCCCGGTATCCAACTTCCAAGCCGTCATCCAAGACTATACAAACCGCCGCACTCTGCGCGTGACAGCCGCGCTTGCCAGTCCCGAACGAATCGCTGTGGAAGAATTGGCCGACCGGCCGGTGATGGCTGTATCCGAGTTTGAGCAAGCCGTCAGGTTAGTCCTCAGCCATGATGCATTTCGAGGGAATGCCAATGCTTTTACTCCCTATCAGGCCATGCCCGGAACTATGGGAGAGCAACTGGATGACGGTTCGTTTGAGCGGATTCTAACGGTTGGGTTACTGCCTCGTAACGATACGTTCCGGCACGAAATAGTTGGAGTGAATCTGGATACCAATGCCGTAATTCGTTTTCCCAATGGGGCTCCTCCTGGCTCAAACGCCGGATCGCAAACCTGCGGAATTGCAGCTGACGCCAATCAACAGACCGTGACCAGCGCGGCTGGTCAGGTTTGGATCACGGTGACTCAAGGCGCCACGACGCTATGGAAGTTCCTCGCCGTGCGCCCAGCCGCCTCCTCCGGCACACGCGGATCCGGCGTTGAATTGCGCTTCGTCGACTTTAAAGGGAAGCGAGTCCTCTACCGCGCGCACGTGCCGATCCTCAATGTCCGATACGACGCCGACGCTTGTGGTCCGTACCGCGATTGGCAGAATCAGGAAGGCATGATTCAAGCCGTTGGCGTCGACGTTGCCCCTGGCTTCCGGTTGTGCAACGCCCCGGCGAAAACCATACTGGAAAGCGGTACCGACACAGGTAATTATCTTGGAACGGCGATTTACGTTGCTGGGCAGGAGGTTGTGCTGGTTTGTGAAATGCAGGCAGGCTGGTATCGCTATGTGAGCGAATGGCGACTGCACTCCAACGGTACGATTCATCCGCGTTTCGGATTCGGCGCGATCAAGAACTCCTGCGTGTGCAACCGGCACCACCATCATGCCTATTGGCGCTTCGATTTCGACATTAAGACTGCCTCGAATAATCTGGTCCGCGAGTTCAACGATCCGCCGCTATTTGGCAGCTCGAATTGGCACGACAAGAAATTCGAGATCAAGCGCTTCCGCGACCCTGCCCGCAAACGTAAATGGCGTGTCCTTAATACCGCGAGTGGAGACGCATACGACATCGTTCCCACTCCGGAAGACGGCGAAGCGATGAAGTCGCCGGATTGGCCGTTCGGGCAAGGCGACGTTTGGATCCTGCGCTACCACGGCAATGAACTTGATGACGGCGTCAACATCGTGCAGGGTCCCGCAGCCAGTGTTCAGGCGCATCTGGATAATTTCGTCAACGGCGAATCCGTGCAGAATACCGATGTGGTGGTTTGGTATGCGGGCCATGTCGTCCACGACGTGAACCAGGACCCACCTGGCGTCTTCGGCCATTTCACCGGACCGTTACTTGTTCCAGCGAAGTGGTAAGGTTCGCTTGAGGGAATGGCGACGGCGGTCGCCATTCCCTTCCTGCAATGTCGCCGTTGTCGCTAATTGCGCGACTCTCCCACCCCTGACCAAACGTTAAGCTGCAAGGTTTGAAGAGCGGATACGCGGTTCCTATTGGGGATCCGATGCGGGGCTCATCCCGGGCTCATCCCCCAACATCCCCCAACACTTAGCTTTTCATGATGTGCCGGATCGGCGTATACTAGGCTCACGTTGGCCGCAGTGTCCTTGGCAGATTGCCAGCAAGTGTTTACCATGGCGAGTGAAGATCCGACCATTCTGAACCTACCGTCAAATAAACAAGCGCTTCCCGCTCGCGCCGGTAAGTACACTATCGTCGGGCGAATTGGCCAAGGCGGGATGGGAGTTGTTTACCGCGCGGTAGACGATGATCTAGGCCGCACTGTCGCACTCAAATTTCTTCCCCCGGATTCAGATGACTCTTCCCATGCGGAGCAACGATTCCTGCGGGAAGCGCGCGCGGCTTCCGCGCTTGATCACGTGAATATCGGCACGATCTTCGGTGTTGAAGAAACGGAGGACCGGCGCCGGTTCATCGTGATGGCCTACTATGAGGGCCAAAATCTAAGCGAACGTATTGAGGATGAGGCCCACCCGCTATCTCCAAGCGAAGCGCTGTCGGTCGCGATTCAGGTGGCCCGCGGACTTGCCGAAGCTCATGCCCACGGCATCACTCATCGTGACATCAAGCCTTCCAACATCCTGCTCACTCCGCACGGCCCTGTGAAGATTGTCGATTTTGGGCTTGCCAGCAAGTCTGGAGCCCAGCAGTTGACGCAGGCAGGAGCAACCATCGGAACCCCAGCCTACATGTCTCCCGAGCAAGCGTTGGGTGAGCATGCCGATCACCGCACCGATATCTGGTCGCTTGCCGTGGTGCTGGTGGAGATGCTGACGCGGCAACGGGCATTTCGCGCCGACACGGTACCGGGCGTGCTCTACAAAGTGGTTCACGGCAATCTTCCGTTGCTAGAGAACGTGCCACAACCGTTCCGCGCCATCCTCGCCAAAGCGCTAGAGAAGGAACCAGCGAATCGTTACCAGTCAGTGAATGATTTCCTCGCGGCGCTGGAGGCGGTCGACCCCGGAACGATCAATAATCGGTCGGATGCGGTCGTCACGGCAGTTACCGGAATGGCCCCCTCCCATGGCGCCGGGATGATGCGCCGGCGTGGACTTTTGGCCGCGTCGATTCTGCTTATTGGGGTTTTGGCGGGGGCGGCCTACCTTGCTTCATTCCAACTGCAAAAATTCACGCGGGTCAAACAGCTGCCCGGCGGGTCACCGGCAGCGCCAAGTGTTTTTGACAAATACATGCAAGCAGGCGAGCTTATGAAGCGTTGGGACAAGGAGGGAAATCTTGAGCGGGCAATTATGTTGCTGACGGATACCACGAAAACCGACCCCACCTTCGCACTCGGCTTCGCGCGTCTGGCGGAAGCCCAGCGGGTTCGATACGCGCTTGTGCGCGATAAGTCGATCCTTGAATCCGCCACCAGGAGCGCGGAAGTGGCGATGCGGCTGAACCCGGAACTAGCGCCGGTTCAGGTTGCATGGGGCCGCGTCCAGGCAACAGGAGGAAAAAGCGATATTGCCATTGCGAGCTTTGAGCGTGCGCTGCGAATCGACCCGAACGACGCCGACGCTCAACTGGCCATTGCCCGCCAGTATGAGCGGCTCGGCCGTCTAGCCGACGCGGAAGCCGCGTTCAAAAAGGCGGGTTCGCTCGATCCGGAGAGTATCTCCGCACACGATTTTTATGCCAATTTTCTGTTCCGCCAGGGCCGGCACGCTGACGCAATCGTTGAGTGGCGGACCGTGATTCAAATCTCCCCCGACAATGCCGCGGCCTTGGTAAACCTCGGTGCGGCCTTCATTGAGAGCGGAAGGTTGGACGAAGCCGTCTCGACGCTTGAGAGCGCCCAGAAACTGAAGCCCTCACAAATGGGTTATGCAAACCTTGGCACTGCCTACGCCCGCGCACAACGTTATCCGGAAGCGGTTGCCTCCTATCGCAAAGCCCTGGAACAGGCCGGCAATAACTATATGGTTTGGGGGAATCTGGCTGGCGTCTATGCTCGAATGAAGGAACTGAATGGGCAAGCCAAGCAGACCTACTTGCATGCGATCGAGATCGGGGAACAAAGCCGTAAGGACAATCCACGTGACGCAGTCGTTCAAAAGAGTCTTGCCGAATACTATGCCCGGACCGGCAATACAATGCTTGCCAGGCAGCGAATGGACGCCGCCCTTGCTCTCTCGCCGAGGTCCCCGGACATTCAAGCCACCGCGGCGGAAGTCTACGAGTTACTTGGGCAACGCCAGCAAGCAATAGTGTTTGCGAAGCGGTCTCTGGAACTGGGTTTCCTCAGGCAGCGATTCCAGTACAGTCCTGAATTGTCCATACTCATGCCCCATCTAAGATAGTTCGAAAAGGTATTGCTTGACTTCTTCATCATTGGGATGCATAATTCATAGCGATCTAGACTGCCGTTCGACTGGGTCAGAAATGCATGCACTTCACTCATTCAAGGATTAGAAATGCCTCAACCCTCCAACTATACAATCAGCCTGCCCGCCGGGACTCCGGCTACACTAACCTGCAATACGGGCGATAAGGTTACCTTTACCAACAATACTGGGTATGCCATAACTGCTTTTACCTTGCCTACTTGTCTTTCGCCGAAGACCCCTCCAACGTTCCCCTGGACTAACGGATCTTCAAGTATTCAATACACGGTGAATGGCAATCCGAATACTAGCTACAATTACACTTACAGTTATAGTCCTAAAGATGTGGACCAAGCCGGAACCATAGATGTGTCTTCTTAGGTGAAAGCGCAAAATTTAGGAAGGTGAGCCGGCTCACCTTCCAGTTCTATATCGCGCAGCCTACTTATCGAAACCAAATTTCTTAGGCCCATCAGGCATGGCCGTCTTCGGTTTCCCGGTTGTTGGCACGCTCAACCCAACCACTTCAAAGTTAGCGGAATTGATCAACACTTCGCCTGGACCATTCAGCAGAATACCGAAGGAGCTGCCTGTCGCTTTTTCATTCACATCAATCAAGCACTACTTCATACTTCTGCCAAGCGATGGTTCCCTTAATCGCACGGTCATACATACGGATGGCTCTGCTCGTCCGAGCACAGCATTTCGGCAACCATCCTGCGCAACGCCGGTCCTTAATTCTTTTATCCGTTTGGTGATTTACGGGTATCATCTTTCAGGTAGTTAGGATCAATGTTACTATCCGCGCCACGGAATACGTAACCTAACTTTGCACCCTCTAACTTCAAATATTCATATCCACTAGTAACTAGTAATTTATACCCTTCTCTTTCTAATCTAGTTATGCCATTGAAGATCTACTCTTATCAGATACCGCGAATTAGTGTGTTCAATTCCGATGTTTGGCATGTTTGGCGATGTAAGTAGTAAAGAATATATTTGGTAGGCATCCCTTTCTTGTTCCTCCGTAGTTCCGAAGGCGGCAATTACTTGGAAGGACAAACAAAGTGTGGCAATAGTTTAAGGTCTCATGCAAAGCCCTCTTGCAGGCAATACTAGCAGTTTCCATAGCCAAGGAATTGCTCAGCAAGGAATGATTCAACCCTTACGTCTGACTCTTAAATGGAGAAAAAGGCAACAACGCACGTGTTCAGATGTTCGCGATAAATGTCATAGCTTGCCCTCGCCAACTGAGTCCACGCTTCGGCATTGCTTTCCTAAAAACGTCCCGCTTTGCGATGATCCATCATTACCCTTGCACACCCCCTCGCAGCAACACTCGCTTATCTTTTGGCCCGAAGTTTTGGCGGCCTATAGAAGAGCAGTAAATTGGAGCCGCAGCGCCGTAAAGCGTTTCGTATATTCCATAACCTTTACAGTCGCATTATAATCTTGCTTTCAGGTTTTGCTAAGAGTCGCGCGTGTTGCGGGATACTGGAGTTTCCACAGAATGGCATCCCACTGGCTGTACCTCCTCTTCTTCGTCTCCGGCTTCCCCGCGCTGCTCTACCAAGTTGTTTGGCAACGCACGCTGTTCTCCATTTTTGGAGTGAACATAGAATCGGTTACAGTCGTGGTTACTGCCTTCATGTTGGGACTCGGGCTGGGAAGTATGCTCGGCGGATGGCTGTCCACCCGTCCATCGATTAACCGGCTTGCGATGTTCGGCGTCGTGGAAATAGGTATCGCCGCATTCGGGCTAATTTCTTTGCCGCTGTTTCATTGGGTGGCGGGATTCACCGCGGGCGTTGGGGCGGCGGCCACATTCCTGATCACCTTCACGTTGATTCTTTTTCCTACGATAATGATGGGTGCGACATTGCCGGTGCTGACCACCGAACTGGTGTTGCGATCCGGCAATGTTGGACGATCCGTGGGGATGCTGTATTTCGCCAACACCCTAGGGTCCGCGCTGGCCTGCTTCGCGGCCGCTCTTTATACCATGCCGTTGCTTGGCATGTCGGGCTCCGTGTACTTGGCGGCGAGCTTGAATGTTTCGGTAGGGCTGGCGGTGCTGCTGCTCCGAGGCATCTGGCCAGCAGGCCGTGAAGCGCCATCAACCGGAGGTGATGGTGTTACAACCGGGGCGCGGTTGCCCCTCGCGGCCGGCATGATGCTCGTTGCGGTTGCGGGATTCGTTTCGCTAGGATACGAAATCGTCTGGTATCGCGTTTACTCTTTCGTCACTGGGGGAAGCCCGCGCTGCTTCTCCTTCGTGCTTGGCGCATTTCTTGGGGGCATCGCGTTCGGGTCGTTATGGTCACGAAAGTTTTGCCGCAAGCATGAGCCCCTGCTGAACGTGATCGCCGCATTGGTGCCGGCTTCCGCGCTCCTCAGCTTCGCCGTCGCCCCTCTGCTATCTTATGCCGCATTGTGGGAAATATCCTACGAGTTCACTCTGCCACTGGTTGCATTAGCGGCCGGAACTTTGGGCGCTGTTTTTCCGATGATTAGTCAAATAACCGTGGCTTCCGATTCGCGGGCAGGAGCATGGCTTAGTTATTTATACCTAACTAACATCATCGGATCGGCGGCGGGCAGTTACTTCATGGGATTCGTTCTGATGGACGCGTGGCCGCTTTGGAAAATTGCCCTTTTACTGGCATTTCTTGGATTTGGGACATCCACGGCAATCTTGGTCCTTGGGCAACCGCGCCGATGGCCTCTTACCTTAGCCGGAATGGCGGTGATAGCGTGTCTGGCCTTAATGGGAGCCAGTGGATTTTACGATGGACTCTATGAGCGGCTACAGTTTAAAGACGAATATGAACCGGGCAACAGATTCGTTGACATCGTGGAAACCCGCAGCGGCGTAGTTACAACGGACAAAAATCAACTTATCTATGGCGGCGGAGCGCGCGACGGAATTTTGCGTACGGACTTACTCACCTCCGATTCCGTAATTCGGCCGTTTTCCCTCAGCTACTTTCACCCCGCGCAAGGCAAGTGTTGCTCATCGGAGTCGCGGGCGGCGCCTGGTCGCAAATTGTAGGGAATCATCCCCAATTGGAAAATGCTGTAGCGGTTGAGATTAATCCGGGATACCTGCGGATAATCGCCCGCTATCCAAGTGTCGCGCCCTTGTTGCAAAACCCCAAAGTGCAAGTTGTCGTCGACGATGGGCGGCGCTGGATGTTGGCGCATCGGGAACGAAGGTTCGACGCAATTCTGATGGACACAAGCCAGCATTGGCGCGCCAATGTGACTAACCTGCTTTCGGTGGAGATGTTGAATCTTGTCCGCTCCATGCTAAATCCAGGCGGGATTTTATATTACAACACCACTTACTCCGGCGAAGCGCAACTTACTGGGATCACCGTGTTTCCC
>JAYVXT010000700.1:0-3820 GCA_043785065.1 Bryobacterales bacterium | reverse complement strand
CCGTCCCAGAACATATTGGCGGCGTTGGTGCGGCAGCCGAAACGGTTGGGGTAGCCGGGGCCTTGGATGCGGATCTGGTCAAAGACGATGTAGCGGTTATCTTGATTGGTGCTCGGACCGCCGCAAAAGGGACGAGGATCGGTGGAAGTGAAGGAATCGTTGTTAGAGGCGGTGTTAAACAGAGCGCCTTGAATCCGCCAGTTGTGAGCGAGGATACCAGGGACAAAGACGGAAGTGGGATCGTAGGCAGTCTTTTTCAGTTGAAACAACTGAGTATCGTTGGAAGGGTCGATGCGAATGCCGGCGGGAGGAAAGGTACCGCCCGTTTTAATCACAATCCATGGCCCAGATTGCGTTGGAGCAGGAGCTATGTACATTGTGGCTGAACCTCCACGATCCACAATCGTAAGCGTTCCCGTACCTGTACTTGTGATGTTAATAGGCGCCCCTCCAACGGTTAGAGCAACCTGAAACGAACAAGTGGCGTTGGCTGTAGCAGTGCAAGCAGACAACGGGAAATAATCTGTGTCTATGCTTAGGCCGCCTGGAAGCGAACCGCTCGAAACGAATCGGAGGGCAGTATTGATCCAGCCATTCAATGTCGTGTAGCCGCCAGGGGTTGCCCATGTGGGCGTAATCGTAATAGTGTCGGCTATTGCGTCGGCGCTGAAATTGATCCACCCCGGAACTACTGGCGATCCCCCGGACGATCCGAGAATCTGAATGTTGCTGGAATCGACAACATGAACGTAATACTTCGAGTTCTTGTTCCAACCTCCAGCCCTTTCGCAGTTGTAGAAATACAGTGCAGTACTGGCTCCATAAATTGCATTCCCTGGAAGGCATCCAGAATTACTGGAAAAATGTACTTCCTGATTCTCACTAAATCCGTGGCTAGTAATAGTAATCGTTGATGTACTGGCAATAACACTGGCAGCCGTAAAAGCTTTGGCGTCAGAGGCAATTGGCGTGGTGTAATTGTCAGTACAAACCGTTCCAGCAGGAACGATAATTGTATCGCCTGGGACCGCTGCATTGATCTTGGCTTGAAAATCAGAACAATCCGCCGCCACGTTCAAAGTAGTCCCGGTCTGCGCCGGGAAGCTTGTACTGACCGGAGCCGGGGGCGTGGGGAGGGTCTGTGTCCGCCCCCGAGTGGTGAAGCTGGCATCGGCTCCAGCCGACCAACTTGCGCCCGCATCGCTCGACACCTCCGGGCAAACATGATAAGCCGTCGCGGGCGCTAACCCTGCCAGTTGCGCGGTCATGCCGTACAACTGAACAAACGCCATATTGGTGTCATTGGTTTGTACCGATCCACTGGAGCCGCCTGCACAAGACACAGTTCCATAGCGCACTCGTAATCCATTGAACGGTGAGCTGACGTTAAAAATCACCCGCGCGGAGGAATCGCCAATTCCGTCGAAGGTGATATTCGAAACCGTCTGCCCATATACCGAAACCATACATGCCATCAGCCACAGTCTATTCATCGCGTCACCTTCAGAAACCAGGAGGAAAGGGAGCCGCTATCCGGCGCCACGCCACGCTGCGTTAGCGATACTGTTATCGGTGAAGCAATGGGGGCGGTGGCTGCGCTGCTTGCGGGATTCACAGCGAAACTGCCATTTGACACAATAGAGCCGCCCCAAACATGAAGCGCCGACCCTGCCACAACAAGTGTGGGCTTGTAAACTGCCGACGGAGTGGAAGCCGGTGTCGAAACACAGCATGATGGGATGGAGCTATCTCCGAACGAAACTCCGAATGTGATGGGCCCCGCTGTACCGGAGCGCGTGAAGTTAGCCTCAATTTCGACGATATCACCCACCTTAAGGGTTCCCGCCGGAATCACAAAAGAATCCAGTGTTTGTGTCGACCCATTGGCGGTGACAGCCGCAACGTTGTTGTTGCGATACAACATAAAGCTGCGTTGTGGACCTATATCCGTCCAGGTGTTCGTACTTGTGCAAACGCCCAAATTATTAGAAGCCGTATTGAAGTATGCCTCGCGCACCGCAGGGTCGCAGACAGCTGGGGGAGATCCCGCTATGCGAAATAAAGCTGTTTTCGCCGCCCCACTGAAATCATTTGCGCCGGCCCAGGTATTCGGACCGGGTAAAGAGGGCACGACTGCCGTATTAGGTCCCACCAAACAATTACCCGGCGCCGGACAGGTTACCGTGAGGTAACCGGTGCCATCCGCCTGCACACCGATTTGATTCCAATTATTGGCAGGGTAACAGGAATAGAGACGCCATCCGCCGCTCGCAAAAGTTGCATCTGTGACGTAGTAAAGATCCCCTACATCGCATACCCCTGGCAGGTTTCCGATAGTAGTGGTAGCAATAATCCGGCCAGTATCATGAAACCAGGCATTGGGTGAAGCGCAAACAAACAGGTTTGTTCCAGGCGCCGCTGAAGTCGAGAAAAACACTTCTCCCACGGTGCAGGTGGATGGAAGTGTAGGACCAGTCTTGGCCGGCTTGGTGAAAGGCATGGCGGTAAAGTCTATGTTTTTTGCCTGCTGTTGTAGGTTTACCTGTGTCTGGCCGAGGCAGACGAGCCCGGCCGCAAGGATGATTCCGATCAAGGAAACTGGACGCGAATTAAAAAGCATGAAGAAACTCTCCTTGGTTCTACGGTGGCAGGGGTTTTGAAGGGAACAGGAGGCGGGGTGGCGTTAAGTGCTTATATTACAATGTGAAATGTTTGGGAATTATCAGTGATTCGAAAATTCCGAAGGGCCGCTTTACTGCTTTATTGTATGGAAACAGTAACACCTGGCTGGCTGGATTTGTCGCCCACGGATACAATCAGCGGCAATTCTCCGGATGGCGTCGATTGAGGAATCCGAAGATTCAGTTGCATCATGCCGGCCACCACACCCGTGACTTCCCCGTAATAAACTGTGGGAGTTGGAGAACCATTGATAAACGCCGCCACTGAAAGCGCCGGTTGAGGAGCGGGAGCGGCTGTAATCTTTCCCGTTAACCCTGGAGGATCTGTTTGTCCTTCACCCGTTACGTAAATAATAATCTGGCTTCCTTTTGCGGCGCCATTGGAAGGTGAGTTTATGCTCTTGTCCGGATTCAGAATAGTCCCCGGTCCTGTTCCGGATGCATCAAGAGTGAACACTGCGGGATTTGCGGGCGCAGGTGTTAAAGGAAACGGAACCGACGCGAGCCCATTCAAGGTAACCACAACGGATAAATCCGTGGCGCCCGCAATTTCGTAGGGCGCGACAAGGTTGATTTGATCGTTGCGGACATACAACAGAGGAGCCGGAAATCCATTAAATAACACAGCGGTATCTTGTAATAGGGAGGAGACCTTTCCATCGGCGGCCAGCGCTGCGGTAAGGGGTGTGGTGGGTCCCAAATCCGTGCCGTAAATGGTAACGAACTGGCCTGGGGCAACCGGTCCAGTCATAAAGCTTGCGGAATTGAGAACCTCATTGATTTTTGGTGTTGCCGCCAAAGGGCGCGTTGCTGTGTATCCACAGGGCGTCTTGACGGAACAGGCAGTATAGTAAGGGCTGGAGGGGTTGAGGGTGTAGTCGGGTGCAAAATTCACCAGAGCCACGACAGCCGATTGGGAGGCTCCAACTGGGATGGAATTTGTTGAGGCCAAAGATCCAAACGCGGTTTGAACTTTGGAGGAGCCGACAAAGCCCGAGGGGGTAGCGGAATTCGCCCAGGAAGGGATGATAAGATTGCCCGTAAAGGCGTAGGAGGGATTTCCTGGTCCGGAGGTAAAGGCACAATCCATCATGATTTTGTCAGTGGATATTCCTGGACATCCAGCTACGCTTTCCCCT
>JAYVXT010000699.1:0-12187 GCA_043785065.1 Bryobacterales bacterium | reverse complement strand
TCAGTAGTTGTCCTTCGTTTGGCAACTCCTAGAGTCAACCCCGTCAATAGGACATTTCTACTTTGCTCAATTAGGACATTATCATTTTGCCGTGACATATTAAGCATACAATCTTGACTCGACCCAGCCAGGTGCGTTAGTTTGGTATGTACTTAGTAGAGGTGCGGCGGCCATCAGTATCCTGCCATTGACCGTTTCCGTAACGGGTGGGAAAAAGGGGCCGGTAAGAATTAAACCGCCGAAGTTGTGGACGCTTGCGGAATCAGCGCCACAGCTGGAGAGCATGGAAAAAATCCTGCTCACTGTCACTGAAACTCCTATAAAGTGAGGGTTCATGTGGAGCGCTATTGAGGAGTTGACCGCCGCGCCCCATACGCGCACTCGCTTCTCCATCTCTCCATACTCCCTGGTTTCAGCCCTCTCGCATTGAGCAAAGGAGGCGTGGGTTATGAATGTTGTGGAGCTTGCCCGGACATTAATCGACATTGAATCCGTTACCCTTAACGAAGAAGCCGTCGGCCGTTACGTTTATCAGCTTCTCAGCCAATTGGCGTCCGCCACGAATGGCGCGGTTGAGTTGATTGAGGTGGAGCCGCATCGCTTCAACGTCTTTGCAACATGGGGCCAGCCTTTGGTGACGCTCTCCACCCACCTCGATACCGTTCCTCCATTTTTCCCGTCCTCAGAAGATGACGAGTTTGTCTGGGGCCGCGGCGCATGCGACGTCAAAGGCATCATCGCCTCCATGATCAAAGCCGCCGAATCGCTGCTGGCCGATGGCGCCAGAAACTTCGCTCTACTGTTCGTGGTTGGTGAGGAACGCAATAGCGCCGGGGCTTATTACATGGCCGATCACCCACGCGGCTCCAAGTTCATCATCAACGGCGAACCTACTTCCAACCGGCTTGCCCTCGGGTCAAAAGGCGCCTTGCGTTACGAAATTATCGCAACCGGCAAAATGGCCCATTCCGCCTATCCTGAACTGGGCGATTCAGCTACCGAAAGGTTGCTCGACGCCTTAACCAAAATCCGGGCTATCCAATTGCCCGTCGACCCAATTCTTGGCCCCAGCACTTTGAACGTAGGCACGCTCAGCGGGGGCCGCGCGCCTAACATAATCCCCGATCAAGCTAAAGCGGAAATATTCTTTCGCCTGGTCGGCGATCCGGCCTCCACCAGGGAAGCGGTCGCGGAGGCCTGCCAGGGTTTGTGCGAGGCCAAGGAAATCCTTACCATTCCGGCAATCCACCTGAATCCTCTCGATGGAATAGAAACCACCGTGGTGGCCTACACAACCGATATTCCAGCCTTTGGCGGTAAGTGGGGCGAACCGTATTTGCTGGGTCCCGGCACCATTCACGTGGCCCACACCAGCGAAGAACGCGTGCCCAAGAAGGAATTGCAGGATGCGGTCGGCATCTACAAAAACATGGTTCTGCAATTGTTGAAGAAGGCGCAATGAAACCGATAAACCTACCGAGCCGTGACCGTAAGGGAGCGGTCCCCTGCCAATGATCGTAATGAAATTCGGTGGCACGTCGGTGGAGTCGGCGGCGGCCATTGGGAAAGTCGCCGCTATCGTGAAGGGTCGCCTAGTTCAGCGGCCCGTAGTCGTCGTGTCAGCCATGGGCAAGACTACCAACAAGCTTTTGGAGATCGCCGCCAAAGCTGTGGCTGGCGATCGCGCGGAGGCGTTTCGCCTGCTGACCGCGCTCGAAGCTTTCCACTACGCCGAAAGCCCCGCCGATGCATCGGAGATTATTGCCGCGCACTTTCAGGAACTCTCCGCGGTGGTGGAAGAACTTGTGGAATTGAAAGAATTTCCGCCGCAATACGTGGACTTGGTTTCCAGTTATGGCGAACGTTTGTCCAGCCACATTGTGGCTCTGGCGTTTCAAAAGCTCGGACTTGACGCTGTTCAAGTGGATTCGCGTTCGGTCATAATCACCGACCGCCGCCACGCGCAAGCCTCCCCTCTTTATCCGCGCACTTACGCAAAACTGCAAGCGCAGGTAAAGCCGCTGGCGCAAAATAAAGTGGTTGTCATGGGCGGCTTCATCGGCTCCACGCAAGACGGTTTCACTACAACCCTTGGCCGCGGCGGATCCGATTTTACCGGCGCCATTGTGGGCGCCGGCCTAGCCGCCGAGGAGATTCAAATCTGGACCGACGTCGACGGCATGCTAACCTGCGATCCACGCATTGTCTCTGGCGGGCATCGCGTAAAAGTAATCTCTTTCGCCGAAGCTGCCGAACTGGCCTATTTCGGCGCCAAGGTCCTGCACCCGGCTACTGTTGTTCCGGCCATGGAAAAGAATATTCCCGTGCTCATCCTGAATTCTAAGAACCCAGCTTCGGAGGGCACTAGGATTGTCGCCGATCGTGTGCCATGCGCCAACCCGGTGAAATCCATCGCTTGCAAACAGGGCATCACTCTTGTGAACATAGTCTCTCTCCGCATGCTCATGGCTCACGGTTTTCTCCATCGCATTTTCGATATTTTTGACCGCTACCGCACGTCCGTCGACATGGTTACCACTAGCGAAGTCAGCGTGTCTCTCACCATCGACAACAAAGAAAGTCTGGCCGATATCTGTGAAGAACTCCGTCAAATTGCGGAAGTGACCGTGGAAGAAAATCAGGCCCTAATTTGCCTGGTTGGCGACGCGATCCGCGAACGCCCGGGCGTAGCGCTAAGCATTTTCAAAGCAATGGGCGACGTGAATGTAAAGATGATTTCCCAGTCGGCGTCGTCGCTGAATCTCACCATGCTGGTGGCGGGCGATGACTTGAAGAAGGCGGTGCGCTCGTTGCACAATCACTTATTCGCCACGCTGGACCCCGCGGTGTTCGACTTAAAAGGGGCCCTATGAAATTAGCCCTTGTCGGTTACGGAAAAATGGGGCGAATGATCGATTCGCTGGCGCACCTCTATGGGTTTGAAGTGGCGCTGAAGTTGGACGAATTCAACAATGCCAACTTCACCGGCATCACTGCGGAAAACTTCAAGGGGATTGATGTCGCGATCGAATTCAGCATCCCCGAAGCGGCGGTCGAAAACATCGAACGGATTTCCGCGTTAGGCGTAAACTTGGTGGTGGGCACAACCGGTTGGCTCAAGGAACTGGATAGGGTGAAAGCAGCCGTGGCAAAAAACGGAACCGGCTTGGTGTGGAGCCCTAATTACTCCATCGGGGTCAACGTATTCTTCCGCGCCGTGGCTGAGACCGCAAAGATGCTTTCCAAGGAGCCCGATTACGAAGCCTGGGCTTGGGAAATTCATCATTCCATGAAGAAGGACGCTCCGTCGGGTACTTTGCTCAAGGCCGTCGACGAAATGAAGCGCGCCGGTTATGATCGGAAAATCGACGTAGGCTCCAACCGCGCCGGGCGAATTCCCGGCACGCACGAAATTGGTTTCGATTCGCCGGCCGATACAATCACATTGCGGCACACGGCGCACAATCGCGAAGGCTTCGCCCGCGGTTCGTTAAAGGCCGCTCAATGGCTGGCGGGCCGGCAAGGTTTTTACGAATTTAGTGAAGTATTGTTCAGTTAATTCAGGAGGCGGGACATGTATACAGGATGCGGAACAGCAATAGTAACTCCGTTTAAAGACGATTTATCACTCGATGAAAACACGCTTCGAGCATTGGTAAAGCGCCAAATTGCGGCCGGGATTGATTTTCTTGTACCCTGCGGAACAACCGGCGAAAGCCCCACGTTGACGCTGGAAGAGCATCTTCGGGTGGTTGAAATTACGCTGGAAGAGGCCAAGGGCAAAGTTCCCGTTGTCGCAGGGGCCGGCGGCTACAGCACAGCGGAAGTCATCAGCTTGGCCAAGGAAATTCAAGCCATGGGGGCCGATGGGGTGCTCTCCGTTACCCCCTATTACAACAAGCCAACGCAAGAAGGGCTCTACCAACACTATAAGGCGCTGGCCAGCTCCATAAACCTGCCGATCATCGTTTACAGCGTGCAGGGCCGCACTGGGGTCAACGTTGAGCCATCCACTATGAAGCGCTTGGCGGAGATTTCCAATATCGTGGCCGTCAAGGAAGCCTCGGGCAACATCTCGCAAATCGCGCGCGTCATTCATGAGGTTCCTTCCAATTTCCATGTACT
Source organism: Bryobacterales bacterium (assembly GCA_043785065.1). Taxonomy (GTDB): domain Bacteria; phylum Acidobacteriota; class Terriglobia; order Bryobacterales; family Bryobacteraceae; genus JANXSF01. Next base: position 8,062 of record JAYVXT010000699.1, on the reverse strand, counting down.
CTCGGGCGACGACTCCATGACTATCCCCGTTATCGCACTCGGGGGGAAGGGAATCATCAGCGTTGTGTCAAACGAAATCCCGGCGGAGATGACCAAACTGGCGCGCCTGGTTCTGCAAGGCGATTTTCACGGGGCTCGCGAGCTGCAGCGTAAGTTCCTCGCCTTGATGGAAATCAATTTCATCGAATCTAATCCGCAGCCTGTGAAAGCCGCCATGGCGATGATGGGCCTGCTGAAGCCCGTGTTCCGTCTGCCCATGGTTTACCCGCAACCGCAAAGCATACAGAAAATCGAAGCGGTTCTTGCGGAACTGGATATGCTGGCGCACCGCAAAATGCAGGTTGCCGGTTAAAGGAAATATGACGGATCTTAAGAAACTAATTGAACAGGCGTTTGATAACAAACCGGCCCAGTATGGCGAAGAGCACTTCTCCCTATTTGCCCGCTTCAAAGGCGAATTGAACGCGGGCCGCATCCGCGCCGCTGAGCCCGATAAGGATTCAGTCACCGGTTGGCGCGTCAATGCATGGGTGAAAAAAGGAATTCTGCTGGGCTTTCGCTTGGGCAACATTGTAGATATGTCGATCGACGCCTCCCGCCAGCCCTTCTTCGACAAGAGCACTTACCCGGTAAAGCAATTTACTTCAGGCGATGGTGTTCGCATAGTGCCCGGCGGCTCCAGCATTCGCGACGGCGTCTTCGTGGGGAAAAGTGTTACCTGCATGCCACCTATGTATATTAATGTGGGCGCGTACGTTGGTGAAGGCAGCATGGTGGATTCACACGCCTTGGTTGGGAGTTGCGCGCAGATCGGCGCGCGGTGTCATCTATCGGCTGCCGTACAGATCGGCGGCGTGCTGGAACCGGTCGGAGCCATGCCTGTCATCATTGAAGATGATGTTTTGATCGGCGGCAACTGTGGTGTCTACGAAGGAACAATCGTAAAGCGGCGAGCAGTGCTGGGCTCCGGTACGATTTTGAATCGCTCGACGCCTGTCTTCGATCTTGCCAAAGGCATTGTGCATAAGGCCAACGACGATAACCCGCTTGTAATCCCTGAAGGCGCTGTAGTGGTCGCTGGCTCTCGCGCGGTGACCAGCGGCATCGGCAACGAATGGGGAATTTCGCTTTACACGCCGGTTATCGTGAAGTATCGCGACGAGAAAACGGAAGGCAAGATCCAACTGGAAGACCTGTTGCGTTAGCTACATCATTGTATTTTCAGGCAACTTATGCCCAATTAGAAATTATTGTTGGTGAGGCAGACCCCCTGGCCAGCCTGCGCTCGCCCACGGCGAGCCTGTCATTTACGAGCGTCTAACAAGCCACCAAAGCTTTCTGTTACTCATTGCTAAGAGCTCTCTTAGGATCCCTTGCTGATGAAAAAAAGTCGCGATTGGTCGTTGAAGCCAACTGGCCAAGGCGCCCCAAATTCCGGTGCGCGTCAACGCACCAGGCCGCGCCATTGAAATTGATCCGCGCAACTCTTCGCTTACTCCCGGCTATTATCAACTCACCGGCCGTTGGGATTTTGAGTCGGTTAAGGTTGCAGGTTCAATCAATGCTTACGATGTTGACAACCTAGCCACTTCCAGGCCTGCCGCCGCGTCAGTGGAGAACTTGTTGACCAATTCCGGCCCTCTGCGGATCGATTTCGAGGGTGCCGATTTCCAATTCGTGAAGCAAGCCGCGCTGCGCCGCTCCGGCGGCCAAAGAGTTCTCACCGATGTTCTCGATTGGCAGCCGCCCGTCACTTTCCAAGGGCCTCAAAGAAAGCTCAGTTTTGAACTGGATACCGATCATCTTCGCCCCGACAACTACGTGCTGACACTGACCTCGGTGAATGGCTCCAATCGCGAACTGCCGATTAGCGTCTCTCCAGCGCCGCCGCAAATCGAAAACCTTCCTATCCACTTGGCTCTCGATACAGCCCAACAACAAGTGCTGCTGAAAGGCCACAGACTAGACCGCATTGAAAGGATACTCTCCGAAGGGTGAAACTTCGTCTTGCTGATTATGATCCTACGCGTCCCAACGAACGTCTGTCGTTTGCGAAGCTGCAACCCGAAGTCAAAACAGGCGACCAGTTGGCGATGAACCTGGTGGCCCACGGCAAAGTGCGGCTGGCCGCGGCTCTTCAAGTGGGTGGACCCAAGCCAAAAAATCGTTTTCTCGAAAGTAGGCTTGCCCGGCCACCTTGGCATCACGCCGAATGCCGATGAGTTGCCAGCTGGTTCGTTCGTTAGCGTCGTGATGAAGATCGAGCCTGCCACAGCTAGCCCAAAATGAGCTGCTTATTAAGGGAGGAGAACAGACAAACGGAAAATCGCCATGCCCTGGCCTTCGCCCACACCTCGCGCGCCTATCTATCTACGCGTGGCTCCGCGGCGAATCGCAAGGCAGGTTAGTGGAGAGCGGCCGGCCCAAGTAGAATCGCTTCAATCAGACCGTCGATCGTATGTGGCTGGGCCTCGGCATCAACCGTCAGCCCATGCATCCTGGCAGTTTCCGTAGTGACTGGCCCGATGCTTGCGACGCGTACTCCACTCAGCACCCCGGCCCCCGCCAGAGCCAGAAAATTCTTCACGGTTGACGAACTGGTGAAGGTGACCCAATCCGGCTTTCGCGCGGATTCGAAAAGCTCTTTGGCCTTGACCGCCGACGCTGGCGGTACAACGGTGCGGTAAGTCTCCACAACGTCAACCTTGGCGCCCATCGCCCGCAATGCTTCCGGGACAACGTCGCGAGCCACCGCGGCCCGCGGAATCAAGACTTGCTTTCCCTTAAGGTCGAACGTGCTCATTGACGCCACCAAGCTCTCGGCGACATACTCGTCCGGGATGACGTCCACCTTCAGGTGCAGCGCTTCAAGCTCACGAGCGGTTGCCGGGCCGATGGCGCATAGCTGCGCCCGCAGGTTACGTAGATCGTACGGCGATTGGTCCAGTCGTTCCAAAAAATAGCGAACGCCATTGGCGCTGGTAAAAATCAGCCAATCGTAAGTTTGCAAATTAGCCAAAGCCTGATCGAGAGGGCCAGGATCAAGAGGCGGCGCAAAGGCGATGACGGGCAACTCGGCGACATCGGCCCCAAGCTCATGCAGCTTGTGCCCTAGCGTAGCCGATTGCGATGCCGCCCTGGTAATCACGATTTTCTTACCGAACAGCGGAAGCCGTTCATACCAGTTCAACTTCTCGCGTAACCCCACCACCTCGCCGATGACGATTGTCGCCGGCGGCTTCATCCGCGCCTGTTCAACAAGGGCGGGCAATGTGGCCAGCGTTCCCACAATAGTGGATTGCGTGGCGCGCGTCGCCCACCGCACAGCCATTGCCGGCGTATCCGCGTTGCGGCCAGCTGCTATCAAACGACGGGCAATTTCCGCGAGGTTGGAAAGCCCCATGTACAGCACCAGCGTTTCGGCATGCCCAACCTTGTTCCAGTCGATCTGATCCGGATTATGTCCGGCAACAAAACTGACCACCGACGTATGATCGCGATGCGTTAGCGGGACGCCATTGTAAGCGGCAATGCCTAGCGCTGCCGTCACCCCTGGCACTACTTCATAAGAGACGCCCGCAATGGTTAATGCTTCCATCTCCTCTCCGCCACGGCCGAAGATGAATGGGTCGCCGCCCTTCAGCCGCACCACGCGCTTGCCCTCGCGGGCATGCCGCACAAGCAGTGCGGAAATTTCCTCCTGCGCCATGGCGTGGTCTGATTTTTTCTTGCCCGCGTAAATGTGCAAAGCCTGCGGCGCGAGGTCAAGCAATTCCCGGGAAATGAGGTTGTCGTAAACGATCACCTCGGCTTGCTCCAAAATGGCATGGCCTTTGACCGTGATCAGATCCGGGTCGCCCGGTCCGCCGCCCACCAGGTAGACTTTGCCCGCGCCACTCACGCGCCGTAAACCTCTTTCAAAATCTGGGCCGCGCCATCTTCCAACAGTTGCCGCCCCAATTGCTGACCCAGCGCTGCCGCATCGGCAGCGGGGCCTTGCAAGGAACCCTCAAACGAACGCTCATCGGTGGGTGAGACTACCTTGGCCAAAAGGGTCAACGTGTCATTCGTCAATTTGGCATAAGCCCCAAGAGGCACCTGGCATCCGCCGCCTAGCTCCTTCAATACTGCCCGTTCGGCCGTGACACAGGCTCGCGTCGCCGCATGATCCAACTTGCGGCAAGCTTCATGCCCGGCGCCTTGCGTCAGTGTCTCAATCGCCAACGCCCCTTGCCCCACTGCGGGAATCATGAATTCAGGTTCCAGTAATTCGGCGATTCGATCCTGCCACCCCAAACGATGCAGCCCGGCCGAGGCCAAAATGATGGAATCAAATTGCCCCTCCACCTGTTTGCGCAGCCGCGTGTCCACATTGCCGCGAACGGATTCGATGATCAGGTCGGGCCGATGCTGCCGCAATTGCGCCGCGCGCCGCAGGGAACTGGTGCCCACGCGCGCCCCTTGCTTCAGGTCGTTAAGCTTCGCGCCTATCACCGCATCGCGCGGATCTTCTCGTTGTGGAATGGCCGCCAGTGTAAGGCCAGGGGGCAAATCAGTCGGCATGTCCTTCAAGCTATGAACGGCCAAATCCACCGAACCATCGAGCAAGGCTTCTTCAATCTCTTTGGTGAAAAGCCCCTTGGTCCCGACCTTCGACAAGGGAACGTCGGTGATCTTATCTCCAGTGGTGTGGATAATCTCGATGCGGGTTTCAAAACCCAGCTTGGCTAATTCGGCGGCCACCCACCGTGACTGCCACAACGCCAATTGCGAACCTCTGGAACCTATGACTAGCAAATCTAGGAATCTCCCAATCGAAAAATCCGCCGGATAATTTCAGCTGTCATCTCGCCTTCCGGCTTGCCCACCGAGGCGCGCAGTTCACTCATTGGCCCGTGTAGCATTTTATTCGCCAGCGACCGAACCATCGCCTCAACGGCCTCTTGTTGCTGTGGCGTCAGGTCTCCCAGCTTTGTCCGAACCCGGTCCAGCTCCGTCTTCCTCCAACCTTCTACTTGCTCTTGCAGGCGAACGATAAGAGGGGTAATTCTGCGGGCTTCGATGCGCACCAGAATTTTATCAACCTCTTCGGCGATGATTGCCTCAGCCTGCGTAGCTTCGGAAAGACGGCCCTCTAAATTCTTCTCCACGACGCGCCCGAGGTCGTCAATGTCATAAAGGAAGACGGCTTCAAGCTCGTTAACCGCCGGTTCGATATTGCGCGGCACGGCGATATCGATCAGGAACATCGGCCGGTGCCGCCGCGCAGCCATTACCGGGCGCATGTTGTCCTGGGTAAGGATATAGTGCGGGGCGCCGCTGGAGGTAATCGCGATATCGACCGATGGCAGCACGGACAGCATCTTGTCGTGATCGACCACTTGGCCGTCGAAAACCTGAGCCATTTGCTCGGCGCGCGAACGCGTCCGGTTGGTTACCAATACCTCGCCAATACCGCAGCGTTTCAGATGCCGCGCGGCCAATTCGGACATTTTGCCCGCCCCGATCAGCATCACTTTCTTGCCCTTTAGCGAGCCGAAGATTTCGCGCGCCAATTCCACTGCGGCGAAGCTAATGGACACGGCTGAGGAGCCGATTTCTGTTTCAGTGCGCACGCGTTTGGCCACGCTGAATGCGCGGGTGAGGATGAATTCCAGGTCGTGCCCGGCCGCTCCAGCGGATTTGGCGGCGGTAAAGGCGGCTTTAATTTGTCCGAGAATTTGGGGCTCGCCAATAACCATCGAATCGAGGCTGGAAGCTACGCGGAACAGATGATGGATGGCCTCTTTTCCTTCCAGGTGATACAGGTGGCTGGCAAGTTTGCCGTTGGGAACATGGCTGGCCGATTCCAGGAAAGTTTCAATGCACTGTTTGGGGTTGGCGCCTTCTTCGGCGCTCACCAGAATCTCCACCCGATTGCAAGTGGAAAGGATTAAGCCTTCTTCCAGCCCGGCAATCCCGGTTAGATCATTCAAGCTAGCCTCGAGCGTAGAGGCGTCGAACGCCACCTTTTCCCGCAATTCGACGGGGGCGGTTCTGTGGTTAAGCCCGGCCAGATGGAGTTTCATCGTTCCAGAAGCGGCCTTAGTCCGCTATGAGAAACCCACGTGAGGCCCGAAAATACCAGCAGGTAAACGGCAAGGAAAGCGGCCCTGCGCCCGCGCCACCCAGCCGAAACTCGCAGGTACATGATCAATAAATAGAACAGCCAGGTGAGCAGCGAAATGTGTACTTTCGGTTCACTTAACCAGCGCGATCCCGATTCAATAAACGCCCACGCCCAGCCGGTGGCAAAGCCAAGAGTCATCAGCACGAAGCCGATGGCCATTGTTTTTGACGTCAAACTATCGAGGGTGGCAAGCGGGGGTAAATTGCTAAAGAGCCCGCCAACGGTTTTGGCTTTGAGGTGGCGTTCCTGAAGCAGGTAAAAAACCGCGGAAGCCGCCGTGACCACGATCGCGGCATAGCCACAAGTGACCAGTAAAATATGAGAAATAAGCCAAGCGTTGCGCAAACCTTCATCGGCCCAACCGGCGGTGGGTATTTCCGTCGCGGCGAAGGCTGTCAATAGAAAAACGATGGGAAAGGCGACGAACGACAGGGATGGGAACCTGTACCATTTTGCGATGACTAAATGGGTCAGCGCCAAGAAATAGGCGCACAGCGAAAGGGATTCATAAACCGAGGAGGTGGGGAAATGGCCGATGGCGAATCCGCGCTCCACAAGGGAGACAAAATGGAAAACCACGCCTATCGAAAAGGCGGTTCGGACAGGTGCGGCAAGATTTTCGCCGCGGCGGAACAATGTTAAAAGAGTTTGCAGCAAACCCAGGGAGTACAAGGCGGCCGCGACTCGTAACCAGAACAGACTCCACATAATTAAATACGAGGGCTCTTCCTTAAGATAGCATCGAAGTATGGCAACCCATACTGAAACTCAACTCAAAGCAAAGAAAGCAATTGTGACCGGTGGCACGCGAGGCATCGGGCGCGCGGTGGTGGAAGCATTGGCTAAAGCCGGTGTGAATGTATTGTTGACAGGGACGACGCAACAAAGCGTCACCAAGGCGGTGGAAGAATTAGGACGTGAAGGTCTTAAGGTTTTCGGATTTCCAGCCGATGTTTCTAGGGAAGAAGACGTATTGCATCTCTACGAGTTTGCCGATCAGACCTTAGGCAGTTTGGACATATTGGTGAACAATGCCGGGATCGGTGTGTTTCTGCCGGCCGGTGAGATGAGCCTATTGGATTGGAAGCGTGTGGTTGATGTGAATTTAACGGGAGCGTTTCATTGTTCCCGTCTGGCCATACCAAGAATGAAGGCGGCGGGCGGTGGCTACATCATTCAGTTAAGTAGTTTGGCGGCGAAAAATCCGTTTGCCACCGGGGCGGCATACAATGCCTCGAAGTTTGGGATGAACGGGATGGCCGAGGCGATGATGTTGGATCACCGGTATGACAATATCCGGGTGACGACCATAATGCCGGGCAGCGTGGACACGGAATTTGGAAGAGCAGAAAAAAATGCGGCGGCGTCAAATTGGAAAATTAGTCCGGTGGATGTTGCCGATATGGTTTTAGCGGTGTTGAGGATGCCGGAACGAACTCTGGTAAGCAGAGTAGAAATCCGTCCGAGTCGACCCCCTAGGAAGTAAGAAAAAACTTTAGGTAGTAGGCGGAGGAATATGTTCTCGTCAACCTGGCAATCGCGCGAGCGAAATGGAAGAAATCAAACAACGGGCAAGGATGTTGCCAAAAGTTTGATGGAGAGCGCCTCTGTGCGTACGGAAGATTTTGCAATGGACACTATGGTTCGATTAAATCAAGTGCTGGATCCAGGCCGAACTGGACGGGATGCGGAAAGTTTGGAAGCGAATCTGCGCAAGCATATTGTCGGCCAAGGGGAGGCTGTTCAGCAGATTGTGAACATGTTCCAGATGCACATGACTGGGATGAATCCTCCTGGGCGGCCCATAGGAAATTTCCTATTCCTAGGGCCTACCGGGACGGGCAAAACCCGCATTGTGGAAGCCACTGCGGAAAGCATGCTGAATAATCCGCG
>JAYVXT010000698.1:0-3825 GCA_043785065.1 Bryobacterales bacterium | reverse complement strand
GAGCTTTTCGCGGTCGAGCCGGGCCAGCACGAATGCGTCAATTGGATTGCCGACCCATTCGGGCTTGGACACCGAGGGGGGAACGGGGCGCGTGGGCGCAATGAATGCCCAGTGGCTTTGATAGGCGGCTCCTTCGGCAATCCACTTACGCAGCACTTCGATTTCTGGTTCGGAAAGTTTATCGTGCCCCGCGTAAGCCGGCGGCATTCGCAACGTCTTGCTATCGGAAGTTACACGGCGGAACAGTTCCGACTGTGTAGGGTCGCCCGGTACTATGGCGAAGCGGCCTTTGCCCAAGTCGGCCTTGGCGGAGGCCTCCACGTCGAGCCGCATTTTTGTTTTGCGGTTGCCTGTATCGGGACCATGGCAGGCAAAGCAGCGGTCGGACAAAATGGGCCGGATTTCGCGATTGAATTCGACAGCGAATAATCCAACAGCGAACAGCGGAAGAGCAAACGTGAGCGTTAAAGTGCAGCGAAGCATCCACTTGGATTTTATCCTATGCGGGCTAATGTGGCGATTTTTCAGGCTTCGCTTTCTGCAACAATGAACAAAAGACATGTTTGATCTGGTTATTCGTGGAGGATCCGTCGTCAACGCCGATGGCGTGCGCGAGGCCGATATCGCCATAGAAAACGGGGCTTTCGTGGCCGTGGCGCCAGATCTTGCCCAGGGCGCGCAGGAAATCGACGCCAAAGGTCTTACCGTCTTCCCCGGACTTATCGACGTCCATCTGCACTTCAACGAACCGGGGCGCACTGAGTGGGAAGGCATCGCAAGCGGCAGCCGCGCCTTCGCCTCAGGCGGTGGCACTGCCTTCTTTGACATGCCGTTGAACTCCACGCCGTGCACTTTTGACGGCCCCAGTTTCGACGTGAAGCACCGGGCGATGGAGCAATCTTCAATCACCGACTTTGGCCTATGGGGCGGGTTGACTCCAAACAATCTGGATACACTAGATGAACTTGCCGAACGCGGTGTGATTGGTTTTAAGGCCTTTATGTGTGATTCTGGCTTGCCGGAATTTGAGCGCGCCGATGACCTGACTTTGTACGAAGGCATGCGCGTTGCCGCCCGCTGGGGCTTGCCCGTAGCCGTTCATGCGGAAAGCGAGGAATTGATCAAGGGACTTACTCGCCGCATTCGGTCGAATGGCGGAGAAACGGCGCGTGACTATTTAAATTCCCGTCCGATGCTGGCCGAACAAGAGGCGATTCAACGGGCGGCGCTGATTGCCCGCGACGTGGGCGCGCGATTGCACATTGTCCATGTGAGTTCCGGCAGGGGCGTGGCGTTGGCCGCGGAGTTGCGCGCTGCGGGCGTGGATCTCACAATTGAAACATGCCCTCATTATTTAACCTTCACCGAAGAGGATTTGGAGCGGCTGGGGGCCGTGGCGAAGTGCTCTCCACCACTTCGGCCCATGGCGGAGCGGAATTTATTGTGGGATAAAGTGCTTTTGGGCGAAGTTAATATCATCGCTTCCGACCATTCCCCCGCGCCGCCGGAAATGAAGTCGGATACAGACTTCTTCCGTTTGTGGGGGGGCATAGCGGGCGTGCAATCCACTCTCGGCGTGTTGCTGGAAGCCGGCGCGCACCAGCGTGGCATGCCGCTACCCGCCATTGCCAACTTGATTGCAACCGCCCCTGCCAAGCGGTTCCATATTCCAACCAAAGGGTCGGTAGCCATGGGATTCGACGCCGATTGCACGATCGTGGATACCCAGGCCGTCTTTAAGGTGACCACCGAAAGCCTGCGATACCGGCACAAGCAGAGCCCCTATGTGGGCCAACTCCTCCGTGGCGTGGTCAAACGCACGATACGCAGAGGCGTAACAATTTTTGACAATGGGAATATAGTAGAAACAGGAAGCGGCCATATTATTCGGCCCGCGGGAGGTGAGTAACTTGCATCACTTAGGACATACACGAAGCGAGTGGCGGCCCGATCATGCCGTACTTACTCCGGATACATTTGTGCGGGCTCCGCTTCCAGGAATGAAGAATGCGACGGCCATTGTGCATGCCGCCCCTGGCATTGGCGCGGCTTTCACCCAGTACACCGTGGAATTCGATGCGGGCGGAGTGCTTGGCCACGCGCCATGGCAGCGGTTTGTGTATGTTCTGGAAGGCGAGGTACAGGTTGGGATTGCTCGCGCTAAACACGTGTTGACGGCGGGCCAATACGCTTACCTTCCCGCCGCTGAAAAGCATTCCATAACAACTGCAACGGCGGCCAGGGCGATTGTGATTGAAAAGCCCTACCAGCCGCTTGCGGGAACGAAGGCTCCGAAGGCATTTGTTGGTGACGAGGGCAAGTTACTGGGCCAAGCTCTGAATGGCGATGAGGGGGTTGAGGTTCGCCAATTGATTCCCAATGACTTCGCCTTCGATTTTGCCGTGAACACGATGACCTTCGCGCCGGGCGCGACTCTGCCCATGGTGGAAATTCATGTGATGGAACATGGCCTTTTGATGCTGGAAGGCGGTGGCATTTACCGTTTGGGAGATGATTGGTATCCGGCTCATGCGGGTGATTTTATTTGGATGGGGCCATATTGTCCGCAATGGTTTGGGGCATTGGGGAAAGTTCCGGCAAAATATCTTATTTTTAAAGACTGGAACCGGCATCCCGCCGGTTAGTAACTTATGAAAGTCGATCAAACGCGTCTAATGGCGGAGTTAGACCAGTTGGCCACTTATTCGGAAGTTCCCGCGCCCGCTGTAACTCGCGTGGTTTACACCGCAACGGACTTAGCAGCTCGAACCTTCTTGAAATCCCTGTGCGATGGGTTTACGATTCGGGAAGACGCAGTGGGCAACACGTTCATCCGTTGGGTCGGCGCCGAGCCTGATCTTCCCGCTGTCGGCACGGGCTCGCACATTGACGCCATTCCCAACGCTGGGCGCTACGACGGAACGGTTGGCGTATTGGGTGGGCTTGAGGCGATGCGTGCGCTACGCGAGGATGGATTCAAGCCGCGGCGTTCCATTGAATTGCTGTTGTTCACATCGGAGGAGCCAACCCGTTTCGGAATCGGCTGCTTAGGTAGCCGCTTCCTTGCGGGTAGTCTTAGCGCAAGCGACGGGGAGCGGCTAAAGGATGCGCAGGGAGCAACGCTGAACCAGGTGCGCATGGTTGCCGGATTCTCCTGGCCGCTGGAAGAAGTAGTGTTGAAGCAAGGCTACTATCATGCTTTCGCTGAGTTGCACATTGAACAGGGGCCACTGCTTGAAAAGCGCGGAGTGCCGTTGGGAGTGGTTACGGCCATCGCAGCGCCCGCCAGCTTGCGCATCACGATTGAAGGCGAAGGGGGACATGCGGGGGCGGTGTTGATGCCGGGGCGGCACGACGCGTTTCTTGGCGCGGCCGAGATCGCCTTAGCGTTGGAAGCAGCGGCAAAGGGGAGCGGCGCAATTGACACCGTGGCCACTACCGGAATTTGCAACGTGTTTCCCGGTGCGGTGAACAGTATTCCCAGCCTCGTGGAATTAAGCGTGGATGTCCGCGACATCGACCTTGACCGCCGTGATGCGATGCTGGCCTCGCTTACCCGCGCGTGTGATCGAGTGGGCGCCGGGCGCGGCTTGCGGATCACCAGGGAGGTGTTGAACGCCGATGCCCCCGCCGTTTGTTCCGCGATGGTTGTAGAGGCGCTCGAAAGAGCCTGCGGGATTCACCCGTTCGACCGCATGGTCAGCCGCGCCTATCATGATTCGCTTTTTATGTCGCGCATTGCGCCTACCGCCATGCTGTTTATCCCTTGCAGAGCGGGAGTAAGTCATCGACCGGATGAGTATTCTTCGCCTCAAGATATCACGC
>JAYVXT010000697.1:0-3834 GCA_043785065.1 Bryobacterales bacterium | reverse complement strand
GAGGTCGAGACCAGGGAATTCCAGAAAGCGTGGCCAAACTACCCACCCGTCTCCAGGCTAAGTGGTCAACTTCTCGTGAGCATACCCGGGTAACTTCTCGCAAGCGCCGAAGAGCCTATGGGCTCGATGCACTCTTGCCATACGATAGCGCCGGGGTGCGGCGGATTCTTCATAGTCATGGGCTGCTTTTTTTCAGTGGTAATCGACATAATCAACATCCTCCGCGCCTTCATCGAAAAGAAACCACGCGCCAGTTAGCACGTACCGTAACCGCCCAGAAGCCCTTCCTCTCGCCCTTGAGTGCATGCAACCGAAACCCCGGCATTTTCATGTGTTCCACCGTGGGCGCGGCGTGCAGCGTTGCCAAAATATTTCTCAGCTTCCCCGCATGCTCCGGGTTTACTCCGCTCGGGTCGTCCTGCTCGAAGAGCCGTTTCAATCCTTTGTGGCGGATGGTCTTTATCATGGCGAACCGTAACCTGCCATGTGGCGCATGTCAAGACTAGTGTAGCGTGATTCACGAGAGGGGCACGAAGCACATTTGTTTCGTCCCGAAACCTACCCTTTCTGAAACAAATCATGGGCATGCGCGAATACCTTCAGATTGCGTTTTCCGCTGATTTTCTATCACTGGCATGCTCGGTCTGACGCATTGGGACTACTTTATTCCCGGATCATGTTTAGATCCGCATCTTCCATTCCGTGAAACACCGTACTATAAATATCCTTGCTTATCTCCGTATTATCGAAGTCGTATTTAAGCGCCGTCCCCATCTCGTAAAGTAAATCGACGAACAATTCCTCTCTTCTTGCAAAGAACATGCCACGCAGCAGCTCGTCAGGAACAACTTCCTCTAAATGCGTAAGATAAGCCTTCCACGCGCTTCTGACTTTCTTAAAACCCGTGGAAACAGGAAATTCAAGGTTGATCATGTTGAGGGCTTCGATGTGAGGGGCGGCCAATCGTTCGGCTCTCGTAGCCATGAGTGTCTTGAAAATCTGGTCACGCCGGTGACGTTGAGCGCGCCTCAGTTCAATAACCTTTTGAGCCTAAACGGCCAAAATTGGCCTTGCAATCGTCGCCGCAATTATCAACCCGTCAGTCATTTGAAATCGTAGTTAATGTTCAACATTGGGAGTTCTCTCTAAACCAGTTCCAGCCGCTTGAGTTTCAAATGCCCTGCATCCACTTGTGCAAGATCGTACTGCGCCTGTTGCACAAGCCAGCTCTCTGCGCTGCCCCCGAATACTTTCGATAGCCGCACCGCCATTTCCGGTGAGATGCCGCGCTTCTCGTTCACTAGTTCGGATAGCGTCGTGCGCGTAACGCCGAGCGCAACCGCGGCGTCGGTGATGCTCAAGCCCAAGGGCTCGATGCACTGACGCCTTACAAAACCTCCGGGATGGGGCGGGTTCTTCATGGGCATGGTTCAAGTCCTCCTTCAGTGATAATCCACGTAATCAACATCGTAAGCATCCGTTTCGACAAACCTGAAAATCACCCGCCAGTTGGCGCGAACGGTGACAGCATGAAATCCCTTCAACTCGCCTTTCAGCGGATGCAACCGGAAACCCGGTAAATCCAGGTCCGAAGCGATTCGGGAAGCATCAAGCCTTGCCAGTATATCGCGCAATTTAGCGGCATGTTCTGCCATCACGCCGCGCGGATCGTCGTCTTCGTGAAGACGTTTCAACCCTTTGTGACGAATGGACCGGATCATCTTCATACCGTAACGCGTTACGTAACGGATTGCAATTAGAAAGCATTCCTATGGTTGCCGCGTGCAAGCGGATGAATGCACCCCTGCCACGTGGCGAACGCGCGGGGTGCGCGGTCAAGGGATCAGAAGTTGCGCAGCAACTTTTTTGGAGCGCGCCCGCCTTTTAGCGGGAGGAACCAAAACCCGAAGGGCCGCGCCATTGACTGCGCGGGGGCGGAGGCCCTTTTCAGAGGCAACAACCAAGGATCATAAAACCGGCCCACGGTCGGTGAGCTTGAACCAACCACAGCATCGAGCTTAACCAACAAAAGGAACCGCAAATATGAGCGAACGAAAGATAGCAACCAAACCATATTGGAAGTCGAGTTCACGGTGAAGCTGATTGACCTGAGCTGCCAGATCAAAACCAAATTTGAGGCTGTAAGTGGTTCAGGAAGTGGGGAAGATAGTTGGGAATTGGTGGGGACCGGCGAAAAGGCTTCTCATTGAGCAGCGTCGTTTTTGTTCTTAAACTAGGTTATCCGGCTGTGCGCGGATCTGGAACTTATGGAGACCAAGTGTTCCATGTTGATTAGGCTTGACATGTATCCGCAATGGATATAGTCTCAGTATATGGCGAAGAAGAGCACGGCGCAAGCTCCACTGACCCCCGCAGTGCTGCACATCCTGCTAGCACTTTCGATGGGGGAGCTGCATGGGTACGGAATCATGAAACAGGTGGAGGCGGACTCGATGGGCAAGGTGAAGATGGGCCCGGGGACTCTGTATGGCTCGATCGGGCGGATGACGGAGGCAGGGCTAGTCCGGGAAAGCGATAAGCGGGTCGATCCAGAGATGGACGACGAGCGGAGGATCTATTACGAGCTCACAGGCGCGGGGCGAGGGGCGCTGGAAGAGGAGCTGAAGCGCTATCGCGGCGTCATGGCGGTGGCGGAAGGACGGTTGGCGCATGGCCACTAACGGCGCGGGCCGGCACTACCGGACTTGGTATGCGATGATGCTGCGGCTGTATCCCCGGCCTTTCGGTGAGCGGTTCGGCGAGGGCATGGCGCAGACATTTCACGACCTGTGCCGGGAGCACAGGGACGCTGGGAGGGGATTGTTCGGGTTCGCCCTGCGGATTTTTTGCGAGACGTTGGTGGCAATCGCTAGGGAGCACGCAATTCATATGTCGCAACTGGGAAAGACGATGCTGCGGGTGGCGCTGGGGGCGCTGGCAGTGTGGATAGTGCCGCTGGTGGCATCGCAATTTGTGGAGGACTGGCACTGGGGCGTGGGCGGTTTCGTTAGGGTTTATGTCCTATTCTTCTTGACGGGGATGGCGATTGCACTGATCGCGAGGAGGATGGGCCCGTGGTCGTACAAGGCGGGCGTTGGTGTGGCGCTGGTGGCCGGATTCGCCCTAGCATGGTCGAACATGGTCCACGTCGCGGACTCGGGAAATCCAGCGAACCTGTGGTATTACAGCGTGCTCGCGTTGGGGGGCGCTGGAGCCTGCCTCGCGCGACTGAAGGCGCGAGGGTTGGCCTTCACGTTGTTCGCGATGGCGGCAACGCTCGCACTGATCGCCGTGACGCTGCCTTCGGGCGCACCGCCCTACCTTGCGCGGAATATGGCCATCGGGCATGGTGTCTACGTGGCGTTATTCGCCGCGTCAGGTCTGCTGTTCCGGCACGCGAGTGTGGCGGGATTGAAGTAAGACCGAGGCCGATTACAAATCGGCCGCGATGGGCCAAAAGGGAACCCTTTCGCCCGATGATCTGCGCGGACTCCACGTTGCGCAAAGGACCCTTTATGAACCCATTAGGGGACTAGCGGGATCTCTTTCGTAGAATCATGAAGATCACCAAAATTGCCATAACGGCACCGATCAACGCGCTGGTCTTGTTCATTGCCTAATGATGTCACTCAGCCTAGGTCACCGTCGGCGGAAATCGCCTTGTCCGGTGGCGTGCCAAACCGGGTGTTTCACAAAGGACCCTAGGGATTCGATAAGCTTCCGTTGGTACGAAGTGAATGGCTGTACTGATAAACTCTACACCAAAACGAGTTCCGAGGGGCGATCCGTGGAATGACCGACCCGGACGGCTGGTTGCCGAGGGATACTTGTCTT
>JAYVXT010000696.1:0-32851 GCA_043785065.1 Bryobacterales bacterium | reverse complement strand
GAGTCCCGAAGAATATATCTTCAAAGGCGACTGGGGCGCTGAATCGGGTTACCGGTGTACGCAACAAATGCTGCGGCTCGATCCGCCCCCAACCGCGGTGTTCGCTGCGAATTTCATGATGATGACCGGCGTGCTGCGGGCGCTGAAGGATGCCGGCCTTCGCAACCCGGAAGACGTGCGCGTGGCCAGTTGCGACGATGCCGAATGGCTGGATTGCTTCTCGCCTCCTGTGACCACCATTGAACAGCCAAGCTATGAATTGGGGGCGCAAGGCGCTTCCTTGCTACTTGCTCGTCTAAAAGATCCGGCGCGAGAACCGGCGCACCTGGTGCTTCAACCAAAATTGAAAATCCGCGAGTAGCAAATCGGCGAAGCAACTCATACTTCAGGCGTCTCGTGTGGACGGGGTTCTCCACGGGAAACATTGTTGCCACGCGGCGGTTCCATTTCCGCGGGACTTGAAAGGTTCGGGTCCACTTTGCCTTTCAGCACGGCAACGAGCACCATGAAGAACTCGTCCAGGTTAGACGACAAAATCGAAAGGAACTTCACCCGCTCAAGCAAAGGATTGTTGCGGTCCTGAGCTTCTTCCAAAACCCTCTGTTGAAAGCCAAGTAAGCTCAACTCACGATCAAGGGATAAGTTGGAGGACTTCAAATCAACCGCGGCGTTAAAAGAAGTCTCCGCCGTCGCGCTTTGGTCAGACATACGTTTCTGATTGTGCCATGAATAAACGATTGCATAGAATGAATTTTATGTGTCAATTACATGACAGGTTCTAAATTGCCTACCAGGTACGATATGGTGGTACCTTAATGGCCAGTCCCTTAGCTAGCAAATCATTCTTGTGGGCCACACTGCTTTTCGCCTTCGCGGGCGTGATGTTGAGCTGTTATGCCGGCTATCTTGCCGAAGCGCAAGGCGGTGTGGCAGCGGCGGAGCATGCTGCGGACATACGCAATCAAATGCTGCTGGCGACCGCTGGCGCAACGGTACTGTGGGTACTGGTAGTGGGTTTCTACTTTTCTGATTCCGACAGTCGCATTCAACAACAAAGAAGGTTCGTGGAAGGTGTTCTGGAAAATCCATCCGCTGAAGTGAAATTACCTTCGGGAGACGATGAATTGGGGGCCCTTTCGCGAAGTCTGCGTGATATCCATCCTAAGATCCAAGAGCTTGACCGCCAAGCCAGAAGCGAATTGGCCTTGCGCGAACTCATTCTTTCCAACATGGCTGAAGGCATCCTAGCCGTCGACAAAGACATGCGCATCACATTCGGAAACGATACCTTCGTAGAATACTGTGGCGCTTCTTCCGGCCCTTTGAAAACGGGGCAGCATGTGTTAACCGTGGTGCGCGCTCCGGAATTTTTAGACCTGTTGAGCGAGGCCATCCGCACCGGGCAACCTCACCAGGCCCGCATGGAATTGACGATTAACCGTGGTCTTCGCTGCGAAGTGAACGCCCGCCCCTTCAGTTCCACCGGCGCCATTGCGGTTGTACGCGACGTTACGGAGCTGGAACGATTGGAGCGGGCCCGGCGCGATTTCGTGACCAACATTTCTCACGAATTGCGCACGCCTCTCGCCGCCATCCAAGGTTATGCGGAAACCCTTCTTGAAGGCGGGCTTGCCCCGGAATCCTTCGAGGGAAAATCAGTGGCGACTATCCATCGCCATGCCGTCCGGCTCGGCAACGTGGCCGCGGACTTGTTGACGCTTTCGGAAATCGAGTCAGGCTCGCCTCTAGAAGAAGCGCGGCCATTTTCGATTGATGGCGTTATTGGCTCCGCGCTGCGCGTCGTTGAAGCAGAATCGGAAATCCGGGAAGTGCTGTTGGTGCGCATGGGTTCGGCCGACGCACTTGTGCTGGGCCATCGCAAACGTCTTGAGCAAGCGCTCATCAATCTATTGGATAACGGAATCCGCTTTAACCGCAATGGCGGCGAAGTCCGCGTGGAAACGTTTGTCCCAGGGGATGGGACAGCGCGCATCACAGTCACCGATACGGGAATCGGCATTCCATCCGAACATTTAAGCCGCATCTTTGAACGTTTCTATCGCGTGGATAAGGCGCGATCCCGCGAGACGGGCGGAACAGGCCTGGGCCTTTCCATCGTGAAGCATGCCGTGGAAGAAATGAAGGGCGTGATCCAAGTGGAAAGCCAAATCGGCAAAGGAACCAAATTCACAATCTTGCTTCCCCAAGTAGCGTAAACTTCACGAAACAGCTTCCAAGCTAATCTCCACCGCAAACCCACGCGGCCGATTGTTGCGCGCCTTCACAGTCCCCTGCATCGCCTCCACGGAACTCTTCACGATCGCCAACCCAAGGCCCGTGCCGCCGCTCTGACGATCCCGGGCCGTCTCCAGCCGGAAGAAAGGTTTAAAAATTTCTTCAAGCCGGTTGTCGGGCACGCCATTACCATTGTCGGAAACCACAATGTTCACCCGCTTCCCCTTTCTCTCGGCCGTCACGATCACGGGTCCATCGGCGCCCGCATAGCGGTAGGCATTCCTTATCAGGTTGGCCAATGCACGAAATAGATACTCCCGGTCCGCAAGTACTTGCAATTCCTCATCGACCTGAATAGTGGTCCGCCACTGCGATGTAGCCTCAAGCGCTACGGCGCGCTGCAATGCCTCCAGAACATTCACCGGGCCAAGCGGTAAGGGTTCACTACGCATGCTCGACTTGGAGAATGACATCAACTCATCCACCAAGCCGCGCAAAAGTTCAACATCCTCGCGAAGATCGGCAAGCTGCCCCTGTTGATCCTGGCTTGCACTCCGGCCAAGTAATTCCACCTCCAATTCCATGCGCGCCAGCGGCGAGCGAAGTTCATGCGCCACACCCGCCAGAAAAAGCTTTTGTCCTTCCACATAGCCCTTCAATTTGGAGGACATCAACTGAATCGATGCCGCTAACGCGCCAACCTCATCGTTTCGTTTTTCGCTGACATCCACGTCAAAATGGCCATCAGCGATTTGCCCTGTCGTGTGCTCAATGCGTTTCACTGACTTAGTCAGGCCGCGAATAAAAGGCAGCCAACACAATGTGGAGATCAGCAACGCGGCCAATACAAACTGAAACAACGGAACAAACGGAAGAAAGAAGCCGTGCCCCAATAAGGAATCGGAAACAAGAAACAGCGTTCCCCTCATTGGCGGACCTTCTTTTTCCGGATCATAAACCGGAAGCCGGCTGCCGATCCAATAGCGGCCAGGTTCACCGGCTCGAACATAGAACACCGAACCGGGACCGCGTCCGCGCTCCGGTGGAGGACCACCCTTTTTACCCCACGGCGGAGGTCTGAAGTCGCGCGACCGCGGCTCTTCCCGATGCCGGCCTTCCTCGAACTTCGGCGGGCGATCCTCTCTGGGCGGTCTTGAACCGTCCTTCAACTTTTCTTTCACTTCTTTGGGCAACACAATTGACGGCCCGCCAAGTTGATCCCCCTCGTTGCCGAACAGATAGAAATCCATCTGCATCCGCGAGCGATATTTGCCCAACAATCCGGTACGAGCTTCAGCGGGAGTTTCCTCCAACTCCAGTGTGATTTCGTTGGTAACCGCCAGCACTTTTTCGCGAATCAGATTGAATTCAAAAGATTCCAAACTGCCGCGCATCAAAAATGTGGTTAGTGCGGCCAGCCCTACCAGGTTCAGCAACGCCAGCAAAAGGATCTTCGAAGAAAGCGATTTTATTCCCACGGCTCATCATCCGGCCGCCGCATGCGGTAACCCGCTCCCCGTACCGTTTCTATGAACCGGGGCGCTTTGGGATCATCATTCAATTTCCGCCGTAAAGACGAAATGTGAACATCAATCGCTCTGTCGAAACTCTCAAAATCACGGTCGGCTACTTCCAGCAATAGTTGTTCACGCGTCTTTACCCGGCCCAGACCGCGCGCCAAACACAACAAAATATCGTACTCGGCGGGAGTCAAGGGTAACGGCTGTCCATCCAGCGCAACCTTATGCGATTCGGGATCGATCCACAATCCTCCGTTAACGATGGCCGCTTCCCCGATTGCCGCGGTAGCAGCCGCCGACAATACCGAACGGCGCAATACAGCCCTAAGGCGCGCCAACAATTCCCGTGTTGAAAAGGTCTTCGGTAGGTAATCGTCCGCCCCTGATTCCAATCCCGCGATTCTGTCTGTTTCATCGCCCATCGCGGTCAGCATCAGCACTGGAACATTTGACTTTTTGCGAAGCGCTTGTAGTACCTCAAAGCCCCCCATTCCAGGCAGCATCACGTCCAACAAAATCGATTGGTAGGGTTCTGAAAGTGCCTTCCGTAAACCCTCCGGCCCGGTATGAACCGTATCCAGTGAATAGCCAAAAGGCTCCAGATAATTGCGCACTAGCCGGCACAATTTCTCGTCGTCGTCGATCATCAACAGGCGTGTGGGGGTATGAGGTTCCATCGGTTTTAGCGGTTAAAGATTCCCCATAATAACCGGAGAACAGGAATAAAAAGCGAACATTTACTCAACATTTACAAAACGGGCCGGCATTCCACGACAAAATATCCGGAGTACCTTTCTGATGAAGGATGTTTCCTAGGTGCGAGAAGATCCCATTCTCAGATGGTGGTCACGGTATTCACCGTGTGCCCCGAAGGGGGAGATTACCAGTGGGGGAATGACCCACCGAACAATTGGAGATAATGTTCAGTAGCTAACGAGCGGCTCAGATGGGAAACGACGTGTGTCGAAGCCTCGTGAAAAAGGCCACGGAAAGGTGGACGAGCAACTTGGCAGGCCGTAATGCGAGTAAAGCTTGAGCAGGCCTCAAAAGGTGAAATGTGGCGCGTCCTTAAGGAGCGTATCCCAATCGGCGGCGAAGAAAAGTAAGGCGCAAAGGAAGGTCCAGCGAAACTCCCAACGCTACTCAGCTTGTCGCATCGCTGCGATGTAAATGGGAACCTTTCAGAGCAACCGAAGGATATTAAATAATATTAATAGCACTTGTAGTGCAGATCCTACGCATTTACAATTAGCGCTACGAATGGAAGCGCACACATTGGCGAACTACCCTTTGGATGTAGATCAAAAACTGAATGGATGGAGACATATTTCAATGAAGACTCACCTGTTATTCCTCACGTTGTCGATTGCCACGGTACCAATATTTGCTCAACTGACCACTGACCAGAAGGTCGGCGATTTTCAGAACATGGCCGCCCTCTACGCGAAACGCTATGCCCCCTATGAGTGGAAAAAACAATCGTTCGGGTTCGACGTACTTCAGATAGGGCCCTGGTTGGACCGCGTTCGCGCATCGAAGGACGATATAGAGTTCTACGAAATCGCCGCCGAATATGTTTCAAACTTGCATGACACGCATTCCTCCTTTAGTTCGCCCTACCGCATGGTGGCCGACCTTGGAATTATTGTTGATATTTACGATGGCAAACTGCTGATTGAGGGCATCAACCGAACGCTCTTACCCGTCGCACAATTCCCCTTTCAAACTGGCGACGAAGTAGTTACGGTTGACGGAAAAACCATGGAAGAATGGATAACAGTTTTCAGCCGATCCCGCCAATGGGGCAGCCCTAGAACTACGCGCCGCTATCTGGCCGATGCCATAACCTTTCGGCCCACTTCGGTCTACCCCAGGGCGCTCGATCTTGGGGCGTCCGCCTCTGTCGTGGTGCGTCGAAATGCAGGTAATATGGAAACCTACACCGTCCCGTGGACGAAGACTGGCTATACGGGCAAAGTGATCGGCCGGGTTCCTTCGCCACAGCTAAAGCAATCGGTTGGCGGCGAAACTCCGGATTACATGGCCTTGCTGAATCAAATGCGGAACTGGAAGATGGCTGACAACGATCCTCTACTCAGTGGCGAGACGGTTGACGAAGAGACAGGCGAAACCGTGAATAGGCGCTATCTACTTGGCATCGGCTCCAAAGCTCCAGTGTTTGCTTTGCCCGCCGGATTCACCCAAAGGCTCGGAACAGTGGCAGGAGAATTCCACTTTTCGGGCACATTTACGTCGGGGGGCTCCAGGATTGGGTACCTTAGGGTGCCGGCTTTCTCCACCAACGCAACTTCGCTTCGGGAAATCGCGCAGGAGATTGCGTTTTTCCAAGCGAATACCGACGGCCTAATTGTGGACGTGATGAGGAATGGTGGTGGCGATTGCTACATGTTGAGTCTTGCATCCTACCTGATTCCCACACCTGGTTTCTATTTCTTCGGTGAGGAATTGCGTCCAACCTATTCGTTGTTAACCTCCTTTCAGAATTCACTGGATGCGGCCAAACGCGCCCGCGCCGATCAATGGGTGATCGATCTTTACTCAGCCTACCTCAATGTAATTGAAACGGCGTATAAAGAAAATCGAGGGCGCACAGGTCGAGTCCCAGCCTGCTCCTTGACGCTAGAGAATAACCCTGCGGTAGATAGCACAGGTGTGTCACTGGCCTATACCAAACCGTTGGTAATACTGGTTGATGAATTTTCCATCTCCGCTGCGGATATCTTCCCGGCGATGATGCAAGACAACAAACGCGGCGTAATCGTCGGTATGCGGACCAGTGGTGGCGGTGGATCGGTGAGTGGTTGGCCACTCTTCTACTCCGAGGCGAGTTTCAGCAACACGAATACCTTGGTCGTGAGAAATGCGCCTGCATCCGCACCGGATTTGCCTTCGGCGCCATATGTAGAAAATATTGGTACGATCCCTGACATCGAACTGGACTACATGACCCGGGACAATCTAATCAATCGAGGAAGGACTTTTGTGGATCAAGTGACACAGATCATGCTGACGCAGATTAAGAACGGACAAAAATAGTTTTCTTGTGTCGCAACGTCTGAATAAAAGTGTTCCTAACAAATACTCCCATGCTCAGATGGTTACGGGATTCAGCATGTGCCCCGAAGGGCGAGATTACCAGTGGGGGAAGGAACCTTGCTTCTGGTGTGTTTGTGAAGGAGGAAATGAGAGGCGATTGACGAAGAGTCTACCAACACCGAAGTTTCTCTGGGACCTTTCAGAGCAAGCTGTATCGCAAGGCGAATATGAGCCATTCTGTGCCCTCGCAAGGTACTGGTCAGGCTCCGGGGGGTGCTGTATCTGGTCTCCGGGCATGGCGCGGCTTCAAGGGCCGTGGTACCCGAGTTCGTGAGTCTGCGGCGAAAGCGGTCGGAAAGCCGGATGCTGGAAATCGGCACGTCCGGTTTGATGAGCGGGGATGGGAAACGGGTCGGCGGTTGTATGCCAGTACCCGCGCCCATCCTCGACTCTACCTGTTGGCTGCGCCGCGCGTCGACGTGCCGGGCTAAAGAGCCGGAATCACCATGTATGCATGTGAGTATCAGTACGTTCGGATTCGAATGTATTGCTTGTGAATGCACCTCTTATCGCGCAGTTGTCCACTCCGCGGCATCATGATTTACTACATTTAGCACCATGTCAAAACTTAAGCGCTATCGCACCACCGGATATCGAATCTCTAACTGCTCCAAATAGGTATCGTACTTAGCCGGATCATAGTAAAGCTTCCGCATAGCGGGCCGATACTCCTCCATGATCTTCTTGTTCAACCACAATGCCGGCTGATCCTCCGCCCGCAGGAAACTCTTATACTTTCGATCCTTGGTTTGAACGTTGTTGAAATAGTCCCAGGCCTTCGCCACCAATTCCGGATGCATCAACAGATCAAGCACGGTGAGCGCCTGCACCTTCGCTCCAGCCAGCGATCCTTTATGAGCGATAGGCGTGGCCATGGCGATTGCGTTCGCCCAGTTATGCCCTGGCCCGGCGGAGATGTTGGCCGGGTAACGTAAGGTGACGGTGGGCACGACCCATGAAACATCGCCGATGTCGTCCGACCCTGAATTGGTGGGCAGCACCTCGCCATCGGTGTTCGGCGCTGGAGGTCCCTTCAGTTCATCGATCTTGGCGGGCAACCCCTTCACCGGAACCTTCAACTCGGTTTGCAGGGCCTTGGCTAACTTTTGATCATCGTCGCTCCATTGCGGCAGGCCGACGCGTTTGATGTTATCGTGCATCGCTTCAGCGATTGGCTTACTGAAGTGGCCTGGCCATGCGCTTCCCAGCAAGCGCGACGTGTACGTCGTATCGGTCATCAAGGCCGCGGCCTTGGCCATGTTGTCGCCGATTTTCCACAAGTCCATGATGTGGTCGTAATCGGTTTCGCGGAAGTAATACCAGACCGAGGCCCTCTGCGGCACAACATTCGGCTGATCGCCGCCATCGGTGATTACGTAGTGGGAGCGCTGCGCCAATCGTAAGTGCTCGCGCCGGAAGTTCCAGCCAATGTCCATCAATTCCACGGCATCGAGGGCGCTTTTGCCTCGCCATGGCGCCCCGGCGCTGTGGGCGCTCTCGCCCTTGAACTGATATTCGACGGAAACCATTCCTGTGCCGGAGCCGCCGCCCCAACTGACGCCGAATTCAGAGGCGACGTGGGCGAACAGTACGGCATCCACATCCTTAAACACGCCGGCGCGCACGTAGTAAGCCTTCGAGCCTAACTGTTCTTCCGCAACGCCGGGCCACAACTTCAGCGTACCTGGCAACTTTTCGCGCTCCATGATTTTCTTGACGGCCAGCGCGGCGGTGATGTTCAAGGGCATGCCGGAGTTGTGGCCCTCGCCGTGACCCGGTGCGCCCGCCAGCATTGGCTCACGGTAGCCGATGGCGGGCTTTTGCGATGCTTGCGGGATGCAATCAATGTCTGAACCCAGCGCGATTACCGGTTTGCCCTTGCCCCAGGTGGCCACCCATGCTGTGGGAATTCCCGCTACTCCGCGCTCAATGGTGAACCCTTCCTTTTCGAGGATAGCGGTGAGATACTTCGACGTTTCCACTTCCTGGAAGCCGAGTTCGGCGAAACTGAACACGGAGTCCACCATCACCTGCGTCTGTTTCTTCATGGAGTCGATCTGTCCCAGCAGGTCGGCTTTCATGGCGGCTTCTTTTGCCGGCTGGGCGTGAAGGCAGGTACTGATGAATAAACAAATCCCTAAAGGTCGCATACGGGAACTCTCCTTGATTTCTTGTATTGTAAGCTGATCGACGGGGAATCTAATCGTGGGCGCGTTTGACGATGGCCACACCAATGAAGATTACCACCATTGCGCCAATTTCGCGCCAGCCCATCGGCTCATTGTAGAACCAGACGCCAAGAATGGCGGCTACTGCGGGGTTGATGTAGTTATAGATGGATACGACGCTTACCGGCAGGCGTTCGAGCGCATAGATGTAGGAATTGAAGCCTGCCAGCGATCCGAAGATGACTAAGTAGATGAGGGCCAGGGTGCTGTTCAGTTTCCATACGACGGGTGCGTGCGGGGTGAGCAACGCGAGCGGAAAGAACAAAATGCCGCAAGCGAAATTGTGCAGCGCGCCACTCACAAACGGATGGGTTTCGAGTTTTTGGCGTTTCTGTAACACCGAACCGCCATTCCAGAACAAGCCGCCGAGGTTCAGCAGTAGAAAGCCTTTCAGAATTGAGGAATCGAAGTGGTCCCATCCCTCTTTGGGGATCAGGAGCAATAGAGCGCCGCAGAATCCGACGGAAAGGCCGAAGAGCGCGCGGGGGTTGATGCGTTCGCCGCCAGTAGCATGTTCAATGCCGACCAGCCAGAAGGGGCCGGTGGTAACCATCAAGGCGGCCAGCGAACTGGGGATCCATTGTTCAGCGAAGGTGAGGGCTCCGTTGGCGACGCCGAGCATCATGACTCCATAGAGGCAGGTTAACCAGAGTTGGCGGCGTTGTGGGAATTTTGCGTTAGTGGAAAACGCGATGGCCAGCATGATTACACCGGCGATTAGGAAGCGCGTTCCGACTAACACGAGTGGAGGGAATCCTTCGAGAGCGATGCGGATGCCGAGGTAGGTGGTACCCCAGAAAAAGCAGACCGATGCTAACGCCAGGTAGGGTAAGAAGAGGGGATTGTGGCGCATTTTCCAGGGTAGCACTGCCCGCCGGGACCGCGCCGCGTTTCACGGTGTTACCGCCTTGCCGGCCCAACAAGCCTATTGTATTTTTTCAACAGATCTTGCCGCACCAATGAAGATTAGCATCCCGGAGTGCTCCGCTAGTCCTAGTCGAAAAACCCCCGCATACTTCGCCCAGCTCACTTCACCCGGGCCGTCTCAATAGAGGTCTTACTCTCCCAAGCAGCCAACACGGATCCATCCGGCAACTTAACAAGATTCACAAACCCGCCCTCCTTGGCCAGCACCACCGGAGTTACCGCGCCCGGCGCCTGAAGCTGAATCCCACCATCCTGAGTCCAGGCCGCGTATGTCCCCGCCTGCCCCCGAACGATCGCAACATCTTTACCGGCCCCCAATTTTTTCTCCGCCAATTCCGGGCTGGTTACGTAAACATCACTCCCGCGCCGCCATGCCGAATAGACCTTGCCGTTCTCCACCACCAGCCCGCCACCGTCCATCGGGCAAGCCTCCAGTTTCCAAGTGCCTTCCCCCAGTTTGCGAGCCTGCTCGAAATGAATCCCGTCCTTCGCATTGGCTACATACAAATCGCGCGAACCATCCACCACGTTCCGCCACATTACCCACACGCCGCCGTTTTCATCGATCGAAAGAGTCGGATGGCAACACTGGCAAATGGTCCCCGATGGAGATTCATACACCACAAAGTTCTTCGACCAAGTTACCCCGCTATCTTTGGACCGCGCCCCGTAAAGCCGCGTCCCCTTATCGCGCAAGTCCAGCCATACGGCAATCAACTCGCCATTAGCATCAACCGCCATCGCGTGCAAACCTTCCCTCGCCGCGCCCGGAATATCGTTCACTTGGCCCGCGCGATTCCAGGTGCGCCCCTTATCCGTGGAGCGCCACACCGCCAGGTTGCCATTGTCAGGCAAACCATGTGCATGAGTACCCTCGCCCGCCTTGCCGCTAATCACCGCGGTCACAACCAGGGCATCTTTCAAAATCGCAAGGCGCGGCCCACGATGACGGCCCAGCGCAAGCGCCCCCACATCGGCCACCTTCGCCGGTGCGCCAAACGTGACGCCTTGATCGTTCGACGAAGTGAAGAAGATGGACAAGCCTGCGCCGAACACCATATTCACCTGGCCCTGGCCAACCGCCAATTGGGGCTGGCGCGATGGCGTTGCGGCCGCTCCGGCGTGAATGCTGGTTGCTAACAAAAAGATAGAAGTTGCGAACATGATGTCTCCTTAAAAATGGAACCGCAGCGCGAATTGCATGGAGCGCGGATCGTTGACCGCAGTGATTTGTCCGAAAGCCGCCGAGGGGTTTGATGGATACGCCCCTGTGCCGAACGAACCGTTGCGGGTCAGATTGTTACGATGGTTTAGCATGTTAAAGGCCTCGGCGATTGCTTCCATTTTAACTCGCTCGGTGATTGTAAAGGTACGGCTTAAGCGCGTGCCGATCGCGAACAAATCGTTCCCGATGCCCGCGTTGCGCTCAATGAATGCGCCACTAATCGTGGGGCGCGCGCCCGTACCTTGAATGGTGTTGGCCCCTGTCGTGATGTTGAAAGGAAGCGTCGAGTAGTATTGCAGCAGGCCGCTAAGTTGCAAGCCGTAAACCAGCCGCGCGGTTCCATTAAAGACTATGCGATGGCGTTGGTCGTCGTCGGCCCGGCTGTAATCTTGCCATACGTTGAAGTTATCCATTGGTCCGCTGAAGAAGAATTCGGATACATCATCCATTGATTTGGAAAATGCGTAAGACACGCGATAGCTGCCCCACTTCACTGGCCGTTGGACGAACGAAATATGCAAGCCGTTGTAGACTGAATCTGCTCGCGGCGAATACTGGCTGTTGTTGGCGTAGGTGGCATTTGGCCGGCATCCGTTGTTGGTTCCTACCGCTGCGCAAGTGGGCACATTTTGATTGATTGCCATGATCAAGTGCAGCCCTCGTAAGTGCTGATAGCCAACGCTGAGGGTGCTTGTGTTCGTCACTTGATGTTCCACCTCAAAGCTGCCTTGCGTTGAATAAGCATTCTGGATGTTGCGGTCCATGGTGCTGAAGTTCACCAACACGCCCGTGGGCAGCGAGGTTAGCACGTTGGGAAATACCGGTGCGCCGCTCTGCGTTGGAGAAAGGCTTATGTTCACTTGGCTTGTGCCGGTCAGCGTCGTGGTGTTTTCGCTGGAAAGTAAGGCGTTGGCCACGGCGCGTAGCGGCACCCGGTCGTAGAACAACCCGTAGCTGCCGCGGATCACCGTGCGGCGATTGGCGAAAGGCGTAAAGGCAAAGCCAGCCCGGGGGGAAACATTGTTCCGGTCCGTGTTGATTGTTTTCAGGTATTGCAGATCGTAGCGGAAGCCCAGGTTCAGAGTCAGGTTGTAGGTGACTTTCCATTCGTCCTGCGCATAGAAACCGATATTGGGATTTGTTTGCGGAATCACCGTGTTCCCAAAAGTTTGCGTGTAGCCGGAAGCATTGTATGTTCCCGAAAGAAAATTGGCGAGCGAGGAAAACGCATAGCTTCCCTTGTTGGCCCGCGGGAAAGTAATGGTCAGATCGTTGTAAAGGATATCGACGCCTGCGCGAAGCGCGTGGGCCCCTGCTTGATGCGAAACGTTGTCCGCAATTTCATACAGCTTGTTCACGCGCAAGGCGGGTGAACCGGTAAGGCGGCCGAAGCTGGCCACTCCCGAAATACTGACCGAGGGCCCGTTCAAGTCAGTAGGGGAAGCCTCAAGATTGCTGTAGGTGAACTGGCTGCGGGTTTCATTCATCGTCCGTGCCGACAGTGTCAGCACATTGCTGACTGCGATGGTTTGGTCGGTGTTATCCAAGCCCGCGGAAGCTGACGATCCGTTCAGCGCACCAGCCCCGCGTGAATTTTTGCTGTGCACATCGTATAGGCTGTAGCGCATGGTGAATTGATCGTTACTGCTGAATTGGTGGTCAACTTTGCCAAGAAAATTCGTATTGTGGACCGGGTTGAGGTAAAGGCCAGTGGTGAGAAAATCGCCCTTATAGCCCACAGCCGCAAGCCGCGTGTTGATTGCTGCCACGTTTGCCGGTGCTATGGTGATCAGGCCGCTTTGATTTAAAACACGCTGTTCAAAATTGGCGAAATAGAAAGTACGGTCGGTCTTAACGGGACCACCAATGCTTGCCCCGTATTGCGCCTGCGCCAATGGGAGCTTCCCGTTAGACAGTGGGTTGGCCGCGTTAAACCGCTGATTGCGGAAATAACCGTAGAGGTCGCCATGCATCACGTTGGTTCCGCTCTTGGTGACCATGTTCATGTAACCACCCAACGCGCGTCCGAATTCGGCCTGACCGCCGGAGGTGACCACTTGGAACTCATTCACCACGTCAAGCCCATAGAAGATTCCGCTTAGGCCGGCTGCGTCGTCGTTGGCGGAGAGGCCGTCGACAATGTAGCTGTTGGAAAAATTGCGTTGGCTAGCGACCGAGAGTCCTTGGCCAGGGACGGCTGAGGTTTCGGCGAAGAGCTGGTTGCTGGCTGTGTTGGTGGGCGAAACGCCGGGGACAAGCAACGCGATATCAAGGAAGTTGCGGCCGTTCAATGGCAGGCTTCTAATTTCTGATTGCGAGACTGTACCGGCAATCTGGCTGCGCGATGTTTCAATAGCGGTCGTATTGAAATCGACGATGACATTGGTCTCCTTTGATTCCACGGAGAGCGGGATAAGTACGTCGAACGCACTGCCGACTGTTAGTTGAATCGTTCGTACTGAGTTGGCAAAGCCTTGGTGATGCACGCGGATTTCGCACGTCCCGATTTTCAAATAAGGGAAGCGGAAGAGTCCTTCGGCATCGGTTTGCGTAGCGATAGACGTGTTGGTATCAATGTGGCGCGCTGTAACTATTGCGGCTTGCACAATGGCTCCTGATGGATCGGCCACACGTCCACTGACGGTGGCGAAATTAATGGTTTCCTGCGCGAAAGCGCATGGCAAGACAACAGCAAAAATAGATAGAACTCGAATGGAATACATGGACCCTCCTGACCAGCGGACAAGTGCGGTTAACGGAGTTTAGGAGAGAAAAGCAGGAGGGCCGCGCTTCTGACAAGCGCGAGTAAAAGAGATGCGATAGCG
The DNA here is from genome assembly GCA_043785065.1 of Bryobacterales bacterium. Classification (GTDB taxonomy): domain Bacteria; phylum Acidobacteriota; class Terriglobia; order Bryobacterales; family Bryobacteraceae; genus JANXSF01. The sequence continues at coordinate 18,774 of JAYVXT010000696.1, read as the reverse complement.
GGCTTCCGTCTGCGCATGCAAAGCGGGGTGGCTTATAACTTCAGAAAAAAAGAGCTGGGCAGTGTCATGGTCCAAAGCAAGGCTTGTTGCCGGTCCCGAATTGTTGGACGGGTAAAACGGGCACTTCACTTTAACGCGTTGGATTGAAGGCTGCGTGGAATCGCTCACTGCATGGCTGGTCATGTTGGCCATGCCGCAGCCATGCTTTCCGTTCTTGCGGCAGCAGACGGGCAGCTTCGCGTTCGCGCCGGACACAAATGCCGGTAGGATCAGCGGGAAGCCGACCAGCAATGTGAGCAAAATGGCTAAGGCGCGGCGCATTCGTTGCAATGGTACTACATACCTATGTTACTAGTTGTAAATAACGGTTATGCGGCAAATCCTTGTCTACTCTGATTCGCTTACCTGGGGCATCATCCCCAACACCAGGCAGCGCCTCCCGTTCGATGCGCGATGGCCGGGAGTGATGGAAATCGCCCTTCGCGCGGCAGGGCACGATACGCGAGTCCTCGAAGATTGCCTCAACGGACGCCGCACGGTTTGGGAAGATCCGTTCAAGCGCGGCAGGAATGGGATGAGTGGCCTGGCTCAAAAAATTGAGATGCATTCGCCTTTGTCGTTGGTCATCCTCATGCTGGGAACCAATGACTTTCAGTTTTCGCATCCCTATAACAACTCCTGGTCAGCGGCTCAGGGTGTGGCCACGCTGGTAAACGAAATTCGGCGCGCGCCCATCGAGCCGGGCATGCCGGTTCCTCCAGTTTTGATCGTGTCCCCTCCGCCGATTTCTTCTCCACGGGGTGCGATTGCAACGAAGTTTGCCGGAGGCGAAGAGCGTTGCATAGGGCTCGCCGATGCCTATCGTGAAATGGCTTCGTCGATGGAGTGCCACTTCTTCGATGCCGGAAGCGTAACACCAGCCAGCCGCGCCGATGGAATCCATTTGGATGCGGACCAGCACATCCTGCTGGGTCAGGCGATTGCAGCTCTAGTGGCCAAGCTGTTGCCCTGAACTAGAAGCGGAATCGGGCGCTAATTTGGAATACCCTCGGCGTATTGGCCTGGTTCGTGACCCTGCCGAACGCGGCGCTGCTGATATTGGTGTTGATGCCGCCGAAACGAACGTTGTTAAAGGCGTTGAACGCATCAACCTGCAACTCAAACTTCAATCGTTCAAGCACAGGTATCTCGCGGCGGATGCTTAAGTCCTGATTAAACAGGTGCGGGTTGCGCAAATTGTAGGCCATCGTGATGGGCGTGTCTCCGTACACAAACGCCGCAGGGTTGGCGAACGCGGCCTTGTCCACATAAGATGGCGGCGCCGAGCCAAGCTGATCGCCCGAGCCCCATGTCCCGTTGATACGGGCCGGACCGGAAAAGCCCGCGGCATAACTTGCGTTGCAGCCGCCGGCGTTCGGTAAATTGCAGGATGCGGCAATGGTTCCCAGCGGAATGCCGGTCTGGAAGCGGGTGATGGCGGAAAGTTTCCAATCATTCACCAATCCGCCCAGGGCGCGGTTGAGTTGGAACTTGCGGCTTTTGCCCCAAATTAAATCGTATGCCACGACGAAATTCATAACGTGGGTCTGGTCAACATTGGAGAGTGTCTTGGCGTTGCCCCATTCATAAGCGGAGCGACCGCCACTGACGTTGTTGAACGACTTGCTAAAGGTGTAGTTAAACATCGCAGTCAGTCCTTGCGACAAGCGTTGATTCACCACCAACTGCAGTGCGTTGTAGTTCGATTGGCCAACGTTTCCAAACGGGTCGCTGACGCCCGGGTATTGCGGGAATGGACGCAGCATCTGGCTTAATGTGCCGCTGAAGTTGCCGTAGGGTAGGCGGATTTCGGGAAATCTTTGTTGCGCTTGGGTGATGATGGCCGGCGTAACGGCGGTTTGCAACAGCGTGCCTAAGACCAGATACTTTGGTTGCATTTGGTTCGACCAAATGCCACGACCCGCGCCGGCAAGATATTTGCCGTTGCTGCCAACATAAGCAACCGTGAGCGCCGTCGATTGGGTCACCGCGCGCTGCACGGAGAAGTTCCAATTCTGGTAACGAGGCGGCTGGCCAGTGGGATCGCCATAGGTGACGGTGCTGCCGGAACCCAGCCCCGTCGCGAAGCCAGTGCCGTAAGCAGCGTCATAGATGGGACCTTTCTGATAAGCCGGGATGCCGTTTTCCCAATAGAAGGCCGGTGTGTAAGCATCCAACTGGCTAAGCGGGGCGCTGGCGTTGATGCCTAGCAGACCAGTGCCGCCACGGGTGCCTTCGCGTCCCCCAACTGCTCCGCGGCGCGTATACATGATGCCGTAACCGGCGCGTATTGTTGTCTTGGAATTCATGGCGTATGCGGCGCCAAGGCGCGGGCCAATGTTCCCGTAGTAGTTGTTCACAACGCCACTACAGTTGCAGCTGAGTGATCCCTGAGCATAGTTGCCGCCGAAGCGAAGCGTGCCTGGGTATCCGCCTACCGCAGGGTTCGGGTAAGTGGGATCGAAGAAGGAGAAACGGTCAGCAACCTCTTTATAGGGTAGGTAGAGATCGTAGCGCAGGCCCAAGTTCAAGGTGACCTTAGGCATGATTTTGAAATCGTCCTGCACCCAGTACGACGAACTGCGGAAGCGCGTGCCAATCCGCACAACGGCATCGTCAAGCACTGTGGCCGCGTTCAAGGCGCCCAGCAGGTAACTGGCGTATGCGTTGCCCGAGGCCCTATTCAAGGCTCCGGTGGCGGTGAAGCCCGCTGTGTTCACGTTGCTGAAGGTCGAATTAAATAGAGTGCCAGTGTTTTCATTTTGGACGTTGTCTTGCAAGCGCTGCAGCTGAAACCCGATCTTGATGGAATGTTTCCCTTTCAGCCAATTCACACCGTCTTGCAGGGTGAAGCTGTTATTCACGTCTTCAAAGGCGCGTGAGTTAACGCCGCGCCAGCCAGTAGGGGCGTTGGGTCCGGCGAATGCGGCTTCCAGAAACGAATTCGATGCTTCGCCCGCGGGCAGGCCTTTAATGCCGGCCTTAGTTGCCCATTGGCCACTGCTGGTGATGTTTTCAATCGGCACATACAAGCGGTTGAAGCCGTAGCTGAAAGTGTTCACTATGGTGGGCGTCACGGTCCAGGTGTGCTTCAACTGCGCCACGGTGGGAATTTCCTTGACAGAGCGCGAATCGGGATAGGGGAACGGCAGCGGCGAGGCCACTTCGCGGAATGGGCCGCTTTGACCGCGACGCCCCCAAGTGAATAGGGCTGTCAACCGTTGGTGATCGGTCATGTTGTAGTCGCCTTTAATGGTGAGGTTGTCGTTGTTATATCCGACGGGGAGCTGGCCCAGGTAGTTGTTCTGGATACCAGCGCGAGTCACGTCGGGTAGCGGCTCCTGAAAGAATTTCGAGATGGATGAAATTTGGCTAGGTGGAATCACGTTGCCTGGAAAAGGTTGCCGGGTGAAGCCCGCGGTGCTTGAGGGTCGAAAATCTGAACTGGAAATTCGCTAAAATCACCGGTACGCATTTTTGGGGAGGGAATGGAAAGGAAGGTTGGCGCCGTTTCCACGCGATAGCGCCATCCATCGTAAACACCGAAGAAGAACAGTTTGTTCTTGATGATGGGACCACTGATCGTGGCGCCGAATTCGTTCTGGTTTTCCTTGGATCGTTTCGCCGCGAAGAAGTTGCGGGCATCAAGCATCGTGTCGCGGAAAAACTCGAACGCCGAGCCGTGAAACTGATTTGTGCCCGACTTGATCGCGTAATTCTCCGCGCCCTGGCCTTGGAATTCAACACTAGTGCCGCTGGTTTCCACTTGGAACTGCTCAATGGCATCGACCGGGAAGCCGAGGTTGATGGCGCGGCCTTCGCCTTGTTAAATGGGATCGGTAACGGGCACGCCTTCAACATAGACTTCTTTAGCGAAGCCCTGGGAACCGTTCACCGTGCCCCAGCGATTTCCTTCCTGCACGCCAGGCATCAGGTAGATGAAAGACTGCGGATTGCGTGGCCCGGCGCCAATCCCGGAAATACCCATCGACAGGGGCAAGGACGTGTACATTTCATTGCGCATCGTTTGGCCCATGCGCGCGTCTTCGGTGTTGATTTGCGGAGGTGCGTAGCTTACAGTGACGGCGTCGGTGATGTTGCCCACTTTCAGCGTGAAGTTAAGGCCGATGGTGGTAAGCGCATCCACATTGATCTTTTCCTGGCGAAGGGGTTGGAACCCGTTGCCGGAAACCTCAACTATGTAGCGGCCAGGGGGCAGTGCGCTAAGAACGTAGAGGCCGGCCGCGGAAGTTTCGCGAGTCGTTTTATTGTTGGTGGCAATGTTGGTCGCGGCAACCGTGGCTCCGGGAATGACGCCGCCTGAAGAGTCGGAAACGACGCCTTGAATGGCGCCGGTGCCGCCGGATTGGCCCAAGACCAAGGTAAGTGAAAAGGCAAGTAACAGCAGATGAGTTGGGTGAGACATACGAAGCTCCTCAAAAAAAGCGATTTGACCGGGCATTTCATATTCCGGTTGATATACAAGCATAGTTTCAGTTATTCGTTTGTTGGAATATCGATTGCTAGCCGTGATTAGGAGTGCATGCCGCCTAATACTGGGAGCAAGACGGAAAGGGCGGCCGCGTAACGCCATCCAACCGTGTGGATGGAATCCATTGGGATGCTGATCAGCACATCGAGTTGGGTAATGCTATCGCGGCTCTAGTGGCGAATCTGCTGTAAAGGTTAGGATCGAATGTGAGAATTCTACTCCACGACACCAAAGGTAAGGTGTTTTTGCGGATTACACCATCTGCAAAGTTCGCATCCACTAATTCCATCAATCACTTAGTCCCTGCGCTGACTCGCCATCGTGCAACGTCATGCCACAATCCGGTCGTGAACAAAGCACTCTGCAATCCATCACGCAAATCAAAGCCAATTGCGCTACACACAATCTTTCTCAATTCGCAGAGGGGCCATTTCGCGGAACGAACCCAATCGGGTAAGAGCAGTCATCTTTGGCGAAACAATTGCTTAAGTATTGAAGAAATTGGTGAGCTGGTTCCATAAGGATTAGTCCATGGACTAATATCCCCCCATGCAATCCGTCCAGTTAAAGTTGAGAGTCATTGACCATTTCTGCTATTCTGAGGTGTGTTACCACACGCAAGTGATTGAAGCTGAACAACATTCGAATAGTGCGCGCCCTTTGAGAAACACTTGGCGAACATGCGCTCTTTTGGGCGGAATACTCGGCGTATGGATGGGTTTGGCATATGGGGCGGATAGTGCAAAATCTGCCGATAACACGAAGAATAGTTCGGCAAAAACCAGCATGATAGAAAAATGGGCCCCTGTTGGACCTTTTGGTGGGGCAGGTGACGCCATCGCCGTCAGCGCAAAATCCGGGGTATTGATTGCCGCCTCCCGCGGTGGCAGGCTGTTTCGGTCCGCAAACCATGGCAACCAGTGGGATCCGATGCCGTTTCCCGCCGAATCCAACGCCACAGTTCGGGCCATATTATTTACTGGGGAAGATGATCAAGAAATGTTGATTGGCGTCACGCATGACCATCAAAGCGGGGTGGGAATGTATCAAACGCTGGATGGGGGTTCCCACTGGCGTGCTATCCCGCAATTTAGAGGAAAACCCGTGTGGGCGTTGGCCGCTTGGGCAAAGGATCCAAAGCGAATTGCCGCCGGGGCCGCCGACGGCGTCTTCCTCAGCGGCGATGGCGGAGCTTCTTGGCGACGCATTTCCCCGCCGGGCAAGAACGAATTGCAGCCTGTTGTTTCCGTGGCTTTTGATCCTTCCTCGCCTGGAATCATTTTCGCCGGAACTCCTCATTTACCATGGCGTACGACGGATGAAGGAGCGTCGTGGCAGTCGATTCATAAGGGTATGATTGACGATTCCGACGTTTTTTCCATCGCGCCCTCTCTACGCGCGGGTGGGCTCTTCTTTTTAAGCGCTTGCACAGGAATCTACCGCACCGAAGACGGCGGCGATGGTTGGTCTAAGCTGCACGGTTCGGCCGAAGCAAGCTATCGAACTTATGTGATCCTGCCTGATCCGAATTCTCCTAACCGCGTGTGGGCGGGAACTACCGCCGGTCTGCAGCGCTCGCTTAATGGAGGAACCAGTTGGGAAACGGTTTTACCCAATGCTGTGAAATCGATTGCGGTGGACGGATCCGGTTATGTTTATGCGGCCACCGGCAGCGGCTTGCTCCGGTCTGACGCCAATGGCGAAAACTTCGAGTCCATCAACAATGGATTCGAAGGACGGCAAGAGAGCGCATTATTCGCAGCCGCCGATTCCTTGTTCGTTGCCGGCAATGAAGGCGCGCAAGTTCGCTACAGCCGTCTTGGCCCTTGGCGCACAATGAGACCAGCCGATGCGGACATCGTCGTTGCCTCTCCCCGGCGGGGTGAACTGGTGGCTGCCGCGGGCCGCTTACTATATATCAGCGCCGATGGCGGCGGCGCCTGGAAGCCTCTTGAAGTTCCCGGATCACGCGGCCAATTTACGGCGGTCGCCGTTCTCGGCTCAAACGATGCTCTTCAAATTTGGGCTGCTTCGGCTGATGGTTTGTTCACCGGAGTCGCCGGGCGTTGGCGGAAGCTAGCCAACCATGGATTCGACGGACAAGCGGTTCGGACCATCCTTGCGGATGGGGGCGGTCGCGTCCTTATAGCATCCCGGCAAAAAGCCGCCATGTCGTCGGATAACGGCGCCAGTTGGATCCATCTTCCCGTCGCGGTGAACGGATTAGGATCGGAGAATTTTGAATGGGAGGGGTTTGCCTTTAACCCAGCTGATCGATCGCTGGTGGCGGCGACATCCCACGGAATCTTCTTGCTGGAGACTTCTCAATCCCGCTGGCGTGAGACCAAGGGACCGGAGAGCGCCAGTGTCAGCAGCATCGTGTTTCACCCAAAATCCCCTAATGTAGTCTTTGCCGCGCAGCAATCAACAGTTCTGTTCTCCACCGATGGAGGCCGCACTTGGCGTGGTTTGGTTCGCAATGGACTTTCCTTGCCGGCGCAAATTAAGTGCCTGACCACACTTCCCAGTGAGCCCGGAAGGCTCTACGCTTTAGTTGCCAGACGGGGCGTGTACAGCACCCTTTTACCCTCGGATTTAAATGTTCAGGCTCCTGACTTTAACGCTCTAGGTTCGAATTCCCAATGACACAAGAGATATCCATATGAAGATTAAATCTATATTTTTGGCGGCGACCGCCACTTTGACCCTGACTGCTCAATCCCCCGATGTCCCTAATTTCCTAAAGAAGTTGGAATTCGGCGTCTTTGGCGGATATAGCGGCTACTCGTTAAGAAACAACAAGAACAAACCAACCGGCATGGAGCTGGAAGAAGGAGGTCTAGGCGGAATCCGCCTTGGGGGCACAATCACGCCGCATCTCAGCTTGGAGGGCGCCTACTCCTACGGCGTCAACAACCTCAACCTGTTTCCGCAAGCGGGAAATCCCGCTTTGGTGCCCTTTCAATCCGGTTTCGGGGCGCGCAACCACTCTATCTCGTTGAACCCTGTTTGGTACTTCGGCGAAGCGGATCGCAAGCTGCGTCCCTACGTCACGGCCGGCGGCGGCGGCATGTGGTTTAACCCAACCGATAAAGCGAAAGTCAACCTGTTGAGCGGTCGCAACCTCGTTAGCGGCGCTCAAATCAGCCAATTCAACACGCTGCGCAGCAGCGGCGAACCCAGCTTCAACTTCGGAGGCGGCATCAAGTACGGGCTGAACAAGTTCACCAGCCTCCGACTTGACGCTCGCAACGTTTGGGCGGGCAACCCCCACTTCGGGCTGTTTGAATTACCCACCGGTCCCGGAAGCTATTTCATCTCGAAAAAAGGCTGGCAAACAGGCCTGCAATTGACCGCGGGTCTTGGATTCAGCTTGGCCGACACCAAGCCTCCGGTGTTTAATACCAACCTTACCGGTGATACCTCGCCCCTGACCTTCGGCGACATGAGCTCCCGGCCATTCACCTTGAACATCGATGCGCCCGCGAAGAAAATCGTCACCACGAAATGGTCTTTGAACTCGGCCCCTCTCACCCAATCCGGAACGGTTTACAACTTCGACGGAACCGGACGTCCCGTCGGACCTTATAAGATTTGCGCCGTCTCCACGGTGAATATTAAGAAGATGGAACCGTCCACCAGTTGCCAGGAATTGCAGATCGTTCCGGCTCCCATCAAGACTGTCACTGTTACTGTCGACCCGCCTGCTGTTTTTGCCGGCAAGTCCTCTAAGGCTACCGTCACTTCCGACGTGCCGGCCTCAGCCGCCGCAACCTACTCCTGGACCGTTAACGGCCAGAAGATCCCCGATACGTCGTCCAGTATTGTTTTCGATTCCACGGGTAAGGCTCCGGGCAGCAATGAAATCTGTTCCACCGTCGCCGCGCCAAACTACACCAGCAAGTCCGGTTGCGCCGCCGTCGAAGTAAAGGCATTGGGGAATCCTTCAGTTTCCTTGCGCCCAACCTCGCAAGAAATTGAAGCCGGCCAGACAGCCAAGCTAACCGCCACCGCAACGCCCAACGCGGCCGGCACTCCTGTCTCCGTTGCTTACAAGGCGAGCGAAGGAAGCATTTCGCCGGATGGAACTTTCGATTCCTCCAACGTCACCTTCGATAAAACAACCCCAGGCATTCAACGCAAGAACATTACGATCACCGCCACGGCTACCGATGAACTTGGCGCAACGGCCACCGCCAACGCCACCGTTACTGTTCGTTCGTTGCCACTTGCCGAAAGACTGGACGATCTGTTCTTCGCTCCTCGCAGCTCCAGAGTGAATAATTGCGATAAACGCATCCTGCTCGAAGTGCTGGCCGCCAAGCTAAAGAGCGATCCTAATTCGCAAGTCATCCTCATTGGCCATATGGATTCGAGCGAGGAAATGCGCGCATCCGGAAACCGTAAGGTTACGCAAGCCGACCATAGCCGCGTTTTGAATGCAGCCGCGGTCCTCACGGCCGGTACTGGAATATGCCCCTCAATGGATCTCAGCCGTGTGAAGGTTGGTTATGCCGGTACGGATAATTCAACCTCAGCGAAGCTCGATTTCTGCGGAACCAGCACTGTTGTCAAAGGCGGCAAGGCCGATCCGAAGATTGAATATCGCCGCGTAGAAGTATGGTTTGTCCCCGGTGGAGCAAAGATGCCCTCCACTGTGGCTCTCGAAGATCTACCGGCCGACGCTGTAAAAGCCCTAGGCTGCCCTAAGTAGTTTAGCAACAAAAAAAGAGCCGGTTTCCTTCCGGGGAGTCGGCTCTTTACGGTTAAGATGGCTATCGGAACGTAACCCCAATGCGGGATGATTCGCATCTTAAATAGGTTAGTGGCTTATTTGGACGCAACGAAAATGCAATAAAAGGGTTGAGTACAGTAGGAGGGATCAGCATGAATCGCTCGATCTGGCTTGTTACATTGTCCGCCGTATTGTGGGGGCAACCCCAATCGGAAGAAAAGGAAATCGAGCCTCCAGGCCGCGTGGCGCGCCTATCTTTTATTGACGGAAATGTTAGTTTCCAAGCCGCATCCACTGCCGATTGGGCTCCTGCCCAAACTAACCGGCCTTTAACGAATGGCGACAGGCTTTACACTGAACCTCGCTCCCGCGCCGAACTGAACACCGGAACCGCCGCATACCGCGTTGCACCCTCCACCGGCGTGAATGTCGATCAGCTCGACGACAGCTTCACCCGCATTATTATTACAGAAGGCGCGGTCCACTTCAGGGTTAAGCAGCTCGAAGATAACGAAAGCATCGAAATCGATACCCCCAACGGCACAGTGCAAGTGAACCGCCCCGGCGAATACCGTGTCAATGTCTTTGGTCCCGACCGTAGCGAAGCCATCGTCTATGTGGGCGAGTTGCGCGTCAACGGCACCAATCTCGGCCCTCGCCGCGCGGCTGCCATGAATGGGCAGGACGGCCGTCTGGAATTCGCACTTTCAATGCCGGCTCGCGATAACTTCGACCAATGGTCCGAAGCCCGAGACCGCTTAGCCGACCGCAGTGAGTCGGCCCGCTATGTGTCTCCCGGGACTATCGGCTCTGAAGATTTGGACGCCAACGGCGAATGGCTCGATGCCCCCGAATATGGCCGCGTGTGGCGCCCCCGCGCTGTTGCCGCCGATTGGGCTCCTTACCGCTATGGCCACTGGGCCTGGGTTGCCCCCTGGGGTTGGACCTGGGTGGACGATGCCTCCTGGGGCTTCGCGCCATTCCATTATGGCCGTTGGGCCTATTACCGCGATTCCTGGTGTTGGGTCCCCGGCCCTCGCGCCGTGCGCGCCGTCTATGCCCCCGCGCTGGTAAGCTTCCACATTGGTGGTTTAAGTGTCGGAATTGGAGTGGCTCCCGTGCGTTGGGTGCCGCTAGGTCCTGGCGAAGTCTGGGCTCCAGGTTTCCGTGCTACCCCTCGTTATTGGGAGCGCGCGAATGTCAATAACACCACCATCGTGAATAAAACGGTGATCAATAACTACTACACCAACGTGCGAACAAATAATGTGGAGAACATCAATCGCAACACTTATGTGAACCAGAACGCACCACGCGCGGTGACGGCCGTGTCGCGCGAGAATTTTTCCAACGCCCGCCCGGTGCATCGCTCGATGGTGGAAAGTGGACAGCCGGCGGTAAGCCCACGCTCCTCGACCCCAGCACCCGCGGTCGCTAATGATAACAGAGCGGTAGGCCGTCAGGATCGTCCGCAGGATCGCCAACAACAACAGCCGCAGCAACGTCAACAGCAAGCCCAAGCGCCCGCCGCTGTTCAACCAAGGCAGGAAATTCACGCTACCCCCGATCCCACACGCGCCGCAAGATCCGGGTCAACTGACCGGCCCGCGCAACGTCCTCCGGAACACATTGCGCGTGAAAATGTGCGCCCCAGCCACGTGGAGAACAAAGAGAATCGTCCAGCCCGCGGTGAGCGTAAACAAGACAAATAGCGCTTCATCGCACTCGCTGAATCAAACCCGGACGTTTGCTGGCCATCTCGATATTCCTTATGATCAAAAAGGACGTCGGAAGGGCTTAGACAATTGGTGGCGCCGGTGGCGTTGGATCATCAGGCCTAACAATCCTTGCGCCGCCAAGTGCTCCGATCCAAACGTTGAGTATCCGAGATGTACAAACAATTACAGGCGGAATCGTATTCGATAGCGAAGCGTCCTAAGGTCTGAGATGTCTGAGACGCTTCCCAAACCCAGGTCAATTGTGATGCAATGTCCACATGGCGCAGATTCCCAATAGTCAGGACGTATACGACGTTATCGTCGTCGGCTCAGGAGCGGGCGGCGGCACGGCAACGCGCGTACTTACGGGCAAAGGCCTGAAGGTCGCACTGCTGGAAGCCGGGCCCATGCTGGACCCATTCAAAGAATTTCTGGAACATAAAACTCCCGCCGATTACGACCATCGCGGAGCCGAGGAAGGCGGCGCTGCATACTTCGGAAAAGGCAAACCGTTCGGGTTTTTTTCCACCACCAGCGGCGGCTGGCAACTGGAAGGCGAACCTTACACTGTTGGCGAAGGCAGCAAGTTTGAATGGTTTCGTTCGCGGATTTTAGGCGGGCGCACCAACCACTACGGACGCATGTCGTTCCGTTTTTCCGATTACGATTTCAAGCCTTACACGCGCGACGGGCTGGGTTTTGATTGGCCGATCAGCTACGAGGACATCGCGCCTTATTACGACAAGGCGGAAGAGTTCATCGGCGTTTGCGGCAGTGTTGAAGGCATTCGCAGCGCGCCTGACGGTAAATTCCAAGCGCCACCGGAACCCAAAGTTCACGAGATGCTGATTAAGAAGGCCAGCAACAAACTGGGCATTGCTTGCATCCCCAACCGGCGCGCGGTGATCACGAAATCAATCAACGGGCGCGCTGCTTGCCACTATTGCGGGCAGTGTGGGCGCGGCTGCCAAACGGCGTCGGCCTACAGTTCAAGCCAGGTGGAAATTTTCCCCGCGATGAAGACGGGGTTAGTGAAAGTGTTCGATAACGCCATGGTTCGCGAAGTGCTTTCGAGCGGCAACGGCAAGGCGAACGGTGTTCTTTACGTCGATAAAAAGACGCGTGAGCACCGGGTGATTCGCGGCAAGGCGGTGGTATTGGCCGCCAGCGCTTGTGAATCGGCGCGTATTCTGTTGAATTCGAAATCGAAAGAATTTCCCAATGGACTGGCAAATGGTTCAGGCTTGGTGGGGCGGTATTTGATGGACACTGTGGGCTTTGGGTTAAGCGGCTATGTTCCGGCGCTTGAAGGCATGCCGCACTACGATACCGACGGTTATGGCGGAGCGCATCTTTATATGCCTTGGTGGCTGTGGGAAAACCACAACAAGCTGGATTTCCCACGCGGTTATCACGTGGAAATTGGCGGTGGTTATGGCATGCCGGGCGTAGGCAGCTTCCACGGGGCGGCGCGCGGGTATGGCTATGGCAAGGATATGAAGAAAAATATCCGCCAACGCTATGGCGCTTCGGTTGGTTTTTCCGGACGCGGTGAAATGATTCCCAATGCACTCAGCTATTGCGAACTGGATTCGAGCGTGGTGGATCAATGGGGCATTCCCGTGCTGAAGTTCCACTTCAAGTGGAGCGACCACGAATGGCGGCAGGCGCGGCACATGGAACGCACCTTTACTCAAATTATTGAAGCCATGGGTGGCAGAGTTTCGGGCTTGAACAATGCGCAGCGCGAGTCCGACGGCATTTCGACGCCCGGTACGATCATTCACGAAGTGGGCACGGTGAAGATGGGCGCGAACGCTAAGAACTCCGTTTTGAACGGCTATACTCAGACGCACGAAGTGAAGAACCTGTTCGTGATGGATGGTGGTTCATTCGTCAGCAATCCCGATAAGAACCCAACTTTGACGATCAACGCGCTGGCATGGCGCGGGTGCGATTATTTGGCCGATGAAATGAGGAAGGGCAATGTCTAATTTAGTAAACATTGAACAACCATCGAAAATGGAGCAGACGGGGCCTAGCCGCCGCGACTTGATCAAAGCTCTAGCCTTCGCCGTGGCGGCGACCGGAGGCGTGATAGAAGATGTGGCCGCGGCGCAGCATGTGCATGCCGAGGCAACCAGTTCCGCGAAAGCTAAAGGAGCCTATAAGGCCAAGGAATTGTCCGCGCCGGAATTCAAGACTTTGGAACGGTTGGCTGAATTGATTGTTCCGGCCGACGACGTTTCCGGTAGCGCCAGGGAAGCCGGCACGGCTCCGTTTATTGATGTTCTCTGCAGCCAGAATAGGCAATTGGCGGAGATTTATCATGGCGGTCTTGCTTGGCTTGATGCGGAAATGAACAAGCGGTACGGCAAGAGCTTCGTCAATGCCGGCGAGCCCGAACAGACCGCGATGCTGGATCTGCTGGTGGAGGCGGAACGAGCGGAACGCAGCCGCGCCGATGAAGTAGCGGGGATGAAAATGGCGCTGCATAAGGACTTCGCCGATTACAGTTTGAAGCCGGCGCATCCATTGGCCGCGGGGGCCAAATTCTTCGATTGGGCGCGCAAGATGACGGTCGATGCATTCTACACAAGTCCGATTGGAGTGAAAGATTTGGAGTACATGGGCAATAAGGCGTATACGAAGTATGAAGTGCCGAAAGAAAGCATGGAGTACGCGTTGAAGCGTTCGCCGTTTGCGTGAGTAATTCCGGTTTGGAGAAAGCATGAAACGTTTCCTGTTATTTGCGTTTGTATCGTGCGCGGCCATGGGCCAGCGCCGCGGCCCCGTGGACCCAACGCCGGAATTACTCTGGCCGTCCGGAGCCCCCGGAGCATTGGGCCAAGAGGATGTGGACAAGCCGTCGATTACGCCCTACCTTGCTCCGCAATCTAACGGTAAAGCCGTGGTGGTATGCCCAGGAGGCGGTTACGGCGCGCTGGCGATGGATCATGAAGGCAAACAAATCGCGCAGTGGTTGAATTCGCAGGGCATCTCGGCGTTTGTGCTGAAGTACCGCCTTGGACCTAAGTATCACCATCCTGTCGAAATCGGCGACGCGCAACGGGCGATTCGCACGGTGCGAGCCAATGCAATCAAATGGAAGCTGCAGCCCGATAAGATCGGCGTGTGGGGTTTTTCGGCAGGTGGCCATCTGGCCTCTTCCGTGTCTACCCACTTCGATAGCGGCGATGGAAAGGCTGCCGATCCAATCGAAAAGTTCAGTTCGCGGCCGGACTTTTCCATCCTTTCCTACCCTGTGGTGACTTTCACAAAAGAAGAGTTCGTACACAAGGGGTCCCGCAAGAACTTATTGGGCGACGCGCCGGATCCGAAGCTGGTGGAATACTTATCGAGCGAAAACCAAGTTACCAGCTCTACACCACCAACATTCCTGTTTCATACCAATGCCGATACGGGCGTGCCGGCGGAAAACAGCATTTACTATTATTTGGCGCTGCGAAAAGCCGGGGTGCCCGCTGAACTGCACATTTATGAGAAAGGTCCGCATGGCGTTGGGCTTGCGCTTACGGATCTAGTCCTATCTAGTTGGGGCGCGCGTCTTGCCGACTGGTTGCGAAACCGGTAGGCGCCACTGGTTCGTTTCCGTGTTCCAGCGGTAGGTGTGTGGTATCAACATGGCAACGGATTATTAACAAATCTGGGATCGATGTAAGCATTCAAAAGAGAAGCACGAAAATTGCTTCCGCACAAATTCATGCTGTCAAGTGCGACGTTTTAGACTAATGTCCAGCTATTGGGGCGGTGCGATGATTAGAGGATAAGGCTGGTTATTCGTTACGCGGGACTGTATACTTTTTCATTGTGGGGTTTCTTAGTTTATTGCCGTGTGGGGCGAAGTTTGTTCCCCCAATGTCAAGTGCAAAGGCGAAGATTAATCCCGTTGAAGGCCATCGTATGGTTATGATCGGTAACGTTTCCCAAGCGGTGGACGCCGATATAATTGGAGCGCAGCACGCCCCGTTGTATTCGTCTTTTGTTTCCCAACTGGTTTTGTGTTCTAAACGATGTCTGAAGTTGCGGACGGCGCTTTATAATGGGCAAGCGTAGTTTCGCTGGAGGGTTGATGAGGGTTTCGATTCGAGAGAAGCGCCCGCGGTTTCGCCAAAAGTTTCTGCTTCTCTTTTTACTTGGCGCTTCAGTAAGTTACTGGGGATGTTCAAAGCCAGGCAGCGGCGCTGCGGCCAGTGGGCCTCCAGGTGGCAAGAAAGGCGGCGGGGACGCGCCTGTTACATTAGCCAAAGCCGTGCTGAAAGACGTTCCCATGGAAGTACAAGTCATTGGAAATGTGGAGGCCCTTTCGGTTATCACCGTGCGGGCCCAATTGGGTGGAGAAATCACCAAAGTCTCTTTCAATGAAGGCGATTATGTCAATAAAGACGATCTGTTGTTCACGATCGACCGCCGTCCAACGGAAGGCATGCTGCGCCAAGCTGAAGCAAACCTGATGAAAGACATGGCAGTACTGGGCCAGGCTGAAGCGAACTTAGCGCGGGAAATGGCGCAAGAAAAATACGTACGCAGTCAGGCTGATCGTTTCGCCAACCTTTTCAAGGAGGGCTTGGCCTCGAAAGATCAAGCTGAGCTGTATAAAACCAATGCCGATGTTATTGCTTCGGCCATCAATGCCGACAAAGCCTCGATTGCCAGCGCCAACGCATCTATCGAATCCAGCAAATCGGCCGTGAACAACGCCAAAACGCAGCTGAGCTATACCGAAATCCATTCTCCCATCAATGGCCGCACCGGAAATATTACCGTGAAACAGGGCAACGTGGTTTCTCTGCAAACGCCGGAACTGGTGACTATCAATCAGGTTCAGCCCATCTACGTAACCTTTTCGGTGCCGGAGGCGGTTCTGGCGGACGTGAAAAAATATATGCAACAAGGCAAGCTTCAAGTTGTAGCCACGCCGCAGGAAGAAGATGGCGAACCGCATACCGGCGTTCTGACCTTCGTGGATAACAACGTGGATTCGGGCACCGGCACGATCAAACTAAAAGCAACCTTTCCGAATACCGATCGCAAAATGTGGCCGGGTCAATTTGTGCGCGTGACTTTGCGGCTGGCCACGATTCGTAATTCCGTCGTGGTGCCAAATCAAGCGGTGCAAACCGGCCAGGATGGTCTTTACGTGTACGTCATCTCGGAGGACCGTAAAGCGGAAATGCGTCCGGTCACTACAGGCGCCCGCATTGACCAGGAACTTGTGATCCTTAGCGGCTTGAGGGCTGGAGAAACTGTTGTAACCGATGGCCATCTGCGTGTTGCTCCAGGCGGTCGCGTTTCCGAGCGCACCAAAGGCGGCGGCGGTAAACAAAAAACTCCCGAAGAGAAAGGAAAAGAAGCCAAACCATGAACTTTTCAGCGACGTTCATCAAACGCCCCATCGCAACCAGCTTGCTGATGCTGGCCATCGCTCTGTTCGGCGTTCTGGCATACCATGCCTTGCCCGTTTCAGATTTGCCGAACGTCGATTTCCCTACGCTTGTTGTTTCGGCCAGTCTTCCTGGAGCTAATCCGGACACTATGGCTTCGTCGGTGGCCACTCCGCTGGAACGTCAGTTCACCACAATCGCCGGACTTGATTCGATGACCTCCGTGAGTTCCATCGGGTCCACGCAGATCACTTTGCAGTTCGATTTGAACCGGGCGATGGACGGCGCCGCGGTGGATGTGCAAACGGCTATAAGCGCGGCCATGCCGCTATTGCCCGGCGGTATGCCCAGTCCTCCTTCTTTCCGCAAGAACAATCCGGGCGATTCTCCGATGATGTTTCTGGGGCTTACCAGCAAGACACTTCCGATGAGCAAGTTGAGCGAATATGCCGAGCGAATGATTGCCCAACGCATTTCCACCGTGCCGGGCGTTGCGCAAGTTATGGTGATGAGTTCCCAAAAATACGCGGTGCACGTCAAACTGGACCCAAATAAGTTAGCGGCGAAGAAGATCGGCATCAATGAAGTGGATCAGGCAATTCGCGATTGGAACGTGAATATGCCCACCGGCGCGTTGTTCGGCCAACATAAGGCTTACACCATTCAGGCGGATGGCCAGTTAATGGATGCCGATGCTTACCGTAAGGCGGTGGTCACCTTCCGCAATGGGGCGCCGGTACGGCTGGAAGATCTCGGCACGATTGTCGACAGCGTGGAAGACGAAAAAACATCTTCGTGGGCTTACACCAAGGATTCAGAAACGATGGGCATCAACCTGATGGTGATGCGCCAACCGAACAGCAACACCATAGAGGTTGTGGACAAAATTAGAGGCATGATGCCGCAATTCCAGGCCATGATTCCTCCTTCCTCGGAGTTGTTTATTCGCGGTGACCGCTCCAAGAATATTCGCGACGCTTTCCGCGATATTCAAATCACCATGGCGCTGACGGCATTCCTGGTGATCCTGGTGATCTTCGCATTCCTGCGGAATTTCTCGGCTACTTTAATACCTTCATTAGCTTTGCCGTTCTCCATTATAGGAACGTTCGCTGTGATGTACATGCTTGGCTACAGCCTCGACAATTTGTCGATGATGGCGCTGATTCTATCCATCGGCTTCGTGGTGGACGATGCAATCGTGATGCTGGAAAACATTGTGCGCCACATTGAACTTGGCGTGCCTCCGATGGAAGCGGCGCTTAAGGGTTCGCGCGAAATCAGCTTTACCATCATCTCCATGACGCTGTCGCTTGCCGCGGTGTTCATTCCGGTGCTTTTCATGGGCGGTATCCTGGGCCGTTTATTCCGCGAGTTCGCGGTCACCATTTCCGTCGCGGTCTTAATTTCCGGCCTTGTCTCCGTCACCCTAACACCGATGCTTTGCAGCCGCCTATTGCGGTATGACGTACATGCCAAGCACGGGTTCTTATACAACATAATGGAAAGATTCATCGAGTTCCTGGCGCGGATTTATGGCAGCAGCCTGCGTTGGGTGCTGCGCTACAGGCCCATCATGGGAGTGGTCTTCGCCGGCGTACTGGTGGCTACGGTGGTGCTGTTCGACAAAGTGCCGAAGGGATTTATTCCCGATCAGGACAGCGATCAAATGTACGTCAACACCGAGGCGATTCAAGGCACTTCTTACCCGAAGATGAACGACATGCAGCGGCGGATTGCGCGTATTATCGCGGCTGACCCTAACGTTGATACCTTCATGTCCGGATCCGGGGGCAGTTCCATGTATGGCGGCGGCGGTTCAAACACTGGCCGCATGTATGTGTCGTTGAAGCCGCGGTCGGAACGCGAATTGGGTGTCACCGAAATCATCGCGAAACTTCGCCCGAAGCTGAATCAACTTCCCGGAATCCGCGCCTTTATGACCGCGCCGCAAATGATCCGGCTTGGCGGCCGCGGCTCTAAGAGCCAGTACGAATTTACCCTGCAAGGACCTGATGCCGGAGAGCTCTATAAGTCCGGCCAGTTGCTTGAAAAGGAATTGACCAAGCTTCCCGCTTTGGCCGAGGTTACCAGTGATATTCAGATCCGCAGCCCTCGAGTCAACGTTGCTATTGATCGCGATCGCGCCGCGTCGCTTGGTTTAAGCGCCGAAGATATCGAATCGGCGATTTACTCCGCATATGGTCCCAAGTGGGTTTCCACTATATACGGCGACAACAACCAATACCGCGTTCTGTTGGAGCTTGAGCCGCAATATCAGGAATATTCCGATTTGCTTTCGCTGCTTTACTTCAAGGCCTCCAATGGGCAACTTGTGCCGATGAACGCCTTCTCCAGCCTGAGGGAAGACGCCATGCCCCAAAG
>JAYVXT010000695.1:0-32868 GCA_043785065.1 Bryobacterales bacterium | reverse complement strand
GCAGTCTTTCGAGCGGTTTCCAAATAGCGGGCACGCATTTCCTTGGGCCACGATATGCTTCCGTAGCGTTGCACGTTGTCGGGCTTGCGTTCAAAATTATGCACAATGCGATCCGCGCCTACCTCAAGAGTGCCTTCGGCGCCGGCAATCTGCATCATGCGTGGCGCAAATCCATTGCACTGGTTCACCGACATCTCCGCTAGAAACCCTGGGTACTCGTAAATGGAAGACATAAAATCTGGCACAGTCCGGCCATCATTCCACTTGAACAAACCACCTTGGCTAACAACGGAAGTTGGGGCTTCAACAGACATCACCTCGTTCAACTGTGACGTCATGTGAACGAATAAATCGGTAGCTACGCCACCGGAATATTCCCACCAACAGCGCCATCTAAAAAACGTTTTCGCATCGAAAGGCTTTTTCGGACGGTCGCCCAGGAACTTTGGCCAATCAATCGTCTTTGGGGAGGCATCTGGTGGAATTGGGTAAAGCCAAGCTCCTTCCGGAGTATTTCGATTGTTGACCATCTTTACCTGCATGATCTTCCCTAACACACCGCTCTTCACCAATTCGCGGGCCTTTGCCGTGACGGCGGAAGTTTTGGCGCCGCTGCCGACCTGCAGCAACCGCTTGGATTGCGCGGCGGCCGCGATAATTTCCGGGCCTTCCTCAATCGACCAGGTTAGTGGCTTTTCGACATAAACGTGCTTACCGGCCGATAATGCGTCCAACGTCATTTTCTTGTGCCAATGATCGGGAGTGGCAATCACAACGGCGTCGATATCCTTGCGATCCAAAACGGCGCGATAATCCTTGGTCGTCTCAATGGAACCCTCGGTTTGCTCTTGCGCACGTTGCAGGCAACCGTCGTAAAGGTCGGCAACCATCACGGGCACAACGCCTGGGGATTTCACGAAATCGCCTAACAATTGTGAACCTCGAAGGCCGGATCCAATGAACCCCATGCGAACACGGTCATAAGCGGCAGCGGCTTTTAGCTGAGCCCCCGCGGCCACAATTTGATAAGCAACCGAAGCCATTGCATCACGACGTCTCATGCGTCACCTTTCTTCTTTTTGTTGTTTGCTGGTATAAGCTTTTCGTAAGATACTACGCCTGCCTGTTCAGCCCATGAGTCATACAGCGCCGCCATTTTCCTCACTCGATCTTGCTGCTTGCCCGCCAAGTTCGCCTGTTCGGTACGGTCAGCGTCAATATCATACAGTTCCCAATCACCACCGAACTTAGAAACAATCTTCCACTTACCTTGACGAACAGCTCGATTGCCTTCATGCTCCCAGAAAATAGGGCGGCGCTCTGGCCGCTTCAGTGTCTTGAAAGTTGGCGATAAACTCTCTCCCGCCATTTGCCGAATCGGCTTCCCGTTGACGGAAGCGGGATACTTTGCTTTTCCCAGATCAACACACGTGGCCATTACATCCACCAAGTGGCCAGGCTCATGACACAGTTGTCCTTTGTGCGAAATTCCCTTGGGCCAATGGGCGATCAAAGGAGTTGAAATGCCCCCTTCATGCACCCAATGTTTAAACATGCGGAAGGGCGTGTTGGACGCATTCGCCCAAGGCAAACCATAGCTTTCATACGACCCGGCGGTCCCGGTTGCCACCCCTTCCTTGCCGCGATGAATTTCTTCGGCGCAGCCACCGTTATCGGCGAGAAACAGAATCAGAGTATTTTCGAAAATTCCCAGCGATTTCAGTTTCGCTACCACCCGGCCAACATTCTGATCCATGCGATCAATTTGCGCCGCGTAGACTGACATGGCCAAGTCGCGTTCGTCTTTGTTGTTTTCCTCATCCCAACTTGGAGCCTTCTCGTCACGAGGCGAGATTCCCCAACTCTTCTTGATGAGCCCCATTTCCATCATGTTGCGATGTCGGCGCTCGCGCAATTTGTCCCAGCCTTCTTTGTATTTGCCGCGATACTTGGCGACGTCTTCCGGCCTTGCGTGCAGCGGCCAATGCGGCGAAGTGAAAGCCAAATACAGGAAGAAGGGTTGATCGCCTTTCCCAAACTTATCGACAAACTCAACAGCCTTATCGGTGAAGGCGTCGGTCATGTAGAAGCCGGTCTTTGGCGGTGTCCAACGCTGGTCATCCATAGCCATGGTCCGGCCTTCGTCCAACTCAAAATAGCTGCTTGCGCCGCTGATCAAGCCGAAATATTTCTCAAAGCCTCGATCAGTTGGCCAATGCGGACGCTCTTCGCCAACGTGCCACTTGCCCGCCATCGCCGTGTGGTATCCCGCGGGCTTCAACACTTCGGCAATCGTTACGCTTTGGTCGTTCAAGAATCCTTGATAAGACGGATAGCCCGGATGTTTATCAACCATATGGCCCACGCCGGCTTCGTGCGGGTACAACCCGGTCATCAGGGCAGCGCGCGTGGGACAGCACCGCGCCATGTTGTAAAACTGCGTAAATCGAATTCCATTTTTTCCCAGCTGATCAATGTTGGGCGTGGCAATCTCGGAGCCGTAACAACCCAAGTCGGAAAAGCCCATATCGTCGGCCATCATCAACACGATGTTAGGGCGTGGATCCTTGGCCCCAAACGCGAATAGAGCGGCGAGCGGGGCGCCCGCAACTTGTTTAAGAAAATTTCTTCGGTTCATTGGTCACTATATGATAGCGCTCCTAATGGCTATGATGAAAAGGATGCAACGCAGAACATTCTTGAGCGCTTCCGCTGCCGCTTTAATGCCGTATGCCGCCGAAGCTCAGGACGGCATGACGTCCATTTTTGACGGAGCTACACTCCACGGCTGGTCGGTGCAACAAGGGCCGGCTTCGGCTTTTTATGTTTCCGATGGCTCCATTGCCGTTAGTGACTCGGCCAATTTCCCGACGTGGCTTCGCTTTGACCGGCCGCTCGAAAATTTCGATTTCTCCTGCGAATTCTACGTCAAAGGTTGGATCGATTCTGCGATCTATATTCACGCGCCTGTGTATGGCCCACCACAGGAGTGCGGCTTCGCCATTAAGATCTTCCATAAACAGGAAGCACCCAAACCGGAATCGATGGGGTCGATATTTCCCTTGATTGCGCCCAAACTTGTGAACGTGAAAAGTAAGGGAGATTGGAACGCGCTGCGGATTGTTTTCGATTGGCCCAAATTGCAGGTTTGGTCCAACGGGGAAATGGTTCAGGACTTCAACGTGGAATCGCATCCCGAATTTAGATACCGTCTCCGCGCTGGCTACTTAGGATTGCAATCCTTGTCCTACCCCATCCGCTTCCGCAATCTTCGTCTAAAACAATTGCCCTCCAAAATTCAATGGGAAGCTTTGTACAACACTCCGTCCGATATGGATAAATGGAAGGTTGTGGAGGGCACGCCTCGCTTCCAAACTTTCGGGGAAACCTTGAAAGGCGATGGACTCGGCCATTTAGGCACGAAGCAAACCTACAAGGATTTTGATCTTGAGATGTATGTTCGAGCCAGCAAGCATTCCAACGGCGGAGTGCTATTCCGGGCGGAAGGAGCAAGCAGCCAGCCTCACTATGAAATCCAATTACACGACGTTGAAGGCGCAGTCTATCCCACTGGGTCGCTATACGGTTACCGCCGGGCAAAATACCCTCGTATTCAACCGCAAGAATGGTATCTGTTTCAACTGCACGTGCAGGACCGGCATTGCCTGGTTCGAATCAATGGCGAGACTGTGTTGGATTACCCGGCGCTTGACCGCATCACGCCAGGGATGATCATTTTGCAGGCGCACGACGGGCCGCGATGGATTGAGTACCAGCAAATTCGAACCCGGCCTCTGTAGCTTTTCAGAATGGAAAAAAGCGCCGGTGCAAACCTTGCGGCTTCTCCCAAACCAGAGCGAGGAAAGTTTTCGTCGTTTGAAATCCCATGCGTTGATAAAGAGCCACTGCGATCCGGTTTTGAGCCGTGACGCTAAGGGACACTTTCGTTGCCCCTTCCTCGGCGAGAGCTTGAACCGACTGCCGCATCAATTCATATCCCAACCCTTCGCTGCGAAATCGCGGACTGATGCAAAGTTGCGTGATGTGTCCCGCATTTTTGGAAATATTGCTCGCCAGAATTAGCCCGGCCAGCCGGTTGTTCTTAAGATCTCTCGCGCCAAAAGACGCTGAGCAACTGAACGTTCCACATCCTGGATACTGGACAATATTGCGCAAGAATTTTCTTGCTCCGGGAACTCCGCGGTATTGATTGTTAATCGACGAGTCTATATGGCCGGCATAGGATTCCGTTAAAAGTCGCGCCGACTCCTCTTCCAGCCGGTCGCGGAATGGTTCAATCCGGATGTTTGGCTGAATGCTGCGAGCAGGGAGCAGAAAGTCGCCGCCCGCTAGCACCATGAAGTTGCGGTCAAAGCATTGAGGTGGTTTCCCAAAGGCGGGCGAATTCCGCAAAAGGCTTGGCTCGCTTAACATCATTTGTGTTTCCACACGATTGCAATCCCAATTCTTGAGGAGATCTTCAGCCGAACGGCTCAATAGACGCGAAGCTAAGTCGGTTTGGGTATATTCTTTCTTGACGTACAAATCACCAATTAGACCCCGTCGATCCTCGATAGAGAAATAGGTGTAACCCAAAACCTCATCGCCAAGGACAACAGCCACGCCTTCCAAAGACTGCGTATTAGAGAAGCCGCGAATGAGTTCAGCCGAGCCTCGGAAGTCCCAATCAAATCTACTCTTCCAAGCATCGGTTTGCTCCGCCAGCAATCCATCCAAGCTCCCCGCGGTAAGGGCCCGGAGACTGACGAACTCAACGGCAAATGGCTGGGATCTTTCGGCCATGGTAAAATTTTAGCGCGGTAAGGGTTAGCACCGCCCGTTTCTAAAATTCCTCTTTCAATTCAGATCTAAACGCTCCCGGCAGCGGCGAGCCTCAATTAATTTCTTCGCCACATCCCTCGCAATTTCCAGGGTCTTCAGCCACAGTGCGGCCTTGGGCAACCAGCCCTGGAAGCTCATCTGATGTGGCCTTAACAAATCTCTCTGGTAGGTGTTCGATTTGAACTTTGACGGCTAATTCCCTGCATTCATTATTACAGTTCAGGACGTGGATGAGGTGGATACCCCAAGTTTATGCGTTGTCTGTTTCAGGGCGCCTCCTCGACAGTCGAAGATAGAAATAGGTTCCCAGCCCCCACCATTGCCCAGACCCGCAATGATCCACAGAACGGCCCCAATGTAGGAACCAGTCTCGCGTGTCACTCCAAAAGCAATAATGGCAAGAGCAATTGGAACAAAAACAGGAAGGAATAGAAACTGTGCTGACATATCCGTCATCAGGAGCAGTTTCACCGGCAGTGTTTTATCATGAAAATGAAAAGTTCTCCTGGCCACAATAGCTTCGCCGGCAAAGCTCCAACCTCCGAACTCTGGCTCTCTAAGCATGGCGTCTCGAATGCACATCCCGGAATAGGGGCGGGGCTCCTTCTGCTCAATGGCAATCACCCAAACAATCGCATGAAGGATCGCCAGTAACAACCCAATCGGGATCCGCCAATGCTTAATTTAATGGGCCGCCGCATGAAACACGCTACTTCAACGCCGCCTCAATCGACGCCGACAACTCCTTCGCTTCCGGAGCCACGCTAGAATCAAAGCGCTTCACCACCTTGCCATTCTTATCCACCAAATACTTCGTGAAATTCCACTCCGGCGCTCCAACCGCCCCGCTCAAAAACTTGAACAGAGGAGCCTGATCGCCACCCTTCACCGACACCTTCGCCGTCATCGGAAACGTCACCTTGTAATTGCGCGTACAGAACGTCTTGATCTCTTCATTCGTGCCCGGCTCCTGCCCGCCGAAGTTGTTGGCCGGCACACCAAGCACCACCAAACCCTTATCCTTATACTTTTCAAACAACGTCTCAAGCCCCGCGTATTGCGGCGTGTATCCGCATTGGCTAGCCGTGTTCACCACCAGCAGAACCTTGCCCTTGTACGAGGCAAGCGGCATGCTGCCGCCATCAATGTTCTTCATCGCAAAATCGTGAACAGTTTCAGCCGGCAGTAGCGAGGCCATTGTCAGAGCTCCAAGAATTGTCAGTACTTTCATAGATTCAATGATGCCACACGGCGCTAAACGGCTCAGAAACTTGTTATAAAGGACTGGACATGCGAATACTTCCTTTCCTAGCCCTCGCCATCTCCGCCTGGGCCGCCCCCACCGTTTCCATCCTCACAACCGATGGCCGTATGCTTGAAGGCGCGCCCTCCGCCCCAAAGATCAGCGTCAAGGTAGGAGCCCAAAACCGCGAAATCCCACTCGACCGGATCCTCTCCATCCACAACGCCATCCCGGCCACCGCATCGGAAGCGGAGCAAATCGCCAAAGCCATTCAAACCATTCAAGGGACCGACAGAAAACAGACTGACTCGGCAGTCGAAACCCTCAGCAACATCGGCATCGTCGCCATGACGCCGCTGCTCAAAGCTTACAAGGATACCGACCAACACGAACCCAAGCCACTCTACCGGCTGTTCGACCGCATCGTGCCCACAGGCGCGGAGAACATGGACCGCGGCCTAGCCGTCATCCGTCTTGCAGGCGGCGAAGTGCTACGCGGAACCATCAACGATGCGAAATGGCAAATCGCCGGCGCCACGCTTGAAACCTACCAAATCCGCCGCCTCGCAGTCCTCCAAAAAGTCGTGACCAAGAAGTATGATGTCCATTCATTGCGCCATTCCACGCAAATCGAATACCTCGATTCCGGTGTGATGCTCTCCTCCTCATCGACAGTGGAATCGAAATCCAAAGGCCTCGTCCGGCTTAGTTGGGAGACCGACGGCTGGGTGTCCGATGCCGACGGCCTGAAAGTTCCCGGTCCGAACTATAAAACAAATCTGGTGGATGGTTTTCCTTTCGGTGCGCTCGTGGGCCGCATCGGCGCGACCGGCGATATCTGGCAAGCAGGCGTAAATCTCACCAAGAAAGGCCTGCCCCCCGGCCGTCTCTATTTCGCCGTCAACGACAACAAGCATTGGCAGAACAACCTTGGAGCCTTCCGCGTGGAACTACGCGTCACCGACGCCTACGATTTAGGCGAAGCGCAATAAGGAAATGATGCAAATCAGTCTCCTGCTATTCGCCGCCATTGTACTCTGCGGGCAACTCTTCGCGCAGACTCCCGAACCATTCCCCGGCAAGAAGAAACTCCTTGCTATCGGCGACACCCGCACCGGCTTCCAACACGATTCGGTCTCCCACGCTCTCGCGGTTATCGAACGGCTAGGTTGGGAATCCGGCGCCTACGTAACATACATCAAGACCGATTCCCAACTGCTCACCAAGCATCCCATCACCATCAATGACGACCACGGCAAGCCTTCCGCACCCCGCGCCATCAATGCCAAAACACTGGACTATTTCGATGCGATCTTCTTCATGGGCACCGGCGAGGGCGATCTATCGCCTCAACAAAAGAAAGACCTGCTTTCTTTCATTCGTGACGATGGCAAGGGCTTCATAGGCGCCCATACCGGAGATAACGCCTACTTTAATTGGCCGGAATTCGGTGAAATGATTGGCGGCTATTTTGACAATCATCCATGGGGCGTTTTTGACGCGCCCGTAATTGTGGAGGATCCGGACTTCCCAGCCATGAAAGCCTTTCCGCTCACGTTCTCGCTGCGCGAAGAGATTGTAGTTCACCTCCCTCCCTATAGCCGCGATAGGGTACGAGTGCTCGCGCGGCTCGATACCAAGAAGCTCGACATGACCAACAAAGCCATTCATCGCAAAGACGGTGATTTCCCCGTGGCTTGGTCCAAGAGCTACGGAAAAGGTCGGGTCTTCTATTCCACCTACGGACACGTTCCGGAGAATTGGGACAATCCGATCGTGCAAAAAATGTACTTCGAAGCCATCAAATGGGCGATGGGCATCACCAAAGGCGAAACCACTCCACGACCCATGCCAACCAAATAATCTCCCGCGCGTCCGCGCGTCTGCGATCCTTGACTTGGAAAATGAGCTGGGTATATGCTTGGCCTACCCAATTCCACACAGTGGATGAAATTGTCAGAGAGGATCTCGCATAATGACGCTCAATCGTTTCGCCTGCCATAGTTTTATAGCTCTCGTCCTTGCCACTTCCGCAACAATAGCCCAAACAGGCGGCGGCGCCACTCTAGTTGGTAACGTCAAGGACCCCACTGGCGCCGCCATTGCTGGAGCCAAAGTAACCGTCGTCAACACCGCAACTTCCTTCACTACGGAAACAACCACGTCCAGCGAAGGCGCCTATTACGTGCCCTACCTAACCCCCGGTGATTACCGCGTTAGAGTCAGCTCGCGAGGCTTCAAGGCATTTGTTCGCGAAGGCATCACTCTGCGCTCGTCCGAAGTCCCGCGCATCGACATTACTCTCGACGTCGGCTCCACAACCGATAGCGTAACGGTAAGCGCCTCCGCTTCCCTGCTGAATACCGAAAACGTGGTCAGCGCCTACGTTCTCCCAGCCGATGTTCTCACGGAAACTCCCGGCGTAATGAAGCGCACGGTTTATTTGCTGCAATACATGCCCGGTGTAGTCGGCGTTGTCGGTCAAGCAGGCTTCCATATTCAGGGGCAGGCTCAAAACGACATCGGTTTTTCTCTCGACGGTATTAGCGCCAAGTCGCCCTACACAGGCACCGTGAACCAAGTGGACGGAGTTATTCAAGGAAGCACCGATGCCATGGAAGAAGTGAAAGTTCTAACCACAGGCACATCGGCGGAATACGGCCATTCAGCAGGCGGCTCCATGAAGATGGTTTACAAATCGGGAACCAATCAACTGCATGCGTCTTTTGAAGATCGCTACCTCAATGGCAGTTGGGTTCATCGCAACTACCTCACCCAGAATCCGCTGCCCCCACAAGCCCCCTGGTATTACCAAACCTTCGATCTTGTAGCCAGTGGCCCCGTCGTCATCCCCAAAATCTACAACGGCAGAAACAAAACATTTTGGCTGTCCGACTACGCCATCAATCATGAACACACAATCAATCTGACCGTAGGCACAGTTCCCACGCCGGAAATGTTCAACGGGGATTTTTCCTTCAAAGACTCGCCCGGCGGTGGTTTGCCCATCTACAATCCCTTCACTACGCGGCAGGAAGGTGCAACTTGGGTTCGCGATCCATTCCCGAATAACATCATCCCCAAGAATTTGGTGGATCCGGTCGCTCTCAAATTTCTTGCCCTGGGCATCTGGAACCCGCCCAATCAGGTAGGCTCTCCTTCAAGAACCGGCCCCTCCGGCAATCTGCAATTCGTCAACACTTGCCGCTGTCTCCACAGGGACCGCTGGGACGAAAAGATCGACCATCAGTTTTCCTCCAACCAGAAGATTTTCTTCCGCTATTCCCAAGGCCACCATCGCGGCCAGAATGGCGACAATTTCGCCAAAGCGGAATTCAACGCCTCCCGTGAAATTAACCCCACCGACGACATCAACGGCGTCATCAGCTACACCTCAATTATTTCCCGCGTAACCTTTAATGAATTCCGAATCGGCTACAATCGCCGCGCCTCCTCGAATCCCGACCGCCCGGAATCAGCCAAGACCGCCTTAACCATACCTGGCGTTCCCGCCGAAACATTTCCATACTTCAACATTGGATACGGCATCGCCGCTATGGGTTACACGCGCCAAGTGGGCGAAGACAAAATCCTGCAAGACAACCTCACCCGCATCGCCGGCAAGCACAGCTTGAAGATGGGTTACGAAATGATTCGCACCGCTTACAGCGATAAGGCCACTTCCCTGCCCTCCGGCCAATATAACTTTAGTGGCGGCGCATCACTCCCCTTTGCCCAAAACACCGGAAACGATTTTGCTGCCTTCCTGCTGGGTGTTGTCACCAGCGCAACCTTCACCAAGCAGTTGGCCATTTTCCTTCCACGCCAATGGGATCACGAACTCTACTTTCAAGACGATTGGAAAGTGCGCCCCAACCTTTCCCTAAATCTCGGCGTTCGCTGGTCCTACTTCTCCCCATACAGGACCAAGTATGATCAGCAGTCGCAATTCGATCCCAACGCAATCGACCCCGTGACCGGCCTCAAGGGCGCCATCACTCATCCCACAGGCGCCATCGGCAAGCGCGATTTAAACAACTTCCAGCCACGCCTCGGCATGGCCTATAGCTTTAAACCAAAGTGGGTTTTCCGCGCCTCGTTCGGCACAATGACTGTCGATAGCGCCGGTCAAGGCGGCTTCGATGAGTACGCCGGCAACTTTAATATTCTGCAACCCACCGGAGATCCAAGGCACCTATTCACATTGCAGAACGGCCCCGGAAAAATCAACTATGTCGTAAACTCCGACGGGACGGTTCCCTACACTGGCGCCAACTTCGGCAGCCGCAACGCCACCTGGCGCGACCCCAATCTCCATAACGCTTATGTCATGAATTGGTCGGCCGGCTTCCAGTATCAGCCGGGCAACTCTTGGTTGATCAACACCCAGTACCAAGCGTCGGCCGGTGTCGGTTTGCAGCGCAACTGGAACATCAATGGCGTCCCCTTGTCCATCGCCCTCGGCGGTGACCGTGCTTTGCAGGACAAGGTATTCCTGGCTCAGCAAAACTACCTCATCTACCCGCAATTTGGAACCGTCAACTATCTGTCTAACTTCAATCACAATACCTGGCACAGCGGAAACATTTCGCTTGAGAAACGCTACGGCAAGGGGCTCACGTTCAATACCAGCTTCAACTTTTCCAAGTCGCTAAGCAATGACGATTCCCTCAGCTATTACAACCGCCAAGGAAAGGCCCGCACAGCATACGATCAACAGAAGGCTTTCGGCGCCTTCGTGGTTTATGAATTACCTGTCGGCAAAGGCCAACGCTTCCTGAACCGCGGCGGCGTGGTGAACGCCCTCCTCGGTGGATGGAAAGTTAACATGAGCGAAAACATTCTTTCTGGCGTGCCGCTCTCCGTTACTCATAGCGGCAGCCCCAACAGGTACCTTACCGCCTCGCGCGTGAATGCTCTCACGCCCATCGAACAAGTACAGGTCCCCAACTGGGACATAGGCAACCGCTTCCCAACAGCCGCTCAAAACCCGTACTTCAACATGAACGCTTTTGCGTATCCCGATGCATACACCATCGGCTCGCTAGGTTCAAGAGTCCTGCAAGCCCCGGGACTTTTTTGGATGCAATGTTTCGCCACCAAGAGTTGGAATCCAGTCGGGGAGCGCTTGAAGCTTAGCTTCCGTTTAGATGGTCACAATCTGCCGCACAAGAATCCGAATCTGGCGGCTCCCAACACTACCTACAACCTCAACAACACTTCTGCTTGGGGAAGGTTTACCGGCGTTGTAGGCGATTTCTCAAACTTCGGTACGGCGCAAGCCAATGTTCAAATGTCCATTCGCGCGGAGTTTTAATATGACAACAAATGAATCTCGCAGAAATTTCTCCAAACTCGCGGTAGGCGCGGCAGCATTAGTCGCCACGGCAACTAACAGCTCGGCCAAAATGCCCAACGTGCCGCCAGGAATAAAAATCGGTGTTAGTGGCGGTCAGCCAACACCTGAAAACTTGCTCTACCTCAAGCAACTCGGCGTCATGTGGGTAAGCCTCGGTGCAACACCCGCCACAGCCACCGAAGAAGGCTTCATCAAGATCCGCCAACAATGGGAAGCGGGCGGCTTCAAGGTCTACAACATCGGCAGCGGTGTTGGCCCAAGCGGCAGCCTTCATAACATGGAGGAAGTCACGCTGAATCTTCCCGGCCGCGATAAGAAGATCGAAGAATACCTCAACTATATTCGCTATCTAGGTAAGGCCGGCATTCCCTACAGCACGTATGCGCACATGGGCAACGGCATCTGGCGTAGCGGCAGGGAAACGTTGCCTCGCGGCTACTCCGGCTCCTCACTCGATTTATCCAGCCCCAACGCCAAGGGCACTTGGGCCGGCAAGACATTCACCGGGCCCCTATCCCACGGCCGCGAATACACTAAGGAAGAGATCTGGGAAAATTACACCTACTTCATCAAGAAGGTTGTCCCGGTTGCCGAAGAGGCTGGGGTGCGCATCGGCATCCATCCGGACGATCCGCCGCAACCCATGCTGGCCGGCGTTCCGCGCTGCATCTTCTCTAACTTTGAAGGGTATAAACGCGCCATCGAGATCGCCAACAGTCCCAACATCGGTGTGTGTTTGTGCTGCGGGTCTTGGCTCGAAGGCGGCAAGATGACCGGAGCCGACCCTGTGGATATGATCAAGTACTTCGGCCCCAAAAAGAAGTTGTTCAAAATCCATTTCCGCAATGTCAGCGCGCCGCTGCCGCATTTCACGGAAACCATGATCGACGACGGCTACTACGATATGAGCAAGATCATGCGGGCTCTGGTTGAGGTAAAGTTCGATGGCATCATGATCCCCGATCATGTTCCAGGTTTGGGCAGCAATCCGGCGACCGAGGGCGCAGGCCTTGGAGCGGTCGCCAGAGCCCCCGGCGAATTCCGCCCCAGCCCGGCGCTGGCCTACTTGCTAGGCTGCATGAATTCAATGCTAGTAGCGGCCCAGGGCATGCCGAAGTAGCGAAATTAGCAGGAATTATGGTCACCGAGGAGTCTTTTAGCGTGGAATACACTTTTGAAAGATTTTCCCAACTATGGACAAGTAAAGGTATGTGCCAACAAGCGACAGCGCGAGCAAATGAGCTTGCAAAATATGGCTGGCGCGTCGCCAACCTGTTTAGCCTTTTTATTTATTTTCATTCTGGTTGAA
Organism: Bryobacterales bacterium; assembly: GCA_043785065.1. GTDB lineage: Bacteria > Acidobacteriota > Terriglobia > Bryobacterales > Bryobacteraceae > JANXSF01. The sequence goes on along the minus strand of JAYVXT010000695.1, from coordinate 20,115 downwards.
ACGCTTTCATCCGGGACATCACCTATTATTGAGCGGTTGCCGCGGTCGTTTCGGAACCATTAACCGCGCTCAAGCTCGAAGGAGAATCGAATGCGGTTAGGTGATGGAATTAGAAGAAATGTTTCTAAAGTCTCCCAATCAGAGAGGGATCGGCTTCGCGACGCGATCATCGCGCTGCACACCAGGAAATATCCGGATGGTGTTAGCCACTGGTTTAAGCAGGATGAAATTCACGACAGCACGCACGTTCACAACTGCCCCGCGTTCATACCCTGGCATCGCGAACTCGTGAATCGGTTTGAGGCGCTGTTGCGCGAGGTCGATCCGGAGCTTTCACTTCATTATTGGGATTGGACAACGGACCCACATCCGCTGTTCACGCCAACCTTCATGGGCACGGCAAGTGGCCCCGCCGGAGCTCCTTGGCTTACAGCGGGCTTCTATGTTCCCGGCGCTTCGCCAAATCGCGACGCGAGTGGGAATCCAGTCGATCCTCCTTTGACCATCGATAGGAGCGTCGGAGCAGGCGCGCCTGTTACGCCCGCGCAAGACTCCGTAGTTCTAGGCGCAACGGACTTCCCTGATTTGAACACCAAACTGACTCAATCCCACAACCAGGCCCATGGCTTTATTGGAAGCACAATCGGAAATGCTCATACCTCATTTCGCGATCCATTCGTTTTTCTGCTTCACTCGAACGTAGATCGGTTGTTCGCAATGTGGCAGCGCCAACCTGCCCACCCCGAGAGGCTGATCCCCGATTCTGTCTACGGAACGCACGCTAATAGTCAGGGTAGCGGAGACGTGGCGACCTTTCATCCGTTCTGGGGAATCCTCAGCCCGCTGGAACCATGGGCGGGACCATCAGCCCAACTCCCATCAACGGGCATTGTTGCTAACGTGCACGCTACCAGACCGTGGGCTTCACCGGAGAACTTACAGATCGTAAAGGACTCGCGGCATCCGTCGGTTGTCAGTCCGCCTTTGTATGATACGACGAACCTAAAACTTGATGTACTGGTTCATCTCAGCGGAATTGGAAACAGCACCGCCCACGACGACCAGTTCGCCGGTACCCGAGGCCAATCCAGGAGGTTGGAGGGATTCAGTTTGCAGTTAAATCCACAAGTGCCAGGGCTGAGCTTGAAATACGTGGCCCATCTGCAAGGCACCGGGGATGCGCTTTTTGTAAATGAAGGAGAGTTCCTCGGCACTCGAGGGCAATCCAGACGTTTGGAAGGTTTCGCTATCGAGCTAACCGGACCTTCGGCGGCAAATTATGATGTCATATACATGGCGCACTTGGCGGGGACAGGCGACACAGGTTTTTTTCAAAACGGCCAATTCTGCGGAACTCGAGGCCAATCGCGCCAGGTTGAGGGGATTCTTATCCGCATAGTGCCCCATTGATACATGCTCGCAATCCGCGTTCATAAAAACCTGTGGGCAAAGTAGAGCCCTCGCATCGTGGCCGGGCGGCCCAAACCCGCCCCGTCCAGGTTCTGAATCCAAGCCGGGGGCTTGTTAAAACCCCTACGCCGAAACAATCACAACCAATTTCAAAAAACAGCTCTCCCCCCAACCAACTCACAATCCACCACTTACGCCATCTCTCCTAAAAACCCTGCGGCCCAACCGCAACAACCCATGCCACAATCGAAAGTGAAAAGGGCGGCCATTCCCATCTTGGGACAGCCGCCCTTCCGCATTTCGAAACATGGAACACTCAACAATGACATCCCCCGCGCAAATCGAAGCCAACCAAGCCAACGCCCAATCCTCAACCGGCCCACGCACCCCAGATGGCAAAACCGCCTCTGCCTCAAACTCCACCAAACTCGGCCTCTACGCAACGCAAGCCGTGCTGCTCACAGAAAAGGATCATGCCGAATTCGCCACCCTCGAATCCGCTTACGCCTACGAACTCCGCCCCTGCACCCCTGTGGAACAAACCCTGTTCGCTCAAGTCGTCCTAGCCGCTTGGAACATCCAGCGCGCCAACCGGCTGGAATCTGAACTGGCCACAAAGCTTGGCGTCGATCCCCTCCTGTCAGACGATCCGGCCCTCAAACGAATAGCCGCCGCCCGCAACCGCGCCGAACGAAATTTTCACAAATGCCTCAAGGAACTGCGGGCCTCGCAACAGGGCCGCCCCAACCCTCCGGCAAAAGCGCAAATCAAACCCATTTGCGTAATCAACGAGTTGGCGCATTACACGCGGATTCAACACAAAATTGGACGTAACGAACGATGCCCTTGCCAATCAGGACGCAAGTACAAGCATTGCTGCTTGGAAAACGAACCCAATTCGCCAACCATTCTCGACACTGACACCTTAGAAATCGGGGAATGATGCGATGCACCTTTTGCGTAAGGTGCAAATTTCAGTAGCTTGAAATGCAAGAAGTTTGATGCGCAAAAACGGAGGTTGAAAAAACGTGAGGGCTACTCTCTCGAATAGCCCCGTACGAGTTTCCTCCGAATAAACTTCGCTTTCGCGTTAGTTCAATCTACGCTAGCCTCTTCCGGCTTGATCCAGGGCTTAGGCTCTGTGATCGGCGGTTGAAGGCGGCGGCGTTCGCCTTAACACAGTGCATTTAAATGACCAAACAATAAAAGTCAATGCAACGCTCCTCAAGAAGGCTGCTCAGGATTCACAAGCGGTTCGCAAATCCACCGAATCTCCGCGCGGAGAAAAAGCAACGCCCAGGGCTCATCGTGATAAAATGATGGGGGCGGGCGAAAAGTCGGCCTCAAGCTGTCCGTGTGTGCATTCTTATATGACCTATAGTAATCGTTACCTAAAGCTGAAATCAGCGCTTGTCCTAGTTTCGATCTCCTTCGCCGGAGTTGTTTTGACGGAAAGTCTCTGGCGCGCCCAAGCTGCCGACATTAATCCCAACTCCCTGCAGCCGGCTTTCGACGAACACGTGAAACCGTTCTTGAAAAAGAACTGCCTCCAATGCCACAACGCCGACACTTCCATGGCTGGCGTTCGCGTTGACCAACTCGACGGCGCTCTAACGGACGATAAACAAATTCGTACCTGGGAAATTGTAAGGAATAGAATCGCCAACGGCACCATGCCGCCCAAAGGCCTGCCGCAACCCACCACCGCTGACCGTCAGGAAACTTCACGCTGGATCGCCCAAGCCCTCGAAGTTGCCCGCCTCCGTCCCGCTCCTAAAAATGGCATCGTTCGCCGCCTCACCGTAGCCCAATATCGCAACACACTCCGCGAATTACTGCAACTCGAAGACGATCTAACCGTCAGCGTCCCTCCCGACGCCGTATCCGCCGATGGCTTCGTCAACAATAAAGAAACGTTGCAGCTTTCACCCTTGCTGCTCGATGCCTATTTCGCCATTGCCGAGGAAGGCCTCAATCGCGCCATCGTCGATCCGAATTTAAAACCTAGAATTCAAAATTTCCGTGTCGACCTTGCTGCCGGCATCAATCCCGCTCCACTTCCGGAACAACTCATCCTCGGCGCGGGGAGTCAGTTGCTCGAAAATAGGGATGTCCTGGTTACCCAGTTAACGCCCACAAAAACCTTTCGGTTTGAACCCCTTTTCATGAAGACAAAATACCGTTTCATTGAAGGCTATCGCGGCAACGACACCATTCGCGGTTGGAGGGATTACGACAGCATTTACCACGCCGTATTTGCCGATATGCGCGGCAGCGCCGGCTATCCCAAGGGCAGTCCCTACGGCACTGTCCCCCAAGGCCTGTTGCTCCGGCCCGCAATCCCCAACGATGAAATGTTCGGAACCGATGGAACTTACGGTCCAAAGGCAAACTTTAAAATCTCGCTCCGCGAACTGCCCGATAGTGGTCGCTTTCGAGTCAGTGTAATGGCCGCTAAGTACGACGATGGGCTCTTGCTCGATCTGGGCGCTTCTGCCCAGGCTCCGGCCCCTAATACTATCGTTTACCGCGACGCGAAATCTCCGGGAATAGTCACCATCTCCAAAGCGGGTATCTATCAAGTTGATGTCTACGAACCAGAAACCAAAACGAATGCAGCGGATACTACCCGCCTCACTCAAGGGCTCACCGGATCATGGCCTACCGAAGCCGATGCCGCTACAAATTTAAAAGGGAAAGCAAAGTTCGTAGATTCTCCAGTCGGCAAGGCTGTTGCCTTCGCCGAAAGCGACGATGCGTTCGTGGTTCCACGGAGCGCTTTGCCGACTAATGATCTGCAAAACGTCGGCGAAGGCGATTTTACCGTAGCCGCTTGGATTCACCCAACAGAGTTACAAAAATCGGGAATCGTCAGTTTGGGCGGATCCGACCGCACGCTTGGCTGGTACTTGGAAACTGCCGACAACAAAGGAGCCCTGCGCTTTCAAACCGCCGGACGAAACGAACAAGCAAACGCGATGGTTGCTTCCCAGCCTGGAATCATTCGCCCCAATGCGTGGCAGCATGTGGCGGCGGTGGTCAGACGCGGCAAGAATGAAACAAGCCTTTATGTCAATGGATCTCTTGTAGCCAAAGCGTCCATGGGTGCGGCGCAATTCGATGACCTCAAGGCCGATCTTCAACTCGGAAAAATTCCCGGAACCCCGGCGTTCCAGGGAGAAATGGCCACCCTTCGACTTTATAACAGGCCCCTTGACGAAGCTGAACTACTAGGGTTGGTGCAGCCCGGCCAGCAATTGGTTCAGGCCCCCGCCGTGCGTCCTGCGCGGGGCGCAAGGCGGCAAAAACAAGAGATGTTGAAAATGACCCTGGGCGGCCGGGAATTTTCTGGCGCATTGCAACAACCCGCGTTCCTAGTGGTTCGTCTTGAAGCCGGGCCCCTTAAAATACAAGTGGAACATACCGCTGGTTTGGATGTGAGCCGCATTGTTTTAACACCTCTGCCAGCGGAACAAGAACTTTCAAAGCGCTTTCTAACTTTTGAAAAACGCACCCCACGCGTTGGCGTCTATTTGGGATTGCGTCGCGATTGCGGCAGCACCCTTTCACCCGTTGGTGCTCCTCAAACCGTGACTAGCGCCAAACCATCCCGTTTTGTGTTCGAAGGAACCATTCGCAATTTCTCCAATCCGGAGGTTGAAAAGGACAACGTCAACTATCTGGCTGGCGTTCGCGAAATCGGCGTCCGCAGTGAGTATACCGACGGCCGCGACATGCCGCGCTTAGTAATTCGCAGCGTCGAATTCGAAGGACCCTATTATGAGGCCTGGCCACCACCCTCCCATCACAATATCTTCGTCGATTCCGCCCAAATAAGTAATTTGCCCGTCTACGCCAAGGAAATTATCAACAGCTTCGCCACACGCGCTTACCGCCGGCCCATCTCCGCCGCCGAAGAAGCCACCCTTACCGATGTGTTCCGGAAATCCTTTGCAGCCAAGAGCGACTTCCAGCAAAGCGTGAAGGACACTTTGCTCGTCGTCTTAACTTCCCCGCAATTCCTTTTCTTGATCGAAAATAGCCGCACCCCGGAACCCGAACCGCTCGACAACTACGAACTGGCATCAAAGCTCTCGTACTTCCTTTGGAATGGCCCACCCGACCGCGCAACATTGCAGTTGGCTTCCACCGGCGCCCTGCGCAAGCAGCTTGATAGCGAAGTCTCCCGCATGATCGGCAATCCCCGCTTCTCCCAATTCATCGGCGAATTCACTTCGCAGTGGTTGAGTTTAGACAAGTTCAGCGTGCTCGAACCCGATCGCAAGCAGTTCCCCAAACTGGATCGCGATGTACGTGCGCAACTGCGCCAGGAACCCATCCAATTCATGCAGTACCTGATCCGCAACAACCTTCCCGTGCGAAATTTGATTTCATCCGATTTCGTATTGGCCAATGAGACAGTCGCTTCCTACTACGATCTAGCCGCCAAGACTGAGAGCGGCTTTCAATTTGTCCCCATCACGCATGGGCGCAAGGAACTCGGCGGAGTGCTCACCCAGGCTGCCATCATGGCCGGCTTGTCCGATGGGCGCGAATCTAACCCGGTCAAGCGAGGAGCTTGGCTCGCCCGCAAAATCATCGCCGAACCACCGGCTCCGCCGCCACCCAACGTGCCCACTCTTAAAGAGGAAGCCAAGTTAACTCTGCGCGAACGGCTGGAACAACATCGCAATCAACCAGGTTGCATGCAATGCCATTCAAAAATCGATCCCTGGGGCGTGCCCTTCGAACAAATCGATGCCGGCGGCCGGCTGAAGCAGAAACAAGTCGATGCTCGATCCACTCTGCCCGACAAAACCGAAGTGGCCGGCGTGAATGATCTGAAACGGTACCTTGCCGAAGATCGAATCGATCAGGTCGCCTTCAGCGTCCTCAAGCACCTGGCCACATACGCCACCGGCCGCACCCTCACCTACAATGAATTGCATTATTTGAAACAAGATGGCCTAAAGCTGAAGGCTGAAGGCTACCGGATGAAGGACATGGTCCGGTACGTAGTAAGTAGTAAAATGTTCCTTGAAAAATAGTAAACTAGAGTCAGTATCCGGAGACCCACATGAGTACACTTCATATCGACCGCCGCGCGTTCCTCAAAGGCTTAGGGGGCGTTTCACTCGCCCTGCCTGTTCTCGACGTCATGGGCGCCGAAGTAACCGGGCAGTCGCCGCGCCGCTTTTGCGCGATCTACACCGCCAACGGTATGTCGCTTCCCAAAACCGAGCACGGCCTCAACGAGTGGAGCTGGTTTCCCACCGCCGATAAGAATGGAGAGTTTGTGTTCGGCAATTCCACCGAACCGCTGGCGCCTCACCGCAAACAACTCAGCTTCCTCGGCGGACTGCTTCATCCCAGTGGTCCCAAAGCCGATCCGCATACCTGCTCCGATATGTGGTTAACGGGCGCGCCCCTGCACAATCCAAAGCCCGGAACATACAACACCGCGAGCCTCGATCAAGTAATTGCCTTGCACACCAAGCAGTATTGCCGGCAGCCTTCTCTAGTCCTTTCCATCGATGCAGGCACGGGCTACCTTTCCCGCACAGGAACCATTTCCTACAGCTTGGACGGAAGGCCCATTCCCGCCGAAAACAATCCGCGCCGCATTTTCGACCGGCTTTTTAAAGGCGGGCACTCTTCTCTCGAAACGCAACGCGAAGCTCTGAAGCGGCGCATAAAGCTAGTCGATGCCGTGGCTCAAAGCGCCAATTCCCTGAATCAGCAGTTGGGCAAGTCAGACCGCGAAAAGATGGACCAGTACCTGACATCTTTGAATGAAGTAGAGTCCCGATTAGTTGCCTCCGAACGTTGGATCGACGTTCCACTCAAGAAGCAGGACTACTCTCACCTGAACCTCGACGCCACCTCTGCCAGCGAGCCAGCCGATTTCTACAGCACAATGTTTGATCTTATCGCTTTGGCTTTCGATGCCGACATCACCCGCTCCATCACATTCATGCTCAATCGCGAAGACGGCATGGGCATCAGCGATACGTTCCCCATCAAGCTGGGATTGGGAAAAACTCACCACAATCTTTCACATGCCACCGACAAAGAAGGGCAATTAAACTTCGCCAAGTACGATCTGTTTTTAAGCGGCCAAATTGCGCATTTCCTCAAGCGCATGAATAGCTATCAGGATCATCAAGGCACTGTGCTCGACAACACGATCGTGCTCTTTGGAAGCGGGGCCAGCACGACGCACAACAATCACAATATCCCAACCCTGGTTGCGGGCGGAGCCAACATGGGCCTCAAGCACGGAACATACTGGCGAAAGGACGATACCAGGATGTCGAACATCCACCTCAGCATTCTCCGTTCACTCGGAGTCGAAGAGGAATCGTTCGCCGACAGCATCGGAACTGTCAGTGGATCAATCTTCGGCCGCGCGTAAGTTCTGACCGGGCTTTCTTTCTGTCCATCATTGAGATATCTTAATTGGATATGAATCTGACCCGGCGCAATTTCATGACATCTCTCGGAGGAGCCGTAGCGGCTTCTAACGCAATGGCTGCGACGAGAAAACCGAACATCATTTTTTTCCTTGCCGACGATATGGGCATCGATCTGTTTGGCTGCTACGGCGGCGAAAGCCGTTTCAAAACTCCAAACGTGGATGCGCTAGCCAAGAATGGCGTGCGCTTTGAGACCTGCCTCGCCGCCCCTTTGTGCGGCCCATCGCGCTGCATGCTCATGACAGGCCGCTACGCTTTCAGAACCGGGGGCATCACCAATCAGTCCTGGCGCGAAGGGGGCCCTGGGGCGAGGTCGGCCGATGAATTTCCGATTCCCAAGTTGTTAAAGCAATCCGGCTATGCCACCTGCATGGCTGGGAAATGGCGCCAGATCGGAGAGACTCCTGGAGATTGGGGCTTCGATGAATGGTTGACCGATCCTACCGCCGGCGGTTGGTATTGGCAAAAGACTTACACCAAGAATGGCAAATTGATGGAATTCCCTGAAGAAGTATACGTTCCCGACCATTGCCATCAGACGGTGACGGACTTCATCGGCCGCAATAAGAAGCAGCCCTTCTTCGTTTACTATTCCACGCATTTGGTCCACATGCCGATCCTCCGCACTCCGGACTCAGCCCCGGATAGCCAGGACTTATTCGCCGACAACATCGCCTACATGGACAAGATGCTCGGAAAAGTTGTGGCTGAGGTGAAGAAACAAGGCTTGCAGAACGATACCATCATCTTTTTTTCGGGAGACAATGGCACGGCCCAACGTTCTTATACAATCAACGGCAAGCAAGTCAACGGAGCCAAGGCCTCAATGTGGGAAGGTGGCTCGCGTGTTCCGATGATCGCCGCCGGTAAGGGTGTAAGCAAGGGAAAGGTGCGATCGGATCTGATCGACTTTAGTGATTTCTATCCAACTTGCGCCGAACTGGCTGGAGCCGTAATGCCCACCAGCCTCAAGTTCGACGGCAGAAGTTTCGCACCCCGGATCCAAGGGAAAAAAGGAACTCCAAGGTCCTGGGCTTATGTCCATTTGGGCAAGAATTACTACGTCAGGGAAAAAGTTTGGAAGTTGAACCAAAGCGGCGAATTGTACGACTTGAGCAATGCGCCGTTTGAAGAAAAGCTCGTCGCCGAAGGCGCTGGCGGGGCTGAGGCCGATGCCGCACGGAAACGTCTCGGCGCGGCTCTTACCGAACTGAATCCACAAGGCGGCAAGGTCGACAATCCGCCGCCGAATAACAATCAGAATAAAAAGAAAAAGAAAAAAGCTGATTGATCCTAATTCGCCGCAACTAAGCCCGGAGTCGGGAGCTCGCGCAGCCTCCTTACTCATGTCCGCAATCTTCCCCGGCGTTATAATGCGACTACGAAGAACATTAAACAATAGAGGCTCTTGCAAAATTCGGTCCCCCGGCAAGTTTGAGCACGTCCGCTAACGCGCGAAGTTCGGAAAGTGAATCGAATGAACGCGAGTTCTGTGAGCCGCGACCGTTAGGAAGTCGGTTTTCGGAATTTTGCAAGAGCCTCAACAAATTAGAGCGAATGACGAGTATCGCACCAGCCCCCGATGGTGAAATGCGCCGCACGCGGAACTGCCTTTGCCTCAAGCAGTCTGGGGCTTTTCATGTCAACTCAACCGCCGTTTTCATGATTATCTTGGCCAGCAAGCAGGCAGCGCCGCTGAATTTTATCCGCCGCAACTGAAACCACGGGGTGTTGGTGGAAGGAAGGTGGAAGGAACCATTGCGGGCGCGCGACGGGTGTGCCGCGGCATTCCACTCAGCCCGGTGAAGGTTTCAGTGATGCGCGAAATCAACCGGTTTTGCAATACCTTGCTTCCAAGTGAAGATGGCTTGAATCCGCCACCGCCCGTCACCAATCCCTCTCGCGAACCCTTCCCGGCGGATAAAGGTGAGCTCCAGGCTCCTTTCGATTTCGATAGCGATTACCTCACTCTGCGCACAACGCGTATTGTGAGTGAAGCAGCCCGCATTGCAAAGCTGGCGAAAGCGGAACGAGTTGATACTAACGGGCTACCGCGCCCAAACGCTTCTCTGAAACGGTCGAATCCCGAGCCGAAGCCCGAGCCAGAAAAATCGGCGAAATGCTTAACCGACTTGGCCTGCCTAAGGAGGCGGTGACAATCAACTGGCGCAACGAACTGGAGCCATCCGGCGGAGACGACTCGCAACGGCTCCGCGTGACGATTCGGTTGAAGCCCTAAAGCCAAGTCCCGGCTTCAATCAATCTGTTTCTTGAAGATCTTCCACTTCGTATCGGTGCACAAAGTGCAATCCGCGCCTTGAAACATCCTCGCGCCGGTCTTGCTTGCTTTCAGTCTCCAATCCAAATAGGCCACGGCCACCTTCCCCAACTCTCCTCCATTGGATTCGCGATATGTGCCATTATGGCCCATGCCTTTGCGATAAGCGAACAAAGCGGGAACCTTCGTGAGGCGTTCAAAATCATCCTTGCCGTTCTTGTGCGCCACATCGCTCGAATCGCCATTGAAGTAGGCAATCGGGGCATGTAGCTTTTCCAATGCTTCTTTTCTCACGTTCTCCATGCCAGGGTTGGGAACCGGTAGTAGCCCGCTATTCCAGGCGACCGTGGTCGTAACTCTCGGATCGGCCGAGGCGCTGATGGCCTGCACGCCTCCGCAGGATTGTCCCATCAGGGCAATTTTTCTGATGTCCAGCCGCTTGAAGTACTGACTTCCTTTGCGCGCATTTTCAGCAATGGCCCAATTTACGGCATCGATCAGTTGAGACGCCTTCGTTGCGGGAGGGCCGTACGGAGATCCCGGCGCGGCCGCGCCTGCCTTCGGCGGCTGTGGAGCTTCCTCCATTTCCTTGGGGCCAATCGGCCCAATGGCAATCACCAAATACCCGTGGGACGAAATTTCAGTCAAGAAGTGCCGGAAGCGATTGCCCGTGTTTATGCAACCTCCATTGCCCCAAGCAACGATAGGCAGCTTTCCGGGCACGGCCTTCAGTTTTGCCGGACGATAAATTGTATGCGTCGGGAGGCTCGCCTCCATTTCCATGATCGCTTTGTATGCCCCCGTGCCCATAGGTGTTTCCGGGGTTCGATATGGAACAGTGGCTGGATTCTGTGCGGCTTCGGATATGATGCTCAACAAAGCCAGTGTTAGCAGTCTAGCTAAAGGAATCACTTGCTTATTCTCCTAACCTGATGACTTCCGCCCCTACAACAAAATTGCCGCACGGTTGGCGAGTTCTCCATTGTATCGGAGTTGAGTAGGTGTTGAATAATCTTCAATGGTGTTTATCAATGGCGCTTAGCGGTAGGCTAAAACCCGGGCGGCCCCCTGGTTTGCGGAAAGCCCCTTGGCCCGGTTGCTTACGTAACTGGAATCATGCACCAATCAAAGAACAGGACCGTGTATCCATCACCAAGCAAGAACCAAGAACTGCAAGAGAAGGCCTTAGTTCTCTTCATCCTTCACGGGAGGCGCGGGCGGTGGCGGAGGATCTTCCACCTTCCGCCAACCGCCTGTCTTCGTCTGCGAATCGGGAGTCGTAATACTACCTGTCGGGGTTGTCCCACCGAGCGCCGGATTCGGTCCTCGCGGTCCACTACCCGTTCCATCCGCAACTGGCCGGCGTCGAATCACCGGACGATCCGGATCCGAAGCATCATCTTTTGTGGAACGGCCCTGAGCCCGGCTCGAAGGCCGGTCGTCAATCGATGAATGGCTGGGTTCCGATTTGCCGGTCGCGCTCGAAGAAGCGAAATAGGTCCGCCGGTAACGAATATCGGAGTTCGGATACCGGTCACGAATCACCGCCGCCAAATCAACGCTAATGCTCCGTTCTTGGCCAGGCCTCGCGTCGTCGGGAGACAGGAAATAAAGCGTATAGCGCTGCCGCATCCTGGTCAGCGTATTTTCTAAAGCAAAAGCATCGCTTACCGGAAAACTATCCCCACCGGAATCCTGCGCAATCTCAGCTGTGTGGGCTGATTTCGTTCGTGGCCCGCCAATGCCGCCGCCGCCAGGATAGCCGCCTCCTCCACCCGGATAACCGCCGCCACCTCCAGGCATCGGAAAGCCAATACCACCACGGCTACGGCCGCCACCACCACCACGACGCTGTCCACCTTGCGGATAACCACCGCGCTGGGGATAACCGCCTCGATTTTGCATTGCATCCGGCGCAAGCAGCGCATTCAGCACGGTGTCGGACTGTCCGAATGCCCGTCCCACGCCGAATTCGTCCACTTGGAAGGCACCCTCGGTTTGGTCATCAGTGACAATGATCACCGTCTTGCGGGCTTCTTTCCGCCCGGAACGCTCCATGTATTCCGCCGCATCAAACAGCGCCCTTGTTATATCGGTGCCGCCATTGAACTTTTCCTGGCGCAACAACGTTCGGAATTCCGATTCCACAGCATCTAACCCCTTCTTCATAGGCATCCGCAAACGGCTCTGCCGGTCGAAAACCATGATGCCCACCCGATCATCTTCACGCAGCACTTGCATAGCGGCGCGCGACGCGGAAGCGATTTTTTCCACATGCGGACGCATACTGGCGCTTACGTCCAGCAGAAACAGCACGTCAATCGGCATGTTCTCTTTGGCGAAGTTCTTCACCTCGCGCAACCGGCCCTCATCGCGGATCTCGAAATCCTGGGCACGCAAACTGGTGATGGCATGGTTCGTGCTATCCAAAACCTGGGCATCTACCCGCACCAAAGCAACGTCGCTGCGGAACACCACAGGCGGCTCGGCCGGCTGGCTCCAAGTTGCCAGGGTGGAGAACATTAGAGCGAAAATAGCAATTAACTTATTCATGAAACCAACTTTCATTCGGGCTTTGGACGCAGCCCGTAGCCGGAATGTTACTGCAATGTAATTAAACCCCATTGCATGATTTTCGTTGTGGTGGTGGCGACTTAACAATATGGGGTACTTCAACGCGCAAAATGTAAACTTCCAAAGAAATCTGTTCCATCGCCCTTCTCACATTGTCACAATGGGCATGCAACAAACTCATGGGAGATCCTCCCCCAACCTGAATATTCTCGCAACCGCAATAAGCGCGCTCCTACTCGCCTTGCCTGCCACATGGGCACAGCCGGTTTACAACTCAAACGATCTCACCCCTCCCAGTTCCAACAATGCCAAGCTCACCGGCGCCGCAAATAGCAAACAAGTTGGAGGAAGCGGAAACGGACACGCCATGCTGCTCAACGGCAACGCCCTCACTTCCATCGACCTCCATCCCGTAAACGCCTACTCGTCCATGGCCACCGCCACTGACGACAACGAGCAATGCGGTTGGGTCTCCGGCTTGAATGGCATCCATGCAACAAAATGGTCAGGTTCCAGCAGTTCCGCCGTCGACCTCCACAGCGCTTACAACTCATCCCGCTGCACCGGTATCCACAACGGCCAGCAGGTAGGATACGTCGAAACACTCATCTACGCTGTCGCGATCCAAAGAGCCGTCCTCTGGACCGGTACCCCGGCCTATGTGGACCTGGGCCCCATCGGGTTCGCTTATAGCAAGGGGCTAGGTGTCCGCAACGGCCAGCAAGTGGGCTATGCCAGCATCGTTCCTTATCCGATGAGCGACACAGTCGGGTACCAAGCCGCTTCACACGCGTTCCTTTGGACCGGCACTGCCGCCAGCGCCGTTGACCTTAATCCTGTGGGCTACGATGCCTCGCAGGCGATCGCCACCAACGGCACGCAACAAGGCGGTTGGGCATACACGGCTCTACCTACGCCACACAATCATGCCATGCTTTGGTCGGCTACCGCGGCAAGCGCTGTTGACATGCATCCCGCCGCCTACTCAGATTCACGTATCACGTCGATGACCGACACCAATCAAGTTGGCGACGGCTGGATCGGTCCAATGGGTATGCCCGGCTCGGTCCGTCATGCGCTCGTATGGTCCGGCACGCCCGAAAGCGTTGTCGACCTCAATCAGTACCTGCCCGCGGGCTATACGCATGCCGTAGCCACGGGTGTGGACGCGAACGGTAACGTCGTCGGCTTCGCCTATAACAAATTTGTCTATGGCGTCGATATTCCGGCGGACGCCATCGCGGTAATATTCGCGCCAGGCGCCGCTTCATCCACGGCCCTGTCAGCTTTCACGGTGACACCGGCCAACGCTGCCCCCGGCGCTGTGTTACAAGCGACCGCTTCCATTCCCACCCCGGCTCCGGCTGGTGGGGTAATCATCTCGTTTGTCAGCACCAACGCGATCCTTCTTCCAACACCGGCTCCGGTGACAATTGCCGCCGGCCAGACCAGCGCATCCTTTACGATGAACGCAGGCGGAAACGCATTGCAGTTCCCGACTTCGGCGAAGCTTTATGCAACCGATGGCGCGGTTAGCCGCTATGGACTTGTCATGGTCACTCCGGTTGTCAACCTCTCGTCGATGAACATCAATCCCGTCGAAGGTGGATTCAGCACCACCGGCACGATCAATCTCTCCATCCCGGCACAGGCTGGCGGGGCCACGATTGCGCTCTCAAGCGGCGACCCCACGAAGGCTGTGGTTCCAGCTTCAATCACCCTTCCGTTAAGCGCCACGACCGCTAGCTTCACCGTCACCACCACATCCGCCGCCACATCGACGACGGTTCCGGTAACAGCCACCTTCAACGGCCAGACCATGACCACCTCAGTCACGCTTAGCCCGGCTCCGGTGGTCGGTGTTTCAGCGGTTACGTTCTCCTTCCCTTCGGCGGTTGGCGGACAGTCTATTGGCGGCACGGTATCGGTGAATAACTTCCCACGCGACCCGAATGGCATTGTGGTCACGCTGACAAGCTCTAACCCGGCAACCCTGCAAGTTCCGGCAACCGTCACCATCCCCTACGGAGTTTTCAGCGTAGCCTTCACGGCTACGACGACAGTGGTAACCGGTACAAAGGGAGTTTCGGTGAAGGCGGCGTACAACACGTCGAACATCACCACGACAATCCAGGTAACTCCGCCTCCGACGGTAACCATCGTCAAGGCCGACTATTACACCGACACCCATCTGTTTAAGGTGCAGGCAAATACGACTGGAAACGGCGCCGTGCTGACCTTCGGTACGGATCCCAACCAGCCGGCAATCGGTACGATGGTCTTGGAATTAGGCACCTATAATGGCGCGCTAGTGCTGCCCGCGGCTCCCGCGTTTGCCACGGTGTGGAATTCGCTCGGCGGCCAAGCAACCATGGCCGTTACGCAACGGCTCACGCTTGCTGGTGGCAGTGGTGGAGGCGGTGGTGGCACGGCCACCAGCCCCAAACTCACCGTCAGCAAGAGTAGCAAGGGCAACGTAATCAGCAATCCCGCGGGCATCTCCTGTGGATCCGCTGGAGCCGGTTGCAGCTTGACCTACGCTAGTGGCACGGTCGTAACACTCACTGCAACCCCAGACGCCGGAGCAATCTTTGGGGGCTGGAATGGTGCGTGCGTAGGCACGTCCAACACTTGTACCCTGACGATGACCGCCGATAAGTCGGTTTCGCCAGTCTTCCGCTAAACTGCACTTGAGCAAACAAAACCGGCGCGGCACTGTAAAAAGCGCCGCGCCGGTTTTTTCTTGCCTTAAGAAACTCTAAATCGACGCGCCCCTCATCAAGCGAATGGACCCATTGGTGGTGGAAAGATCAATTTGTGGCCCCCCGGAACCGAGCGTCCCTTCCAAATGCCTCTTGGACCATTCCACCCTTCCCTTAACATCCAGATCGCTCGAAATGCTTGAATTGCTGGTGCGCGCATCCACTCTGGCATTCGTATTCGACGGCAGCCGCAAATTGATGTGGCCGTTATTCGTCGAAGCCCGAACATCACTACTTACCTGATCGATCATCAATTCCACCGGCCCATTCGAGGTCGCCACCCTCACCGGAGCATTCACCGGTATGTCGAACAAGCGCGCCTTAATTCCGCCATTCGTAGTCCTGGCGCTGAATTCGCCGTGCAAATTATCGGCGTCCACCGTTCCATTGCTCGTCGACACATGCACCCCCCCAGTAACGTCAACTATATCCACGTTTCCGTTCGTCGTCGTAATATCCACTATCCCTTTCACGGATTTCGTCGTCACCCGCCCGTTGCTAGTGCGGATCCTCGCCCCGCCTTCAACACTCGAAAGTTGAATGCTGCCGTTAGTCGAAGCCGCTAAATCCACCACCACCCGGCGCGGAACGCGAATGATGTATTTTGCTCCGGCATTGCTGTGAGATCGGTCAACCGGGGGGACCGTCCGAATGCTCACCACCCCACTCGATGCCTGTACGTCAATTTTCATCTCATCAAGTTGAGCCTTCGTTCTAGCGTACTTGGTTCCCGAAATGTCTACCTCATTCCTGTCCCATCCCGAGATTTCCACTGAACCATTGGTGTTCTCAATGGAGAACCTGCCGCCCTGATTCAGTGGCTTTGAATAGTGAAAGTCTTGCTTTTCTTGCGCCATGACTGCCCAAACCTCGTCTGACTCGCACCCGGATTGCAAAAGAAATAAGGGAATGGCGCATAACGCCAACAGCTGTTTACACATTACACCCTCCAAGGTTACTCATCTACATACGAATGAAAATCCAAAGAGTTCCATGGAATATCACATGTTATCCTAATCATTCAGCCTTCAGTCGCGCCCTTGTTTGCCGCCTCCTCCTGATCGATATGAAAAAACTTTTAGCCCTCAACCGCGGCGAGATCGCCATCCGCATCTTCAGAGCAGCCAATGAGTTAGACATTCGCACCGTGGCCGTCTATTCGCAGGAAGACCGTCTTAGCCTGCACCGTTTCAAGGCCGACGAAGCCTACCTCATCGGCGCCGGGCAAGGGCCCGTCCAAGCCTACCTGGACGTGGAAAACATCGTGGCCATGGCGGCCGAAAAGGGCGTTGACGCCATCCACCCCGGCTACGGCTTCCTTTCGGAAAACCCCGCCCTGCCCCGCGCTTGCCAAAAGCATGGCATCACCTTCATTGGCCCAAGCCCAGAACTCCTCGAAAACCTCGGTGACAAAACAGCCGCCCGAAGCTTGGCGGAAAAGGCTGGCGTCCCCGTCGTTCCCGGGACACAACACGCACTTTCCGATTCCTCAAAAGCCGCCAAACTCGCCCCTAAAATCGGCTTCCCCCTCATCATTAAAGCAGCCTTCGGCGGCGGCGGCCGCGGCATGCGAGTCGTGCGGAATCAAGCAGAGTTCACCGCCAAGTTTGACGAAGCCAGCCGCGAGGCCGGCGCCGCATTCGGCAGCAGCGGCTGTTTCCTGGAACGCTATATCCGCCGCGCACGCCACGTGGAAGTGCAAATCCTCGGCGACAAACATGGCAACATTCTGCACCTTTACGAGCGCGATTGTTCCGTCCAGCGCCGCCATCAAAAAGTTGTGGAAGTAGCTCCCGCGGTTAACCTTGATGACCGCATCCGCCGCGAATTGGCCGATGCCGCCGTGCGTCTAGCCCGCACCGCAGGCTATTACAACGCCGGTACGGTCGAATTCCTAGTCGACGTCGATTCCGGCGAATGGTTCTTCATCGAAGTCAACCCCCGCGTCCAGGTGGAACATACAGTCACGGAAATGGTGACAGGCATCGACATTGTTCGCGCGCAAATTCAAATTGCTCAGGGGCTTTCCCTACATGGACCGGAAATGGATCTGCCCCAACAAGCGGATGTGCCCCTTCACGGGTATGCCATGCAGTGCCGCGTTACCACCGAAGACCCCGCCAACAACTTCGTGCCCGATTACGGCAAAATTCAAACCTATCGTTCACCCGCCGGTTTTGGCGTGCGGTTGGACGGCGCTTCAGCATACGGCGGCGCGGTCATTACCCCTTTCTACGATTCGTTGCTGGTCAAAGTTTCCACCTGGGGCCGGCGCTTCACCGATTCCTGCGACCGCATGGACCGCGCCCTTCGTGAGTTCCGCATCCGTGGCGTAAAAACCAACATTCCGTTCCTTGAAAACGTGGTCAATAACGCGAAGTTTCAAAGCGGGCAAATTACAACCAACTTCATTGATGAAACCCCTTCCCTGTTCAAGTTCACCGCCCGCAAGGATCGCGCCACCCGCCTGCTCACCTACATCGGGGAAGTCATTGTCAATGGCAATCCGGAAGTAACAGGCAAACAGAAGCAAGTTGCCTTCAAGCCCGCCCCAATTCCGCCACGCAATCCACACGCCCCGCCCCCCGGAACGCGCCAAATGTTGGATGAGATGGGCGCCGAAAAGTTCGCCCAATGGACACGCGATCAAAAGCGGCTGCTGATCACCGACACCACTTTCCGCGATGCCCACCAATCCTTGTTCGCCACCCGCGCCCGCACCTACGACATGATGGCAATTGCCAACTACGTCTCTCACAATCTAAACGGCCTTTACAGCTTGGAAATGTGGGGCGGAGCCACCTTCGATGTCAGCATGCGCTTCTTGCTCGAAGACCCGTGGCAGCGATTGAGCCTACTGCGCCAAGCCATTCCTAACATCCTTTTCCAGATGCTGCTGCGCGCATCGAACGCCGTCGGCTACACTGCTTATCCAGATAATGTAGTGAAGGAATTCATCTACGGATCCGCCGAACAAGGTATGGATATCTTCCGCGTGTTCGATTCCCTCAATTGGCTCCCGAACATGAAGATTCCAATGGAAGCAGTACGCAAGACCGGCAAAATATGCGAGGCCGCCGTCTGCTACACAGGCGATATTCTGGATCCCAAGCGCGACAAATATACACTCGAATACTACGTCAAAATGGCCAAGGAACTCGAGCGCATGGGCGCGCACGTGCTGGCCATCAAGGATATGGCCGGCTTGTGCAAACCCTATGCGGCCCAAAAACTCGTTAAGACGCTGCGGGAAGAAGTTAGCCTACCCATTCATTTTCATACTCACGATACCAGCGGCATTAATGCAGCTTCCATTTTGAAGGCGTCCGATGCGGGCGTCGATGTGGTCGATGCCGCCATCGCTTCAATGAGCGGCGGTACGTCGCAACCAAACCTAAATTCCATCGTGGCCTCGCTCGACAATACCCCGCGCGCCACCAAGCTCGATTTGGATGCTCTAAATGCATGCTCCGATTATTGGGAAGTGGTGCGTACCTATTACCTGCCGTTCGACAGCGGCTTGAAGGCAGGCACGGCCAGCGTCTATCAGCACGAAATGCCCGGCGGCCAGTTCACGAACTTGAAGGAACAAGCCGAATCAATGGGCTTGGGACCAAAGTGGAATGAAGTGGCCAAAACCTATGCCGATGTGAATCAGCTATTCGGCGACATAGTGAAGGTGACTCCCTCCAGCAAAGTGGTGGGCGACATGGCGCTGTTCCTGGTGGGCCACGGGATGACCACCGCCGAGTTCGCCCAGTTGAGCCCCGACCATAGTCTAACCCTCCCCAACTCCGTAGTAGACATGTTCAGCGGATCGTTAGGCGAACCCGAAGGTGGTTGGCCTAAAAAAATCACCAGGATTATTCTGCGCGGCGAGCAAACTAAGAAGGGCCGCCCCGGCGCCCACCTCGCCCCAATCGACCTTGCGGAAACCATGGCGCTGGTCGAAAAGAAAATCGGCCGCAAGCCATCCCGCACCGACCTGCTTAGCTACTTGATGTACCCCGACGTATTCCTGAAATTCGCCAAGGCCCTGCAAAGTTTCGGCGACCTTGAAGCGCTGCCCACTCCGCAATTCTTTTTCGGCATGGAGAGTGGCGAGGAAATCATGGTGGACATTGAGCCAGGCAAGACGCTGGTGATCAAGTTCATGACCGTCAGCGAGCCTCACGTTGAAGGTTACCGCACGGTGTTCTTCGAGTTGAACGGCCAACCCCGCGAAGTCAACATCGTGGATAAATCACTGAAGGGAGTAGCCGCCGCGCGCCCCAAGGCCGACCCCGCGGCGCCAGGCCAAGTAGGAGCCCCCATTCCCGGCGCGGTAACCGTGATCGCCGTGGAAGCCGGCCAGCCAGTAACCAAGGGCGATAAGTTGTTGATCATGGAAGCAATGAAGATGCAGACCACCGTGTACGCTCCCATCACCGGCAAAATCGTCAAGAAGTTAGTACAAACCGGGCAGCAAGTTGAGGCGAAGGATTTGCTCCTGGTGATCGAGTAGGTTGAAGGGAGCCTATTCATTTTCCTACACGTTCTGACTTCCCAAAAGTACCCTCCAAAGAAAAAGTAATGCTCAGAAAATTCACGCTACAAGAAATGCAGGAGTTTACGC
>JAYVXT010000694.1:0-3853 GCA_043785065.1 Bryobacterales bacterium | reverse complement strand
AAGGAATTGAGGCTCAAAGGTTCAACTGGGATGCGCCGTTTATGATCAGCCCTCATGCCAGTAAGCGGATTTATTTTGCGGGGCATAAGCTATTTCGTTCAGACAACCGGGGTGATGACTGGAAGGTGAGCAGCCCCGACTTGACCAGCCAACTGGATCGGAATGCGTTGCCGGTGATGGGGAAGATTTGGGGACCGGATGCTGTGGGGAAAAACCAGTCCACGGCCCTATATGGAAATGCTTCGGCGTTGGCGGAATCGGCGAAGAAAGAAGGACTCATTTACGTAGGTACCGACGATGGCTTGATTCAAGTCACCGAAAATGGGGGTAAAACGTGGCGCAAGATTGAGAAATTCCCGGGCGTGCCGGATCATAGCTACGTGGCTCGCATTCTGCCATCCAGCTACGCGGCCGCCACTGTCTACGCTGTTTTCAACAATCATCAAAATGGCGATTTCCAACCTTATGTAATGAAGAGCACGGATACGGGGACTACTTGGACCAGCATTCGAGGCAATCTGCCGGAACGTGGATCGCTTCACGCCATCGCTGAAGATCCCATCAATTCCAATCTGTTGTTTGCCGGGTCGGACTTTGGGTTCTTCTTTAGTATGGATGGAGGAACGAAATGGATCCAGATGAAAGGCGGTCTTCCAACTATCGCGGTGCGAGACATAACGATTCAAACTCGTGAGCACGATCTGGTGATTGCGACTTTCGGCCGGGGCTTCTATGTGCTGGACGACTATACAGCCCTTCTAAAAGCCAGCGACGATACACTTGCCCAATCTTCGCAATTATTCCCGGTGAAAGATGCATTGATGTATGTTCGCTCCACATCTATTTTTTCCAACACGTTGGGGGCGTCGTTTTTCAGTGCTCCCAATCCTCCTTACGGAGCAACCTTTACTTACTATTTAAAGGAAGCGGTTAAGACCAAAAAGCAAAAGCGGCAAGACGCCGAAAAAGAAACTGAGAAGCAGAAGAAGGCCATTCGCTATCCCGCGATGGATGAACTACGGGAAGAAGAAGCAGAACAAGCTCCCACGGTGTTGTTCACAATCACTGACGCCGATGGCAAATTCGTTCGCCGCATCAGCGCCCCTGCCACCGCTGGCATGCAGCGAACTACTTGGGATTTCCGCTATGCGCCGCCGTCTGTTTCCGCCACGCCTCCGCAAGCGCCAGTTGGAGTGACGTTGCCTGACGGGGTTCCCTTCGGCCCACAAGGAGCGCTGGCCATGCCTGGGAAATACACCGTGAGCATGGCGCAGAGGGTGGATGGCAAAGTTATTCCTTTGCCCGGCAAGCAAACTTTCAATGTCGTGGTTGAAGGCGCGGAAAACCTTTCCGTTGCGGATCGCAAAGCCCTTTCCGATTTCCAATCGAAGGCGCTTCGCCTGCAACGCGCTGTGAATGGAGCGGGCGAAGTAGCAGCAGCCACCAAGACGCGTATCGGCCTGTTAAGGCGCGCGGCTCAGGAGGCAGATGCAACGCTATCTTCGGAAGAACTTGCGGCGGTGGAATCTCGCGTTGAAGGGATACTCCACGAATTACGCGGCACGCGGCCCAACTCAGAAATTCCGCCACCTTCGATTAGTAATCGGGTAAATGCGGTTGCTCAGCGTTTCCGCTTTTCCGCAGGCCGGCCAACGCAAACCCAAATCGACCAATTCAATCTGGCGGCTGAGGAGTTTAAGCCTGTGCTGGCGCGCCTGCGTGTGATCGTAGACGACGAAGTTCCGAAGATCGAAAAAGCGCTAGAGAAAGCGGGAGCGCCGCTAACGCCGGGCCGGCTGCCCGATTGGAACAATGAATAAGTATGTACTTGGCCCAGTTCTGTTGTGCGCGTTGTATGCGCAGGAGCCGCGCCGCTTATGGACCGGCGACGACGTCAACTTGTTGGGAGGGCCGTCGAAAGATGGCAAACTGCTTTCCTTCGTCGATCCCAAAACAGGCAATCTAGCGCTAAGGGACTTGGGCGCAGGCACGGTTCGCCGATTAACATCAAAGCCGGCGGAGTCAAAAGAGTTTGCCTACTTTTCAACAATCTCGCCGGATTCCCAGCAAGTTTCTTACGCCTGGTTCAACGAACAATCATTCTACGATCTCAGAGTGGTGGACCTAACCGGCAAGAGCCGTATTCTGTTTCAGAATGAAGAGGCGGGGTTTATTCAACCTTGTGCCTGGTCGCCAGACGGCAAGCAGATTTTAACCTTGCTTTTCCGTAAAGACAATATTAGCCAGATTGCTTTGGTTCCCTCGGCCGGCGGACCGCCCCGTATCTTGAAGTCCTTGAATTGGGTGTATCCGAAGAAAATGGATTTTTCGCCTGACGGAAAATACATTGTCTACGACACGTTTCTGAAAGATGGCGGGCCCGAGCGAGCGTTATTCATACTTGCCGCCGATGGTTCCTCGGAAACACGGCTGACAGATGCAGAGGGCAGTCAGCTATTTCCGCTATGGTCGCCAGACGGCAAGTTTGTCTACTTTGCCGGAGATTCATCCGGCGCGATGGAGGCTTTCCGTCTTCGCATTGTCAACGGCCGGCCATCTGGCGCGCCGGTAAAGATCGCATCGGGCCTGGGCCGCTACTTGCCGCTTGGTATTACCTCTTTGAACGATTTGATCTTCGGATCCAGAATGGGCGGTGTTGACGTTTTATGGGCGCCTGTTAGCGAACCGGAAAAGGCAGTCCGCGTTTCGAAATTGTTTCCGGGACTGAACAGCAATCCGGCCTTCTCTCCGGATGGAAAGACATTGGCGTATCTATCAAGACGGGGTGCGGAGAACTTTGGCGAGCCGTCTCGCGTTGTTGTGTTGCGCAAGGCGGATGGATCGGAGCGCGAACTTGCGTCGCGCATGGCGCATATTGAATCGGTGAAATGGTCGCACGACGGCGGGGGACTTTTGGTAAGCGGCAGCGACCGTCTCGGCCGTGCTGGCCTATTTCTCTTGAACCCCGCCGAAAAAGAAAATCAAAACCCCAAGCCGTTGATCGTCGATGAGGATGCAAGCTTTCGAGGAGTGGAGGGCGCATCGGTGAAAGATGGCGTGGTTTATATCAAGAACGGCAAGGAGTTAAGGCACCGCTTGAAGGCATCGGACGAACTACTCTACAAGGCGCCAAATGTGAATGTACTGCGTGGCATAGCTGCGTCGGCGGATGGTTCGTTAATAGCGATGGGTTACGGTAGCGGATTCTTGGGTATCCACTCCAACGGAAAAATCGCGTTACGCAAGACGCCGTTGCAGGTGATCAAAGAAGTAGCTTTTTCACAGGACGCAGCTTTTGTTAGCGATGGAGATGTGACGATGAAAATCCCACTGGACTTCAGCCTGCCAGTAAGAATAGGACATCTCAGCGGAATCGCCGTTTCCCCAGACGGCCAAACCATTGCCTTCACATCGGGAGCGCTGGAAACCAGTGTTTGGTCAATTCCGCTGTCATCCATCACTATGCAAAATTAGACCTAGCGTGACTAGCGCTGCTGTCCCAACGGACATTTCGACTAGCCCCCAATGGAAATAGGGGATTATTCGAAGTCCCAACAACGGACCTGGTTAGGAAAAATCCCCCGATTGCCCATCGGGTCTAGTCGGCTAGGCAAGCTAATCGACAGATCCTAAGTGAACAGTGTTGTAAATTAGACCACTGTGTTCGTCTTGATATCCCAACGCATGCGGCGTCCATTGCGGAAAGCCATGTTCGCCAAATGCGCGGCTCCGGCTGCTAAATGCCCTTCGCGAGCATCCTCAACGCTGGGCTTGCCTTCGCGCAAGGAAACCAGAAACAGATCCGTATGCGAGGGTCCCTGCTCAATCTTGATGTCTTTAGCCTTCTCCGGGG
>JAYVXT010000693.1:0-3854 GCA_043785065.1 Bryobacterales bacterium | reverse complement strand
GAAGACACCGAAGCTCTCTCCGCCGACGCGAACGAAGCCGCCATCCATGTAACCAAGAAGCTGGCCCGCGAAGCTGTTCGTTTCGACAAAGTGAACCTGCCGCCAGACATGCGCCGCAAAATCTACCTGTTGAAAAATTCGCTAACCGTCGCCACACCGGGCGACGCCAAGGAATCGTCAGAGCTCACCAAGCTCCTCAGCGGCATGGAAGGAACTTACGGGCGTGGCAAATATTGCCGTGATAATCCGGCGGACAAAGGCAAGTGCCTGGACATCACCGCCGTTGAAGACATTATGGCGCAAAGCCGCGACCCCAAGGAACTGCTGGATGTTTGGAAGGGCTGGCAAACCATCGGCAAGCCCATGCGCAAGGATTACCAACGCTTTGTGGAGCTATCGAACAAAGGCGCCCGTGAAATGGGCTTTGCCGATTCCGGCGCGATGTGGCGAGCTAAGTACGACATGCCGCCCGATGAATTCGCCAAGGAACTGGATCGCTTATGGGAGCACGTGCGGCCGCTCTACGTCAGCCTGCACGCATACGTCCGCACCCGCCTCCGCGAAAAGTATGGAGCGGATGCGGTGTCCGCCAATGGTCCGCTGCCGGCTCACTTACTCGGCAACTTATGGCAGCAGAGTTGGGAGAACGTGGGCAACTTAGTCGCTCCGCC
This sequence comes from Bryobacterales bacterium, assembly GCA_043785065.1. GTDB lineage: Bacteria > Acidobacteriota > Terriglobia > Bryobacterales > Bryobacteraceae > JANXSF01. The sequence continues at coordinate 3,183 of JAYVXT010000693.1, read as the reverse complement.
CAACGCCGGCACTGGTTACGACCTTACTAAAATCCTTAAGGAACGCAAGTTCGACGAACGCGAAATGGTCCGCTATGGTGAGCGTTTTTTCACTTCTCTCGGCTTCGCCCCGCTTCCCAAAACCTTCTGGGACCGGTCGCTGTTTTCAAAGCCGCAAGACCGCGAAGTTGTCTGCCACGCCAGCGCTTGGGACGTGGATAACGATCAGGATCTGCGCATTAAAATGTGTATCCAAATCACGTCCGAGGAATTCGCCGTGGTCCATCATGAGTTAGGCCACAACTTCTATCAACGCGCCTACAAAGACCTGCCGGTGCTGTTCCGCGATTCGGCTAATGACGGATTCCACGAAGCCGTCGGCGACACTATCGCCCTATCGGTGACGCCGGAATATCTGGTGAAGCTCGGTCTGCTCGACAAAGCTCCGGACGCCTCGGGCGACATCGGCCTGCTCATGAACCGTGCTCTTGAAAAGGTGTCCTTCCTGCCTTTCGGCTTGATGATAGATCAATGGCGTTGGAAAGTTTTCTCCGGTGAAATCAAGCCCGCCGATTACAACAAGAGTTGGTGGGAACTGAAGCGAAAATATCAAGGCGTGGCTCCCAGCACGCCGCGCGGCGAAGAGGATTTCGACCCGGCCGCTAAGTACCATGTGGCAGCCAATGTGCCCTACACACGTTACTTTCTGGCTCATATTTTGCAGTTCCAATTCCATCGCGCCTTGGCCCGTGCGGCAGGCTGCACCACCCCATTGCATCGCTGTTCTATCTACGACAACAAGGAAGCAGGCAAGCGATTGAACGCGATGCTTGCGATGGGGCAGAGCCAACCTTGGCAGGAGGCGCTGTTTACTTTGACGGGCAGCCGCAAGATGGACGCCACGGCGATGTTGGAGTACTTCGCCCCGCTCAAAACGTGGCTCGACGAACAGAATAAGGGCAAGCCGGTAGGCTGGTAGTGGTTATCATGAAATAAGAGGACGTGAAATGTTGGCAGCTCAAATAGCAGCTCAAACCATGCTTCCGCCAAGGATGCTGATGACTCGGGCGGATCGCGCCGTTCTTGAAATGAACGGATTGTTGGATCAGGAAGGCATCGAGCTAATTGAAGGAGACTTGATTAAAAAGATGCCGAAGCACTGGCTCCACATAAATGCCTTGCAGACTTTGTTGCATTGGCTGGCGGGAGTATTTGGCAATGGATTCGTGGCTTCGGAAGCCTCGATCAATGTCGCGCCGGAAGACAATCCAACCAGCGAGCCGGAGCCGGACTTGGTTGTGTTGAAACGGCCAAGGAGGGAGTTTGCAAAGGGTTCAACAAAACCAGGACCCGAGGATTTGCATTTGATAGTGGAAGTCTCTGGCGCGACTCTAGATTTCGACTCCACTGTAAAGGCCGAACTTTACGCGCGGGCGAGAATCCCCGAGTTTTGGGTGCTGGACCTCAAAGGTCGTCGAATGGGCGTACACCGCGATCCCCAACTGGGTGGGTATAAATCCGTAGTTTGGTACGGGGAGCACGAAACCGTTTCGCCTTTGTCTTCGCCCGACGCTCAATTTGTGGTTGGTTCCGCTTTTGAGTAAGATCGCAACGCTACGTCAAATGATATGAACAAACAAATCGCTGTCCTCCTTACGCTCGCAACCGCGAGCCTTTCCCCCGCCGCCGACATCACTACAAAATACAACGCCCCCTCCCAAAAGCTGATCACCGCCGCACTCGAGGACACCGAAGGCCTCGCGCGCCTTGAATACCTGTGCGACCGCATCGGCAACCGCGTCACCGGTTCCGTCAACCTGGAGCGCGCCATCACCTGGGCCGCCGCCGAAATGAAAAAGGCCGGCTTCGAAAATGTACAAACTCCGCTCGTAAAAGTTCCGCACTGGATTCGGGGCAAGGAATCCGCCACGCTACTCGGCCCGGTGACCAAATCGCTTACGATGCTCGGTCTCGGCCTAAGCGTAGGCACCCCTAAAGATGGCATCACCGCGGACGTTGTGATCGCAACCAGCTTTGAAGATTTAACGGCCATGGGGCGGGAAAAAGTAGCGGGTAAGATCGTGCTTTTCAACCCGGAATGGAAAGGCTACGGACAAACTGTGGCGTACCGCACAACCGGCGCATCCAAGGCGGCTGAACTCGGCGCGGTCGCCATGCTGGTGCGCTCCATGACCGGCACAAGCTTGCAATCGCCGCACACCGGCACACTCAATTACACGGATGGCGTGAAGAAAATTCCCGCGGCCGCCATCAGTGTGGAAGACACAGCTTTGATCGCGCGCATCGCTAAAGACGGTACCCAAGTGCGCATCCATCTGATGATGGAAGCCATGCAGCTTCCCGACGCCGATTCGCACAATGTCATCGGCGAAATTCGTGGTAGCGAGTTGCCTAATGAAGTCGTCGTGCTGGGTGGCCACATCGATTCGTGGGATGTCGGCCAAGGCGCGAATGACGATGGCAGCGGCATCATGGCTACTTTTCAAGCCGTGGCGCTGATCAAGAAACTGGGCTTGAAGCCGCGGCGCACCATCCGCGTCGTGTTCTGGACGGCGGAAGAGAACTCCGGCTCCGGCGGAAAAGCGTATCGCGAAATGGTGGGCGCGTCCATCAAAGATCACGTTGCGGCCATGGAGATGGATGGCGGCGCGGAAAAGCCGCTGGGGTTCGGCTTCGGAAGCGGTGGAGGCGCAGGTAGACGCCGGGCCACAAACGCCCCAACAACCTCGAAGGCGGCGTTCGACCGCGTGGTTGAAATCGGTAAGCTGCTTGAAGGTATCGATTGCGGCAGGATCACTCCAGGTGGTGGTGGGGCGGACATTTCCCCCTTGATCGCCGACGGTGTACCAGGATTCGGCGTGTCAACCGTGAGTGCTCACTATAACGATTGGCATCACACCCAGGCCGACACGTTCGACAAAATTGTTCCGCGCGAATTCCAATTGAACATCGCGCAGTTGGCCGTTATGAGTTACGTGCTGGCCGATATGCCTGACCGGCTCGACCAGATGAATTGATCCAGATGGAACTTTCAGGCAACTAAGCCTGACTCCACCGCATCTGTAGACCGAGACGTGGTTTCGAGCCACATCTCTCTATTCTTTGAGTTCATGTCCAAAATTAACCCGAGATTTGTCCGGCGGTTTTTCAACCTTGCCAAGCCTTACTGGTTTTCAGAGGAAA
>JAYVXT010000692.1:0-3857 GCA_043785065.1 Bryobacterales bacterium | reverse complement strand
GGCTGCGGATGAACACAGATAAACGCTGATGGTGAACAAGAAGAACCTAAGTTTGAATTCTGTCACCTTCTCGATTTAAATTAAAATCAATGAGCTAGAATCTAGGAGTCCCTCTGAGAAACCTTTAAACTCAGATTCCAGCTCAATCTTCAGCTTCTTCCAACCCCTCCATATTTTATGTCGTACACCAGCCATGGGCGCCATGGGCTCCCCTATTGCTTCCGTTTTCACAAGGAGGTAGTATGAAGGTTAGGGCAGGAGATCCCCGTCATGAAACAATTTCTTACTATTCTTTTGTCTGCATCCGTCTCAATGGCAGCCGCTTTGCCGGCGAACCAAATCCGTGGCGCTTATGTGGAAGCCCGCACTGCGGACGTATTCACTGGTCCTTGTTTTGCTAACTCCGAAGTGGAACTGGTAGGCGATTTGGCCGTATTCGGTTGGAAAATTGACAAGGGCAGCTTCGACGGAGTCGACCTTACCGGACTCGCCATTGTGGCGGCGGTAAAAGCTTCGGGCACGTTGGGTGATGTTCATCACAACGCGTATCCGGTTCGCTCGGTGCTAATTATTGATGAGAAGGCCAATGTGGAACAGCGTCAAGCGCTGCAAAACTTTGCCAAAAGAATGTCAAAGGATTTGCTGCACAATGTTATTCGGGTGGAATATGCTCCGGTCAGCCTGACATTTGCCAATGACGATGTTCACACATCGAAGGCTATTTTGACAGCGGGCAAACTCGCGGCGATCGAGACTCGTCCGATCATCGACGGCGATCACCTTTGTTCCAATGAGTTGGTCTGGTATCAACCCCTGACCGATGTAAATCATGCTATGCCCGCCTATGCTTTGGCCCATAACTACAAAGGCAATGCGTTGGGTACCACGTGGTCAAGCCCTGAAAAACGAAGCGCTTTTGTCGGCACTTTTCAGTACAACGACTAAATAAGTTTTCGAAACATAAAGTGGCCCGCGTGAGTTAAGAACACGCGGGCCTTCGTATTTTCATCCTTGCGAAGATGCTGCAAACTCCGGCAGCTGCCAGTAACCCGCTAGCCGACTCAGGCACCGGGGCTGAAACGCCCATCAGCCCATCGGCGTTTGCGCAGGGGCGCCATTAGCTGGATCAAAGTTTAAGTAAATCGATATGCCGGTCCTTGCCGATTGCCACGACCTATCGGCCAGGTAACCGTTGGCAATATCTATCTGAGCCTGGATCAGACCAGTGATGCTGGTGGGGACCCCACTGCACCAAACCCGTGGAAAAACCATCCCCGTTGTCATGCACAATATCCCACCACGCTAATTGAAAGCCAGTCCGGAATCGATTGAATTCACCGTGGAGAGCCGGTTCAGGTAAAGCCAAGCAGCGCGGTTTTCATTGCGCGCCACGTTCGCTCCGCGCGTACCATCTACGCCCGTCAGAAGTAAGACCCCGGCATCTAAAGAAAGTGCGCACAATGCGGGAAAAAGTAAGGGTTTCTTCACAACTCAATCATCCAGGTTTCGAAAGAAGGAATACATGGTACGGTTAGCTCATAGACTCTAAGGCGTGTTTCTTAGAACCAATGCCGGGGTCTCAAGGCTAGAATCAGTAGATGTCCTTTCGTCTTGGATTCCATGCCGCCTCAGCAGGCACCTTGGAAAAAACCGCGAACTTCGTAGCTGGTCTTGGAGGCAATACGTTCCAGATCTTCTCCTCCAGCCCAAGGATGTGGTACGCCCCGCCGCCGGATCGAACGCAGTCTCTATTCTTGGAACGCGTCCGTTCAAAACTGGATCTGTTCCCGTTGGTAATTCACGCCAATTACCTGATCAATCTTTGTTCGGCCGATGCCGGCATCCGGGCAAAATCGATCTCCGCCTTTCGGGGCGAAATCGAACGGGCGATAGTCATCGGCGCTGAATATCTGGTGGTGCACCCTGGGAGTTCCAAAGACTTGCCAGTTGAACAAGCCATACAACTGGGGGTTGAAGGCCTTATCGAGGCGGCGAAGGATAAAACATCCACCCGCTTGAAGATTCTGCTGGAGAACACAGCGGGCCAAGGGGCCGCGGTTGGTTGCAAGTTGGAGGAACTGGCCGCGTTGAGGAAGGGAAGTCAAGACAACGTTGCCATGCCCATTGGCTACTGCCTGGACACTTGCCATTTGTTCGCCGCCGGATTTGCCATCCATCAAGCCGATGGCTTGGCTGATACCTTGGCGCACGCGGACCATTTGTTGGGTCTTGAAAACGTGCCGGTGATTCACACGAACGATTCGAAACCGGCCTTTGGGTCGCGCGTGGACAGGCACGATAATATCGGTCAAGGCCAAATCGGTCTTGTGGCATTTGAGCGCATCATAAATGAGCCTCGCTTGCGGGACAAAGCCTTCATCCTCGAAACACCCTCTGAAGACGATGGCCATTTCCGCGACATGGCTGCTTTAAGGAATCTACGGCGTCCGGGTTAAGATATATATAAGTAGAGCCTTCGCTTCCGCCAAGGTCCCCTCTCAACAAACAACATCATGCCCGAAAAAAGTTACGAACATAATGCAATCGAAATGAAGTGGAGCGAACGATGGGCCGCGGATCCCAAGCTATTCGCGCCGGAGGAAAATTCCAGCAAGCCGAAATATTACGTGCTGGAAATGCTTCCTTATCCCAGCGGCACGCTTCACATCGGTCATATTCGTAATTATGCGATAGGTGATGCGCTGGCGCGCTATAAATGGATGCGTGGGTTTAATGTGTTGCACCCCATGGGTTGGGACGCGTTCGGTCTGCCCGCTGAAAACGCGGCGATCAAGAACAACCGCCAGCCTGGCGAGTGGACCAACTACAACATTGAGCACATGAAGCGCCAGCATCGGCGCATGGGCTTCAGCTACGATTGGGATCGCGAAATTTCCACCTGCCAACCAGAATACTATCGCTGGAACCAATGGATGTTTCTGCGCATGTACGAAAAGGGATTGGCCTATCGCAAGAACGCCCGCGTGAATTGGTGTACGCTATGCGCCACGGTGCTGGCTAACGAACAGGTGGTAAATGGCTGCTGCTGGCGTCATGAAGACACGCCGGTTGAGCAGAAAGAGTTGGTGCAGTGGTTCCTGAAAATCACGGCGTATGCCCAAGAGCTTTTGGATGCGATGCAGAAGCTGGAAGGCGGTTGGCCGGATCGTGTGCTGGCCATGCAGCGCAATTGGATTGGCCGGAGCGAAGGTACGGAAGTAGACTTCACGCTGGAAGGGACAACGGAAAAGATTCGAGTCTTCACCACGCGCGTGGATACCATTTACGGAGCCACTTGCGTGATTCTTGCTCCTGAACACCCTCTGACGACTGAATTGGTGAAAGGGGAACAGTACGGCAAGGTGAAGGCCATGATTGACTACCTTGCTACTAAAGGTCCAGGAGACATTACCAAAGAAGGTTTGTTTACTGGGGCTTATGCTGTTAATCCTTATAACCAACAGCGAGTGCCTATCTGGGTTGGCAATTTCGTATTGATGGGATACGGCACAGGGGCGATCATGGCTGTTCCCGCCCACGACGAACGCGACTTCGAGTTTTGCACCACTTATGGCATTCCGATCACCCCGGTAATCCGTCCTGTAGATGGAGTGTTGCCGGAGAAAGCCGAAGCCGCTTTTGGCGATTACGGCATCGTCGAGAACTCCGGACCGTGGAGTGGCCTTACGAGCGAAGAGGCCGGTAAACAGATGTCGGAGTTGGCGAAAAAGGAAGGATTTGGCGAACCCTCCATTACCTTCCGCATCAAAGATTGGGGAATTTCACGCCAACGCTACTGGGGTACGCCCATCCCGATCATTCACTGCAAACAGTGCGGCGTTGTTCCGGTTCCCGAC
>JAYVXT010000691.1:0-3860 GCA_043785065.1 Bryobacterales bacterium | reverse complement strand
ATTCAACTGCTGCTGGGGCATGTGTCTATTCAAACGACGGAGCGGTATTTGGGAACACGGCAGAATCTGGCGCAGGCGGTGAACGATAATTTGGGGATTGCGCTTTGAAACCGCTGCTTGCCGTTCGATGCTGGAAGAGATAGCGGCAAATGATTGGGGCCTTGAAACGGCCCGTAACCTTGCGGGCATCGAGATGCAAGTGAGAGGTGGAAGGAACCGATTGACGAACGTGGACACTGGGCGCGTCTGCTGGGGGTCACTCTTCCGTCCGTGAGATTCCGCATGCTAACGGGAACAAAGGTCTAGTTTTATCAATACATTACAAGGGAGGCACAACGCGCCTGCTCCGCTTTTTTCACGCTGCTCATCTGTTATTGAATAGATTGGGCGTGTTGGTCCTTAACGTGCCATGTTTGACCAATGGAGGAGGGACCCCTAAATAGGCGCACAGGCCAGCGACGGCCCGCGCCGGGCGCGACCGGCGAACGACCCCGCCAAAGTCTTCCAAAAGTGTAAGCTTATATTTGACATGCGCCACGTGGCGCGTTACGGTTTGAGATGATACGGACAATCCGCCACAAGGGACTAAAACGGCTTTTTGAGCAGGACGCCCCGACCGGCGTAAAACCGGAACATGTGGGCAAGCTGCGGAATATTCTGGCAACGCTTCACGCCGCCCGAACTGTTGACCACATGGATTTGCCAGGGTTCCGATTGCATCCGCTCAAAGGCGCGCTGAAAGGCTTCTGGGCCGTTACAGTGCGCGCCAACTGGCGGGTGATTTTCCGTTTTGACGGCGGCGCGGAGGACGTTGATTATGTCGATTACCACTGAGAGGAAACAGCCCATGACCATGAAAAACCCACCTCACCCCGGTCTTGTCGTGTTGCAAGAATGTGTTGAGCCGTCAGGCTTGACCATCACGCAAGCAGCCGAAGCCCTTGGAGTGACGCGCAACACGCTTTCGGAACTCGTAAACGGAAAGCGCGGCATATCTCCCGAGATGGCCGTGAGGCTGTCGAAGGTTTTCGGCGGCAGTGATGAAAGCTGGCTTGTGCAACAGGCCCAGTACGACCTTGCACAAGTCCGGCGCGACCGCATAAAGTTGAAGCGGCTGGAACTGGTTTAGATTCCCAGGATCATCCAAACGCCAAAGGCGAAGACGAATGAGAAATGCTTGTGTGAAATGGCCCGCATGACACTCGATGATTTGATCGCCAGCCGTGCAAAGATTTACGCACAGCAGCTCACCGCTGCCGCTCAGAGAGCCACGAAAGAAGAAGAGATTCGGATCGCCTCGGAGCGTGAGCTTGGATCTATCCAAGACGCCGCAGGCATAAAGCTTGAAGGACGCCACGAATTCACAGTAGCAAGCGGGTTCGTTGATAGCGTCTATGATCGAGTTCTAATCGAGTACAAAAATCCAAGCAGCCAAAGTGCGAAGATCGGCCCAACGCTCGACTCACCGGGCACAAGAAAGGTTGTTGAGCAGATAAAGAGCCGATTCAGGGACATGCGCTTGGAGCATGGCCAACCGTTGAATTCACTATTCGGTGTCGGCCTCGACGGCAGGTATTTTGTTTTCGTCCGTTTTCGGGATGGACAATGGCATGTTCAAGAACCAACTCCCGTTACCCAATACTCAGCCGAAAAGTTTCTCTGGGCGCTCTTCAATCTCGGCACAAAAGGGAAACCCTTCACCCCTACCGAGCTCGCACGTGACTTTGGTGCGGATGCCCCCTTTGCTCGTTCAGCCGTCAAGGGCTTGTACGAAACTCTGTTAACAGCAGAGCACCCAAAAGCCCTGGTGTTCTTTAATCAATGGAAAATTCTCTTCGGGGAAGTGTGTGGCTATGATGTCGACACACCATCTGAGAAAATCAAGCGCCTTGCCGAATCCTACGACATCCCAACGAAGGGATTGAAAGCGGCTCATCTTCTCTTTTCCCTGCACACGTATTACGCCCTGTTCATGAAGTTGCTTGCCTCCCAGATTGTTGCTTTCGTTCATCAGCTTCCCACTCCCCTGAATAAGATGATGCAAGCGCCCACCGGGGCAAAACTGAAGCGGGAACTCGAAGACTTCGAAGCCGGTAGCATTTTTCGGCATTTCAACATCACCAATTTTCTAGAAGGTGATCTTTTCGCGTGGTATCTGCCCGTCTGGAATCCGGCTGTTGAGTCGTGGATTCGATCTCTTGTTTCACAACTGGACGCCTACAACCCCGGCACACTATCAGAAGATCCCACGGAAAGCAGGGATCTTCTGAAAAAGCTCTACCACCAACTGTTTCCGAAGAGCGTCCGGCATGACCTCGGCGAGTACTACACGCCAGACTGGCTTGCGGAGCATGTTCTTGACAGACTGGGCTATGCAGGAAACCCGGATAACCGCATTCTTGACCCTGCTTGTGGTTCAGGCACATTTCTAGTGATGGCGATAGCCCGGATTCGCCGCTGGTACGACGAGAACCGCGAGAACATCAGTTACAACGAATCCGAGTTGTGCCGTAAGATCCTCGCCAACGTCATAGGTTTCGAACTGAACCCACTCGCAGTAATGGCGGCACGAACCAATTATCTAATCGCAATCCGTGATCTTGTTGGACACGTCGATAGCATCGAGATCCCCGTTTACCTCTGTGATTCGATCATGACGCCCTCAGAGCACGGCGGATTGTTCGCCGGGCATCTTGAAAAGGCGCGTGAGCTTAGAACGGCTGCTGCAAAGTTTGTCATTCCAACGGAGATCGCTACCACTCAGCGGGATATTGCTCGATATGCCGAACTGCTTGAAGGGTGTGTCCGGAACCGCTACACTCCGGACGAGTTTGTAGCCCGCGCAAAAGAAGAGGGCCTTTCGGTTCAAGACGCGCTTCTCCACACAGATTTGTACAAAGAGTTGGTTCGACTCGACCGCGAAAACAAAAATGGAGTATGGGCGCGCATTATCAAAAATGCGTTTGCTCCCCTATTCACCCCCCGCGTCGATTTTGTTGTGGGGAACCCCCCATGGGTAAATTGGGAAAGCCTCCCGGAGGTGTATCGGCAGTCCACCGCCTCGTTGTGGCTTGACTATGGCCTGTTTCGCCACAAAGGCTACAAAGCGAAGCTTGGCGGGGCCAAAGACGACATCTCCATTCTGATGACGTATGTGTGCCATGACATGTACTTGAAGGACTCCGGGAAACTCGGCTTCGTGATCACACAATCAATTTTCAAAACAAAGGGCGGAGGGGATGGCTTTCGCGGCTTCCGCTATAGTCGTCCAGCTTTCCCGGAACAATTCATGGCTCCCGTGGAAGTCGAAGACTTGGGCACAATACAGGCGTTCGAAGGCGCGACCAACCGCACGGCGATCTTTATTGCAGGGAAGGGCCAAGCACCTGCCAGGTTTCCACTACCTTACGTTCTCTGGAACAAGAAGAAGGGAGCAAAAATCGATCAAGACAGTTCACTAAAGGCGGTGTTCTCGAACGTTGATCGACGGAACCAAGTGGCAAAACCGGTAGACAACAACGATTTGCGCTCGCCGTGGATCACCGGGTCTATTGCAGTTCTCGACGTCCTAACCGGCCTACAAGGCCATACCTCCGCCTACAACAGCCGAAAAGGTGTGTACTGTCCTACCAACGCCATCTACTGGATAGATCAGTGGCAGAAGGGACCGGCGAAGACGACCGTGATTACTAATTTGGCTGATACAGGAAAAAAGGCAGTTCGCAAGGTCACGGTAGCAGTTGAATCCACCTTTGTGCATAGGCTAGTGCGAGGCAAGGACATTGCCCGATGGAGTTGGGGCAGCAAATTTAAGATCATCCTTCCTCAGGATTCAGGCAAACCATCAAAGGCGATGCCTG
>JAYVXT010000690.1:0-12288 GCA_043785065.1 Bryobacterales bacterium | reverse complement strand
CTTCGCTTCTGTAAAGGTATGCTTGGATTACGGCCCTGACGCTTCCGTGACGCTGGTGCATGGTTTCCACGATTTGCAGAGTCCTTTCAGTGTACGCCGTTGATTCCATGTCCACTTCCACTCTGGTCCCGGCCTGTTTGGCAAGTGCCGCAAGGGGATCAAGATTGCCGATACATTCATCAATTGACATATCGAGCCCCAATTGTGTCAGCTTGATGGCGACCGTACCGTCGATGCCAAGCCGGGCAAGGCCGGACAAGGTCCCCAGCGCAGCGGCCCCAGCGGATTTGGCCTCAGCAACGGTCGCGACGTTTTCACCTAGATGATCGAGCGCCGTTTCAATTCCTTGGCCCGCTAGCGCTTTAGCATGCGCCAAGCCGTCCTCTAGCCGCAATCCGGCAATAAAGCGCGACGTCATTTTTTGGGTCAAGGAGGACGATTCCATCCACCGCCGCAATGATCGGTTTTGAGACAGCCACAAAAAGCTGTTTCTTAACATCCGTTTCCCCCTACACGTCCAGTCCGACTGCTCGCATCAATTCAAGCGCATTCGACTTGGACACGACGCCCGGCCTCATACGGTAGTCGAAACGCAACACGCCATTTTCCAGGTGGTCTTCAAAATGGACATTGCGAACCCTCGCATCTTCCAATTGGGTTAGCGAGAGATCGTGAGTTGTCACCATACCAACCGCGCCGCTGTCGAGCAAGCCGCAGATGATTCCAGCCGCGCCGATTCTACGGTCATGCGAATTGGTGCCAGCCAACAATTCATCGAGTAGGAAGAGGACCGGGTGAGCGCCTTTGGTCATCTCAACGATCTGCTTCAACCGCAAGATTTCGGTGTAGAAGCGGGACCTGCCCTCAGCTAGAGAATCCACCGTTTGAATAGAGGCGCCTACGCTCAAAGGAGTTAACCGGAACATTTTAGCGCGCACCGGGGCGCCGGCTAAGGCAAGTATTGTGTTGACTCCGGATGTGCGCAGCAAAGTGCTCTTCCCGGACATGTTGGAGCCACTAATAATGGTGAAGGGGTGGGCGGAAGAGAGAGACAAATCGTTACGAACCATCGCTGAAGACTTGAGTAGCGGGTGGCCAAGGCCCTGCGCCTCCCAAACAACTCCCTGCGCGGCGTCTAGAATTTCAGGGAAATGGTCTTGTGGGTGTTCGAACAGGTAGGCGGCTAAAGACAAGGCGGCTTCGATTTCGCCCACCGCATCCAACCACTTTCCGATCATGGGGGCATGCGCCTTTCGCCAGGACTCGACACTGAACGCCAAATGGATCGCAAGCAGGAAGATTATGTTCAACAGTTGCATGGCGGGGTTTCTCATGGAATCTATCCATTGAGCCCGACGCGCCAGTTTGGCCACGGCTACCGACGGAGGTTCTCCATCAGTTTCCAGGGTCTGGCGAAGGTGAATTAAATATGGGGAGGAGAATTTTTCTTTTTCGATGCGGGCAAGCACGGCAGCCAATAGCTGTAAATCGTCAGCCGCACCGGCTGCCGACATCAAAATAGGCGTAATATGGCCGCGTAATGTGAATCCGTAAATGGCCGTCAAGGTAAGACCAGCCAGTAGCATCCAAACATGTCCATCGGTGAACCAGAAGGTCAGGCCCCCAATATTAATCAGCGCCAAGGGGAATGCAAGGAATTGTTGAAATCCACCACGAAGCACCACCGGGTCCTTAGCCCATTGCCTCAATCGCGATGGATGAACTCCCCCACGGGCTTCTTCGCCAAGCACCGCAAGGTCTTCGCGTAAATTCAATTTTGAAGCAAGCTCCGCTACAGCCTGCTGGCGCTTGCGGATGGAATCAGGATCGGAAGAGTAACAAAGCCAATGGGCCAGACAATCCTCACCCATTCGAGTTCTTGCCGAATTTAGAAGTTGAAACAAACTGGCCGTTCCGAAAATATCCAAGTCTCTGGCGTAAGGGTGGTGACTCTCCAGGAACCTCTCGCCGGTTTCTCCGTGGCCCTGCCAGTCGTCATTGATTCGGGAAAGGCCACGCGCGTAGTATCGCTGAATACGCAAAGCGCGCTCCATGGAAGCGAGGATGCGGCTATGCCAAATCATAAGTAGGATGAAGGCCACGAAGGGAACAAGAAGGATTGGCCAGGGAAAAAAGGATCGAAAGCATCCATAAATCAAACCGGCGGTTACCAGAGCTACCGCCAGGCGAAGATTGCCGGTTTGAATGTGTTTTCGTTCGCATTGTTTGGCGGCGTCGGCAGCCACGGCGGCGCGGCTCGTGTATTGAAAATTAGGATCGTTTGTAGAAGTCAACCTACTTTATTATCTTCTTTTCCGATTGGGTGGAACCCGTTTTTAACTTCGGGCGTCTGTCTTGCGAGGAATCTGCATTACCAATATAGGAATCAGCAAGGGTACAATGGTCGATTCTAGAGCAACGAAACATAAAGGAGAATTACGAATGGATTTGATGGGTCAATTAGGAGATCTGCTTAACCAGTATGGTGGCGGACAGAGTGGTCAAGCACAACCGGTTCAACAGGATGTAGAACAACACTTCGATCAATTCGCGAAAGCCGCGCCTTCCAGTTCTCTGGCCGAAGGATTGCTGGCGGCCTTTTCAGATACGCAACAGACTCCCCCGTTTGCCAGTCAGGCGGCTTCCTTGTTTGGGGCTTCGGGCGGGGAAACCAAGGCTCAAGTATTGAACACACTGTTAGCCGTCGCCGGCCCAATGATGATGCAGAAGATGTCGGGCGGCGGCGCGCAGGGTGGTGGGCTGGAATCGGCGCTGGGAGGATTGATGGGTGGCGGCGGCGGATCCATGTTGGGCGGTTTGCTGGGCGGTGGCGGCGGATTGGCGGGAATGCTGGGCGGTTTGCTGGGCGGCGGCGGAGCCTCAGCGCTGGAAGGTATGCTTAGCGGCAAGCAGCAGGTGACTCCTGAAATCGCGAACCAAATTCCCGATTCGATGGTGGAAAAGTTGGCCCATCAAGCCGCTGAACAGGACCCGGGCATCATGGGCCGATTGAGTGAAATTTATTCAAATCATCCGACTCTGATCAAAACCCTTGGAGGCGCGGCGTTGACAATTGCGATGTCCAGAATGGCTGATCGATCCCGTCAGGGCTAGACAGGCTAGACCGCAATTGAACTTCGTTCCTGGAGTTTCGCGCGAGCACCTTTCAAGAGGCTCGCGCGTTTTCCTTTTCAGAGGCAGCAACCTTCCGTCAGGTGGGTTAGCAATGTCAGTTGCCGGCCTTGACGAGTCGAATTTTTTAATGTCCATTGATGACATGAGGAAACCGTGGCCAAAGAGGAGATCCAACTACCGCGCTCCCATCCCAAGTAAACTATTGCAATAGAAATCCAAGCACTGACTAGATCCGGGTTATTATAGTAAGACTCAAATTTAGAACCCGCATCAAAATGGCATTTTCTCGTAACCAAATAATACTCATCGCCGGCATGGCGCTTCTGTCCGTAACAGGGCTTCTGGCTCAAACAACCGCGCCCGATCCCGCGGCTACGCCGCAAGAGCCGGCAAGAAAGCCGGCCATAACAACGGCAAGTTCCTCATCTTCATCTTCGGTGGTGGAAAAGACAACTTATATCCGGCGCATCTCGATCGGCGCAACGCTTACGGTGATGGCGCTTGACACTATGAAGGATAATTCTACTTCGAACGCTGGCACTGCCATCGACGCTTTGTACTCCACAACGGGCGTCAGCAAGAGGTTCGGGTATGGGGTCACGGGGCAATTGGCAATTACCAACCACATTTCCATCGCCTCGGGATTCTACTTGCGCAAGACCGGGTACACCATGCATAGCGACGTGTATACGGGTGTTCCAAATTTTATATCGCTGATTGATTTGCGCAAGCATACCGTATCGGATGAAACAACGAACGCCCGCTACTATGACATACCTTTTACTGTCCGCTACTTTGTCAAGGGACGCCAAGTGAAAGGTCCGCACGTTTATCTTGAGGGCGGCGGAGTATCGCGACGGGTAAGCAACATCAGTACATCCACCGACACAAGTATAGGCTCCGGGGACGTGGTTAATAGCAAGACTCCAATTAAGCCCGCCAAGCAGACTGTGACCGGCCTGGTGGCGGGCTTTGGCGTTCATTTTGTCGATCCCATTGGGCTGAGAGTCATCCCAAGTGTCCGGTATACTCGTTTCCTTGATACCAACTTCAATTCTTTTTCCACCATACCGAAGAAGAATCAGATTGAAGCGATGATCACGATCGGATTTTAATTTCGTCACCGGCCGGGCCCCGGTCTTCACTACAATAGTTGTTCGAGAACCAGTTTCCGGTTTCTAAACCATGCGGCGAGTGATCACTACTATCGACGTCCCAACTGGCGGCAATCTGCGAGTGCCCGTGGGAACCATCGTCACGGCCTCGGCCAGGGAATTGGCGCAGGAACGCGGTGTGGCAATCATCGAAACTCCGGAAAATGAAATGAATGGGATTGCGCCTCCGGGCAAAACCGTGGGCATTGGTAGCGATCATGGTGGGTTTGAGACGAAGGAAAAGCTAAAGCCGGTTTTGGAAGAGCTGGGGTATACGATCCGCGATGTAGGAGTGTACGAGGAAAAAGCGGCGGATTATCCCGACATTGCGGAAAAAGTGGCGGACATGGTCAGCCAGGGATTGGCCTGTTGCGGGGTGGTGATTGATGGAGCCGGGATAGGGTCCTCAATGGCTGCTAACAAGGTGCCTGGAGTGCGGGCTTCACTTTGCTGGGACCGTTCGTCGGCGCGGAATGCGAAAGAACACAACAACGCCAATGTGCTCACCCTGGGCGGTAAGCTAATGACATTGACTCAATGCGAGGCTATCTTGCGAACTTGGATGACCACGCCTTTCGCCGGCGGGCGGCATTCCGCTAGAGTAGATAAGATCACGGCGATTGAACGAAAGCACTCAAAATGAATCCGGCGGAACTCGATCAACTAGTTGCACAAATCGGCGAGGAAATTCTGACGCGAATGAGCTCGAAAAAGCTTGATCGGGCGGAAGGCTTAGGGCTGCCCGGGTCGGTGTGTCCTGGCTGCACGCAGCGCTGCGCCCAAACGTGCGAGGCTAAGACGCGAACGATTATCGCCTGCGGCGCGGACCGTGTTTCGGCCAGTGAAAAGCTTACACGCATTGCGCCGGAGATCGCTTCCTTAATCGACCATACGTTACTCAAACCAGAGGCCACCGAGGCTGAAATTATGAAGGTCTGCGCTGAGGCTAAGAAGTATAGCTTTGCCAGCGTTTGCATTAATCCTTACTGGGTACCGGTAGTGGCTAAACAATTGAAAGGTTCGCCTGTGAAGGTGTGTACCGTGATTGGGTTTCCGCTTGGGGCCAACACAACAGACATCAAGGTTGCCGAAACGGAGACTGCGGTGCTATGCGGCGCCGAAGAAGTAGACATGGTGATTAACGTTGGGGCGCTTAAGTCAGGCGACTACGAGACAGTGGAACGAGACATCCGTTGCGTGGCTCAAGCGGCTCATCGCGGCGGGGCCATTTTGAAAGTGATTATTGAAACGGCTCTGCTTGATGACCCGCAAAAGGCCATGGCCTGCAGTCTGGCGAAACTGGCGGGTGCGGATTTTGTGAAGACCTCAACCGGGTTCGCCAAGGGCGGAGCCACCGCCGCCGATATCGCCTTGATGCGAGGGATCGTTGGTCCCAGGCTGGGCGTAAAGGCGTCAGGCGGTATTCGAAGCTTGGAAGATGTGAAAACGATGGAAGCGGCCGGGGCGTCCCGTATCGGCGCAAGCGCCAGCGTGAAGATTATGGAAGCGGCTGCGGGTGGCATTTCCGAGCCGGCAAAACAGGACGGCTATTAGCATGTCCAGCCGCAAGACGGCGGTGCGTTTTGAAGAGCGCGCCGAACTGCTCGACTTTCTACTTGAAGTTTCCGCGATGACTTCAGAAACGCTGGAGTTGGATCGCTTGTTGGATAACGTGGCGGATATCATCAACAAAGTGATTCCCTATCAGCTGTTCGCAATTCTCTTGTACAACGATAAGCGGAAAGGCTTAAAGATAAGGCATGCCATTGGCCACCGGGAAGAAATCTGTAAGAATCTCTTTGTTGCGTTGGGCGAAGGCATTACAGGTATTGCGGCGGCGGAAAGGAACGCTTTGCTGGTGCCCGACGTAACCAAGCACCCGTTCTATTTGAATGCTGTCGATGCGGTCCGGTCTGAGCTTGCGGTCCCGATGGTGGCGCGCAATAAGCTGGTGGGAGTCATTGATGTTCAATCCACCAAGATTGGGGCGTTCACCGAATACGACATGGCGCTTCTTAAACTGATAGCCACCCGTGTGGCCGGAGCAATTGACAACGCCAGGCTGTACCGGCGACTGGATCTGCAGAATCACACATTCAAGATTCTGCACCAAGTCTCGCAGGAGTTTTCAACACTGCTAGACGTCGACGCTTTACTCAGAAAATTGGTTGAGATTATCCGAAAGCTGATATCGTATGATGCTTTTTCACTTTTCCTTGTGGATGAGGAAAATAAGGTGCTGCGGCGGAAATTCGCTATTCGCTACGACGAGCGAGTGGAATTGGACAACATTCCTTTAGGCAAAGGGCTTACGGGAACGGCGGCGGAGACCAAGCAAACGGTACGAGTGAACGATACGCAGGCCGACCCGCGCTATATTGCGTCGCACCCGGGCATTCGCAGCGAAGTGGCGTTACCCCTCATATTGAAGGGCCGCGTAATCGGCGTGTTGGATTTGGAGAGTGAAAAATTCGGCAACTACTCCGATGAGCATGTCCGTATTTTGCAGACGTTGGCTCCGCAGATCGCCGCTTCGATCGAAAACGCGCGGCTTTATGAAGAGTTGGCGATCCGGGAACAAAAGATGGAAAAGGACTTGCAGGCGGGCCGTAAACTGCAATCCGTGCTGCTGCCAAGCGAAGCTCCGGAAGTGAAAGGATTAGAGATTGGAATTGGGTTGCGTCCGGCTCGCCAAATCTCGGGAGATCTTTTCGATTTCTTCGAGCATGGCGAGGAAAGCGTGGTCATCGCGTTCGGCGATTCCAGCGGCAAGGGAGCGGCGGCGGCTCTATACGGGGCGTTGGTGGGGGGACTGCTTCGTTCGCTTGCCCCAAGAAGACGTAGCCCAGCTATTTTGCTTAAAGCGCTGAACACGACTCTGCTTGAGCGCAAAGTGGAAGCGCAATATGTCACTTTGCTAGTGCTGCGATGGGAAGCGGCCACGCGAACCATGACGATGGCAAACGCCGGCGCAGCGACTCCTTTAATTTGCCGGGCTGGAACGATTTTGAAACCGACGGCGGAAGGCGTGCCCGTGGGGTTGTTGGACACACGCGACTACGATGAAGTGCAAGTGCCGATGCAATCTGGAGATTTGTTGGTGCTTTATTCTGATGGCGTCTCCGATGGGTTAAACGTTGATGGGGATGAATTCGGCGTGGATCGCATTGCCAACGTGATGACGCGAACGGCGTCCAGCACTTCCAAGCAAATCGTGGACGCGATTTTTGAGGATCTGGACGGATTCACGCTAGGCGCTGACCAGTTTGACGACCAAACGCTTCTGGTATTGAAAGTGAATTGATGCTTGAACCTTATTTTTACCGCCACAACGAGCTAACGGTTGAAGACGTAACGCTTGCCGATATAGCCAAAGAAGAAGGGACGCCGTGCTACGTGTATTCGAGCGCGGCGATTTTGGAACGCTACAATGCCTACGACAAGGCATTTGGAAAGGCTCCGCATCAAGTTTGTTACGCGGTGAAAGCCAACTCAAACTTGTCGTTGCTTCGCCTGTTGGCTGAAGCAGGAGCAGGCTTTGATATTGTCTCCGGCGGTGAACTTTTTCGTGTGCTGAAGGCCGGCGGTGATCCGGCCAAGGTGGTTTTTTCGGGTGTTGGCAAGAGCCGCGAAGAAGTGGAGTATGCCATTGCAAGCGGCATTCACAGCTTCAACTGCGAATCGGAAGCGGAGCTGGCGTTGATTGATTCGATTGCCTCGCGGCATGGCATTTCCGCGCGGGCGGCACTGCGTGTGAATCCAAACGTCGACGCCCAAACGCATCCGTACATTTCCACTGGCCTTCACGATCATAAGTTCGGGATCAACATCGATCAGGTCAAAGAAATCTACGATCGCGCGGCGGGGTTAGGGCACTTGAAGCTTGAGGGCGTGAGTTGCCATATTGGGTCGCAGTTGCTGGACACCAAACCGCTGCTGGAGGCGCTGGAGGGCGTGCTGGCGTTGGTGGAAAAGCTTCGGGCAGCAGGCCATCCGATTCAAGAACTGGATATGGGGGGAGGTTTGGGGGTGGCTTATATGGGCAACCAGATTCCTCCATCGACGGAAGCCTACATCAAGCTGGTATGCGAACAAACGAACGGGCTTGGATTGAAATTGATAGTGGAACCGGGCCGGAGTGTCGTGGCAAGCGCCGGGGTTTTGTTGACGCGCGTGATGTACCGTAAGACCACGGCGAAGAAGGAATTCGTGATTGTCGATGCTGCGATGAATGATCTGATCCGGCCGGCGTTGTATCAGGCGCACCATGAGATAGTGCCCCTGCGGCATCGCAAAATGGGCACAGTTACCGCCGACGTGGTAGGACCGGTTTGCGAATCGGGTGATTTTTTTGCAAGGGACCGGGAGATGGAAAACGTGTTCAGCGGCGATTATTTGGCGCTGATGACTGCCGGGGCGTACGGATTCGTACAGGCGTCGAATTATAATTCCCGGCCAAGGCCTGCTGAGGTACTGGTGGCAGGCTCAGCGTGGAGAGTGATCCGCAAACGCGAAACGAACGAAGATCTGATTCGGGGAGAATAGCGTAAAGCATTTGTATTCATTGACATAAACACCCAATTCGTTCGAGACTAGAGACAGCTGCAACCGAAGAAGCGGATGTGCTGGTTTTCTGAATAGAGCAACACGAACTCGAAATGAAAGAGCCGGGGAGTAAGCCCCGGCTTTCCGAATCTATCGAGCGGTAGGAGGTGGTTTATGTGACCACGTTCCTGATGAAAGTTGTCCTGCCCGCCGGATCCCGCATTGGAAGGATTTCGGTTGACGAGGATGGCCAAGTCGAAGTTGAGTTTGAACCACCACCGCCCCCTAGGCGGCGGAATTAAACCAACCTAAAGAAGCAGTTCCGGTGTTAGCAGGATCGGAACGGCCTTTAGTATAGCAATAGAAATGTTGCCTTGGGGGGGCGGTCGCGTTACCCTGGAGTTCGGAGCTATCTCCCAACAAAATGTCCTGGTGGAAACGGAAAGATCCTTCATTGTCGGCTGCGACCGGCGAAAGCGAGAAGACGGTTAAGACGGAAGGCCTTTGGCTGAAGTGCGATTCCTGTTCGGAGATCATTTGGAAGAAGGATTTAGATAAGAGCCTGAACACTTGCATCAAGTGCGGATTTCATTTCAAGATCGATGCTCAGATGCGCCTGGACTTGCTGTTTGACGATAGCAAATGGGACGAGCATGATAGAACGCTTACCTCAACCGATCCACTGCAATTCACCGATTCGAAGCCTTACAAAGAAAGGCTTGCGGCGATGAGGAAGACGACCGGGCGGAACGATGCGCTAATTGCGGCATCGGGCAAAGTGGCGGGACGGAAGACGGAAATCTGCGCCATGGATTTGCGCTTTGTCGGCGGCAGCATGGGCTCAGTAGTTGGTGAAAAAATCACGCGGGCCATTGAACGATGCTTACAGAATAAATCGCCGCTGATCGTGATTTCGGCATCCGGCGGCGCAAGGATGCAAGAGGGGGCCATTAGTTTAATGCAGATGGCAAAAATTTCCTCGGCGCTTATGAAGCTGGATCAGGCATGCATTCCGTACATCAGTATTTTGACCGACCCGACCACAGGCGGCGTCACGGCAAGCTACGCCATGTTGGGCGACCTGAACATTGCTGAGCCGGGGGCGCTGATTGGCTTCGCCGGCCCCCGGGTGATTGAGCAGACTATTAGGCAGAAGCTTCCCCCCGGCTTTCAACGCAGCGAGTTTCTGTTGCAGCACGGCTTCCTGGATGCCGTGGTGAAGCGGCGGGAGATGCGGGATTACTTGGCAAAATCGTTCGATTTCTTCCTCGGACCAGTGCGGTGAAATTCATATTATTTTTGTCCTTCGCCGCAACGGCAATTGCGGCTGACTATGATTTGGTGATC
Organism: Bryobacterales bacterium; assembly: GCA_043785065.1. GTDB lineage: Bacteria > Acidobacteriota > Terriglobia > Bryobacterales > Bryobacteraceae > JANXSF01. Next base: position 2,107 of record JAYVXT010000690.1, on the reverse strand, counting down.
CGCAATGCACGGGTGGTGGATGGCGCGGGCAACCCTTGGTTTCGCGCCGATGTGGGCGTTAAAGCGGGCAGGATCGCGGCTATCGGCTCGTTGAAAACGGCGTCGGCGGATCGCGTGATCGATGCCAAGCAACGCGTTGTGGCGCCTGGATTCATTGATGTCCACACGCATATTGAAGGCGGCATTGAGAAGGTTCCGCGAGCGGACAACTACCTGACGGACGGAGTTACGACTGTCGTTACGGGCAACTGCGGTGGGTCTGCGGTGAAGGTCGCCGAGTGGCTGAAAGAGCGGCAGGCGACGGGACTGGGAATCAACATCTCAACGCTGATCGGGCACAACTCCGTGCGGCGCGAGGTGATGGGGACGGAGAATCGGCAGGCCACGCCAGAAGAGTTGGAAAAGATGAAGGCGCTAGTGGCGCGGGCGATGGAGGAAGGCGCGGTTGGCTTTTCCACGGGCCTGATTTATGTGCCTGGAACCTATTCAAATACGGCTGAAGTAGTGGCGTTGGCCAAGGCCGCGGCGAAGTATGGAGGCGTTTACGCCAGCCATATGCGCGACGAAGGCGCGCAGATTGAAGACGCCATTAACGAAGCGGTCCTGGTGGGCAAGGAGAGCGGCTTGCGGGTGGAGCTTTCGCATTTCAAGATCGACAATAAGAACCTTTGGGGCGCCAGCACTAAGTCTTTAGCACTCGTGGAAAAATACCGGCGGGAAGGTGTGGACGTGGTTGTCGATCAATACCCATATGATCATTCCAGCACGAACCTAGGGATCACTTTGCCGAGTTGGGCGTTATCGGGCGGGGACAAGAGCTTGAAGGAAAGGCTGGCCGCGCCGGAGACCAAGCGCAAGATAATCGACGAGATGAAAGCGCATTTAAAGGATCGGGGCTTCAGCGATTATTCATACGCCACGGTTGCCAGCTTCGCGGGTGATCATTCGTGGGACGGCAAGAACATCGCTGAGATCACTAAGCTTCGAGGAGCGCAAGCGACGATAGATAGTCAAGTGGAGACTATCTTCAACATCATGACACGCGGTGGGGCGCAGATGGTTTACCACACGATGGGCGATGAAGATGTTGACCGCATTATGCGCTACCCGTTTACGGCGGTGGCGAGCGACGGCGGGGTCCGCGAATTTGGAGTAGGCGTGCCGCATCCGCGTGGGTATGGAACTAACGCGCGTGTGCTGGCGGAGTACGTGAGGAAGCGCAATGTGCTGACGCTGGAAGACGCGGTGCGGCGCATGACTTCCCTGCCCGCGCGTACATTCGGATTCAAGGATCGCGGGATGATTCGCGAGGGCATGGCGGCTGATTTGCTGATTTTCGATCCGGCACAGGTGCAGGACAAAGCAACCTACCCTGATCCGCACCACTACAGCGAAGGATTTGATTACGTGATTGTGAACGGAACTCTGATGATCGACGATGGCAAGCTGACGGACGCCAAAGCGGGGCTTGCACTGAAGCGATGATTCAACTGGGCAACGCCGGTAAAAGATTCGGCCACAAACTACTTTTTGAAAACCTGAACTGGCTGATCACACCCAATGAACGCAGCGGCCTTGTGGGCGGCAACGGCACCGGCAAATCCACATTGCTGAAAATGATTGGCGGGATGGAACCGTTGGACATGGGCGAATTGACCAAGACGAAGGGCGTCACCACGGGTTATCTGCCGCAGGATGGGCTTTCGCTTTCCGGGCGTAGCGTGTTCCAGGAAGTGATGTCGGTATTCGACAATCTTCGCGCGCTTGAACAGGAGATGGAAACGCTGACCCATAGCATGTCGGACTTGGATCCATCGTCACCCGAATACGGAGTGGTGGCGGACCGGTTTCATCGCATTGAAAGCGAGTTCACTAATCGGGATGGCTATTCGTTGGAATCGCAGGCGGGCAGTGTTTTGACAGGGCTAGGATTCGGCAAAGACGATTGGGGGCGGCGCACGGAGGAGTTTTCCGGCGGCTGGCAGATGCGGATTTCGCTGGCGAAGTTGTTGCTGGAAAAACCGAACATGTTGCTGCTGGACGAACCTACCAATCACTTGGATTTGGAAGCGCGCAACTGGCTGGAAGATTACCTGGTGAACTATCC
>JAYVXT010000689.1:0-12291 GCA_043785065.1 Bryobacterales bacterium | reverse complement strand
CGGTGACGCCCTCAAACGGAACGGGTGCGGCTGGAGTGGCTCAGAATTTACAAATGATATGGGCCAGTCCCCCAGGGCAGCTCCCGATGGTGACGGGTTCGGTGTTAATTCAGGATTCGGCGCTACCAACACCGGTATTGACCAACGCTTGTTACATGGCGGCTGTTATCAACGGCGGAGTGCAATTTGCGGACGATGCGGGGAATTTCACGCAAACCAGCTATGTGGGAAATAGCTGGACGACATCGCCATCTAATGGGCATTGCACGTTGGATGGGCCAGGATCGCCTCTAATGTTGATCACCAATGGGGGGGCCAATATCCAGGCGATTCTAAAACTGACGTTCAATCCAGCTTGGGCGGGAAAGACTTTGTCGATCTGGATGCAGGCCACCAACACAAGCTACGCTATTGGGTCCTGGCAGAAGTTGGGAACGTTCACCGTATCGGGAGGCCAGCCAAGCTTCACGCTTAGCGCGACAGCCGCTTCAGCCAGTTCTAGTGTGGCTGGAACCTCAACGGTGACAATCGCTTCAGTGAATGGCTTTAACTCCGCAGTCACGTTGGCGGCATCCGGCTGGCCCGCGGGTATCACTGGAACATTCGGAACCAATCCAACCACCAGTAGTTCTGCAGTCACAATCAACGTGGCATCCACCGTCACCCCAGGACCGTACTCATTGACGGTAGACGGAACTGGCGGAACAGCCAACGCCAGCACTATGATTGCATTGACGGTAAATGCTCCGTCGCAATTCAGCATGGCGCCATCCAACGGAAGTGCCGTGGCCGGAGTTGCGCAGAATCTGCAATTCACGTGGAACACGCCCGCTGGACAACCGGTGCTGACATGGGGCAGTGTGGTGATTCAAGACTCGGCGCTGGCCGCGCCAGCCCTTGGCAATGCCTGCTACCTGAGATCCGTCGTCAACGGAGGAGTGAATCTAGCAGACGATGCCGGTAACTTCACCACTCCCACCAGCTATGTAGGCAATAGTTGGACAACTTCGCCATCCAACGGCCATTGCACGCTAAATGGTCCCGCGTCCTTTCTAGTGTCGGTGACCAATAGCGGGGCGAACATGCTGACAACGCTGAACCTGAAGTTCAATCCTTCGTGGACGGGCAAGACGTTGTCGATCTGGATGCAGGCCACTAACACAAATTACAGTTCCACAGCTTGGAAGCAGGTGGGAACGTTCACGGTGAATTAGCGGCGGGCCTTCACTTGGGCTCCGCAACTTCCAGAGGAAACGACCCCAAATCCCGTTCGCCGATCCACAATCGCAGGATGTGGTGGCCTGCGGTAACTTCCTCCGGTAACCGGAAATTCACCTCGAACCGGGGCGGAACGGGATCTGTGCAAAAGCGATCGCAATCGGTCACGAAGTGATCACCGATTTGAGCCCCAAATTCCTCCGGGTGCAACGCTTCCTCAAGCGCAACCTTTACGCAACGGTTCACGATTTTCGTGGTACTCATCAGGTCGATACCGTCGGTCAAGGTAATGACGCGAGGCACCATCGGCGGCGGAGGGATAATTCGAATTACGCCTCCCCGGCCCCACTGTTCGCCTTTCCAGGCTAGGGTGACGGGCCGCAAACCGGTGGGTATTTCATTAGGCAGCCGCACGGTGACCTGAACCAAGCCATCGCGTTCGGGGGCGCCAATGTAAGTTGTGGTCGCGCGGGCTGACCCTACAAGAATCTCAAAGTCCAAAAGATCGGCGCTTGGGGAAAGGTTCTCCAGCCAGAGTGACAGCGCGGCAAAGCGGCCACGGCTTGGGGCGACCGGTTCAGAACTGGCGGCATTGGTAATTCGCCGCACCACGGGCAGCGTTTGCGGAATGGCATGCGTTTCATACCAGCCACGAGGCTGCTTGATGGCAGAAATCCACATGTACTGTGTATTGCGGCCTTCAAGGGCCAACAGTTGCAGATCCGATTCGCGGCAGAAGGTCTCCACCTCGCCCGATGGGATGCGAACGCCGCTCCAGGTATCGTAACGGGCGGCGTCGTCGGGCAAGCCATTAATTTGACAGCGCAGCAGGCCGCCCACTTTAAGCACCCTGCGCGCTTCACGCAGGTAATTTATCACCACATCACGGCTGGGGATGTGTTGGAATACGGCATAAGAATAGACAAGGTCGAAAGAGTCGTCGGCAAAAGCGGATAGATCGGAATTGAGGGCGACGTGGGCATGAGCGTGCGGAACATCTCGCAAACGTTCCTTCGCCATGGAGATCATCTGGCCGGAAATATCGACGCCGTGAATTTCCCCGAAAAACTGGCTCATTGGCTTCAACAGGCGTCCGGGGCCGCATCCGATTTCAAGCGCTCTGCGTGCGCGTGGATTGCCTGCCAGCAGACGCTTCATTTCCCATTTGAGGCCCGCGACGAGCTCATCGCCCGTGGCGTAGAATTCTTCCTCATCCTGATTCTTGCGCCCAAATGCTACGTAGTAGTGCGCATCTTCACCAGCGCGGCCATCCCAATCCTCGCGCATCTTTGACACCACTTGTTGATCCATCAACGCTCCTCGGAAATGCACCGGTTGCGGGCGGCCTTCTGCTGGCCGCGATCAACGCCGGGAGCGAACCCCAGGCACCGATCACCCATTTTCCAACCGGAAATTATATTGTCCTCGATTTTGTTGCCGCGGGTGACGGCGGCACGTTCGGCGCGGCGGCCGAAATAGATGCCTGAGCGGAGAAGATCGGGCTCGCCGGCAAAGTATGTACAACCGGCGCCGCTTTCGCTGCAATGGGCGGTGTTGAGGTGAAGGAATGTATTGTGGTGAATGGAGTGGCCGGAACCGATGACGAAAATCGCCCCATACTTCATACCTTCAATCCGATTTTCAAAGATGCGAATGCCCATGGATTGCATGTCGGGGTTGGTATTGTTCATCACAATGCCGAAGTGGCCGAAGGGATAGGCGGCCGGCGGCTTTGTATTTGTGCATCGATTGCGAGATACTTCGCCGTCGTGAAAACCGTCCAGGTCGATGCACTTGCCGTTGATCTCATCGAAGGTATTGGCGGTATAAACGCTGGCGTCGACATTGCCCGCTGTATCGATTGCGACCGGAGTGCCGCCACCCTCGGCGTCTACGATCTCCCCAGGATAGCCGATGAATTTACCATCATTATTTTGCACGCGCACGTTGGTGGCATGGCCGATTTGAATAGCATCGCGGCCGATATTTTCAAAATGGTTCTTAGCGAAGAGTCCATTGGTATTGCGCGGCGCCGTATAGCGTGAATGCGTCCAAAGCGCGTTGCCTTGGATGCGGATAAAGAAGCAGGACTCGGCGCTATATTCACGGACACCATCTTCGAACAGAACGCCGCCGGTGGCATTGTTGCGGCCTTTAGGGTTGAAGCCGCCGCTGTCTTCCACGCGCAACTGCTTCAGTTTGGCATTGCGCCCAGCGCGCACGATGATGGCCATGGCGGGCATTTGGCGCAGCACCACATCGGTAATTTGCAGACCATTCACATCGTCGGCGAGAATTCCGGTTTTTTGATGAAATTCGGCGAAGGTTTTGTCAAATGGTGGAAGGCCTGCGCGCGGATCTGTTTTTGAACGGCTTCCCTCAATGGAAAAGCCTTGCAATTGAATGTTTTTTCCTTGAGCGATGATGGCCGCAGCGCCTTTGAAATCGGCGGCCATCTTCAGAAGAGTACCCTTGGGGTGTCCGATCAGGGCGGCTCCATCACCCGATATAAGGATGGGCTGATGGATTACCATCAAGCCGGCCGGCAATTGCCTGCCGCAAAGCCCAAACAGAAAGAGCCACATAGTGGTTGAAAGGAATTGTATCCTAGTGGCAATGAGCATTCAGCTAAGCGGCGCCTGTTATGGTCCGCTTCAACAGTGTAGCGTCTCCGCTCCGGGTGGCGCAGTAATTGGAATTATCGGAAACGATGGGGCAGGGCAAATTGAACTGCTTCGTCTGGCGACAGGGCAAGCTTGGCCGGATTCGGGCGAGGCTTTAGTGGACCAGTCGGCCCAGTTGCTAGGGCCGGCCGATAATCTAGACATTGGTGGGGCGCAGACCATTGCCATCTTTCATACATTTGCCTTGAAGGACGCGCCGACGCGCGTGCGGGCATTGAACGATATAGAAAAGCAGCGTCGTGAGGGAGCGAGCATTTTGCTGGTTTCCCACGAATTGGAATTCCTGCTGGACGTCGCCGATGAAGTTTGGTGGATGGCGCAAGGACGGATTGTGCAGCAGGGCGACCCGCGCGACATAATTTCCCGCTACCGTGCTTCGATTTCAAAACAGTTGCGGGCAACGGCGGCAACGGCGGAATTGCATCCGTCTCTTCGGCGCGGTGACGGCCGTGCGAAGATTCACAAGCTGGAAATTTTGGATAGCGATGGCGCCCCTGCTGTGAATCTTGCCAGTGGGGCGCCGGCGTCGGTGAGGGTGAGTGTGGAGTTCACCGCTCCCGTGGATGATCCGGTGATCGGCATCATGATCCGGACAAGGATCGGCTTTGAGGTTTATGGCACGAATACGCAACTGGAAGGATTGAAGCTGGGGCCATGCAAGGCCGGCGATGCGCGGCGAGTGACATTCCGGTTTGTGGTTGGGCTTTGTCCGAAGGAGTATACGCTGACCGTGGCTTCGCACGATCCCGATGGAGTTTGGCATGACTGGATGGAGGACGCAGTGGCTTTTTCGGTGAGCGATTCGCGGTACACGGCGGGCGTTGCGAATTTGCGGTCCCAGGTGTCGGTGGAGAAGGGGTGAGTGAGACTGGAGGGGACAAGTGAATGAATCGTAGAATGCTCACCGCATTTCTTGCAGTGATTCTTCAAATCGGCTGCAAGGAATCTTTCTCGAACAAATTATCTTCGGAACAATATGTGCCAAGCCCGGGAAGTCTGCCTTTCGAAATAGAAGCAGTGGAAATCGGTCAAAACTCCCGATTGTTTTTGTGTTCTTATTCCGCGCAAGGGGAAAAGGCTCTTTTCGAGTTTGAACTTGGACCCACTAAACTATTCGGTCCAACCGATTTAGGAATGGAGGCCGGAAACGGCAACTTCATCGCGCAAGCTGGTTCGGATTCATGCATTCTGCTCAGTGATCTTAAAAGAATTTTGGAGGCAGAGAATATGCCAGGCCAAGTAAAGAGAACCGAAGTGCTTCCTTTTGACTTCGTCCGACTCGGATCAAATTTGTCGCAATCCGCTGATGGCGGCTTCTCACCGAAGACGAAAGGAAATTGGACAACATTGAAGCTTTTCATAGCCCAAGGAAATCAAGAGAGCGAGGTTTATTTGAACTTCAATGAGAGCTTGAAAAAGGGCCAGTTCGCAATCAAAGATTCTGAGTATGGAGATCTCCTGCTAGCTGAATTGGCTAAAGTGCTTTAAGATCCGACCGCTAGCGGCTTTCCAACACAAACGTCGGGACCACACCTTCAATACTGGAAAATCCCGAAGGCGAAGCCGTGGAAAGATACGTTGACGCCGACTGCACCTTACCTTGATAAGCGTGGGCAAACATGTCGATCCGCATTTCTTTCATTTCCAGTCCGCCATACAATTGCACGGGGAATTTATCGGTCGCCGTAGGAGTTTTTTCCTGCACCACATACGGATTCCGCACCGCGGTTTTCAGCGCGCGCTCCCAGGAATGGTTATCCATCGCCGCGCCATTGTACGTATTTTGTTCGGCGGTCTCGTCATTGGGCCGCATCACAAGGTTTTCACGATTCGCCATGATGTACTCCGGCAAATCAACGACGGTCCCACGCCAATTCGTATTCGTGGCGCGAACCACGCGGGTCCACGGCACCATGTCTCGAATGGCCTTGCGTTCGACGGCGGGAAACTTCGCGGTCAGGGTATCATCGGTCAATAGTTCAAAAATCGCGCGTTTTTGAGCAATTTCCGCGCGGAAATTATTCACCACGCAAACAGCCCGATCCCGATAGGCGCGCACAAGGGGCTGCGATAAATCGTAGCGGATCACAAAGTCCTGAGCATTAACCCGCCGCAATACCAAATCAATGACAAATTCGCCCTTGCGAAGTACGCCATTTTTGTATTCCAACTGTTCGGGTGAAACCACTTCCGCCGCGTAACCAGCCTTGCGCAGATACTCCGCAAGCAACACATGTTCATTCGATTCCATGGTTGGAAATGGCTGCTTAAACTCCAGAATAGCGATTTGAGGTTTCTTCTTTTGTCCGAATTCCTTCCAAGCTTTCAGCATGGCGTTTAGAAAATACTTCAGACCGCTGACCTTGCTTAGCTTTTGTTTCTTACGGAATTCCTTCATCGGTGCACAATCAAGGAATAGATCGGAAAGAATTTCCGAATAAATCACTCCATAAGGGGCCGAAGCGTGATAGTTCATAAAATGCATCGAACCATTTTCGGCGCTGGCTTCCAAAGTGCTCATGGAGGCTAACTCGGCATAGCCGGGGTCGGTCGTGGCAAGCATCTTCTCGGCCGGCAATAACTCCATTCTGGCCATCAATTGCGGGTTGCTTAGGGCCGCCATCTTCATTCGGTTAATGGCGGAAAAAAGCGTCTCGGAATCTTTAGTCAGGTGGTCGTACTGCCGCTTGGCCACAAAGTGGGGCCGCAGGAAGGGGGAAACCGGTCTCGTGGAGACAATAAGACCCTTGTCTTGCATGGCTTGGCGAAGCTCGCCAACCCATTCAAGGTCCTTAAACGCTTCAGATTCCAGTAGTTTGTGGTAGCGGGCAACCGCCTCGCTATGTTGAGTCATCTTAACTCGAAACTCACTTATAACAAAAAATTATCTCATACAGGGTATGGATTTGTACACCATCAATAAAGCGATATTCCCCCATAACCTATTGATGATACACATACTTAAGACTTATTAAAAAATATGAAAAATACACCGTCAAGCTTTCTTTCCGGCCTTTTCCTTGTCACAATAAGAGTGCGATGCGTTTCTTCACACCAGCAATCTATAGCCTGCTTCTACCCATTCTCAGCCTGGCAGATGAAGGCATGTGGCTGTTCAACCAAGCCCCGAAAGCGGCGGTTAAGGCCAAGTATGGCTTCGATCTGAAGGATTCTTTCCTCGATAAGATGAGGCTGGCGTCGGTCCGGTTCGACAATGGCGGTTCGGGCTCCTTCGTATCGAAAGAAGGGCTGCTGTTCACCAACCATCATGTGGGCTCCGAATGCATTTATCAGTTGGGATCCAAAGAGAACAATTACATTGCGAATGGCTTTTTGGCGCATAGCCAAGCAGAGGAAAAGAAGTGTCCGGATTTGGAAATCAACGTCCTGCTTTCGATGGAGGATGTTACCTCGAAAGTAAGGGAAGGCGTGACGCCAGGCATGCCGAGCCAGGAAGCCAACACGAAACGCAAAGCGAACATGACCAATTTGGAGTCGGCTTGCCACAAGAGTACGGGCAACCGCTGTGATGTGGTGACTCTCTATTCCGGCGGCCAATATCATCTATACCAATACAAAAAGTACACGGACATTCGTTTGGTTTTCGCGCCGGAAGAAGCCATCGCGGCATTTGGCGGCGATCCGGATAACTTCACCTACCCCCGCTATTGCTTGGATTTTGCTTTCTTCCGGGCCTATGAAAACGACAAGCCGGTGAAACCGATGGAATATTTGAAGTGGTCGAAACAAGGCGCGCGAGACGGAGAATTGATTTTTGTAACCGGCCATCCCGGGAAGACCAATCGGCTGGATACTGTCGCGGCATTGGAATTTGCGCGTGACGTGGAATTCAAACTCCGCCTGCCTCTCTATGAAGGGATCATCTCGAAACTCTTGAGTTTCGGAGAAGTCAACCCCGAGCAAAAACGTATTGCCCGGGACCTTCTGCTAAGTTTCCAGAACTCCTACAAAGCTTACAGCGGCTTTAAGCGGGGGCTGGACGATCCGGCGCTTATCGGCAAGAAACGCGAGGACGAGAACAAGCTGATAGCGTCTATTCGAGCCAACCCGGAAAAGAATCGGGAGTTCGGAAAAGCCTGGGACGATGTGGCCGGAGCCTACGAGTTCTACAAGACCTTTTACCCACCTTATTGGATGTTGGAAGCTCGAGGCATTGCGGGTTCGGAGTTGTTCATGAAAGCGAAAACGTTGGTGCGTCTGGCCGAAGAAAAAAAGAAACCGAATGCCGAGAGACTGCGCGCCTACACCGATACCGCGCTCCCTCAACTGGGAAGCTCACTCTATTCGGACGCCCCGATTTACCCTTTGCTTGAAAAGCTGATGTTTGAGGAAAGTTTTCTGCAAATGCAACGCGTCTTGCCGGGAGATGAACTAGTGGCAAAGATGCTTGGCGGCCGCACGCCGAAAGAAGCCGCGGAATATTACGTGGACAATTCAAAGCTGATCGATCCCAAGGTGCGCAAGAGCCTGGGCGAAAACCTGGCCGACGTTGCCACTTCGAATGATCCGCTCATCCAGTTGGCGAAGCTGATGGATCCGGAAACCCGGCGTCTTCGAACCATGTATCAGGATAAGGTTGAGGCTGTGCTCACAGCCTCCTACAGCAAGATCGCGCAAGCTCGATTCGCCGCCTACGGTTCCAGCGAATATCCCGATGCCACCTTCACACTACGATTGAGTTACGCCAAGGTGGCCGGTTACAAGAATGAAAAGGGCGAGCGGATGGATTGGACGACCCGCACCTCTGGACTATGGCCAAAAGTGACTGGTAAGGAGCCGTACGAATTGCCGGAAAAGTGGCTAAAAGCGCGCCCCTCGCTTTCACCCGCAACGCCGTTTAACTTCGTTAGCACGGCCGATACGCATGGCGGAAATTCGGGCAGCCCCACTATCAACAGGAAGGGTGAATTGAACGGAATTTTGTTTGATGGGAATTTGGAGGGGCTGCCGAACAATTACGTATACCGCGATGTGCGGGAACGTTCTGTACACGTGGCGAGCCAGATTATTCTGGAGTCTTTGAAGAAGGTCTACAAGGCCGATGGTGTAATTCTAGAAATCGAGCAATCCCGGTAAAAAAAGAGCCAGTAACTGCCCGGTCATTTGGACAGCCACAGGCTCAAAACACAACTTAACTTACTGTCAGGGAGAAAAATCTAGGCCGCAGCGGGCATAAGAACATCCACACGCGGTTTCAGCATTGCTTGCATCTGCAGCGCATTCACCACGCTTCTTCCTCCCCCATCGTTGTTGAAAATTACATACGTTGAGGAGGCGAACTTGGTGATGTACTCAATTCGTTGCTTCCATTCGGCCAGTTCCGCCGGCGTGTACAGGTAGTCGACCGGAGTCCGGTCTCCGGCTTGCGCGCCGAAATCCTGGAACCAGTTCCGCTGCTGACGGCCGTTTAAGCGCACATAGCCAATGGCCGTGGTTAAGAACGAAGTGGGTGGCATGGCCTTTACACCCTCGGGCTGGTCGATATTCACGAAGCCGACCCGGTAATCAATCAAAGTACCCAAAGCCTCATCCAACATCCAACTGGAATGGCGGAATTCGGCCACCATGGGAAATTCCGAAAAGGCGCGGCGAAGCTGGATGAAGAATTCGCGATTTTCCCCGGTATAGCGAAAGGCCCAAGGGAATTGCATCATTAAGCAGCCAAGCTTCCCGGCTTTTTGAAGAGGGCGGAGACCGTCGCAGAACTGTGTAACGGCTTGTGGTTCCAGCAGACGGTCATGAGTGAATTGGCGGGCCAGCCGCGCGGTGAATTGGAAATTCGGATTGCAAGCGGCCTTGTCAAGCCACATGTGGGACAATTCCGGGCGCAGTGGTTGATGCATGTTGGTGTTAATTTCCACCGTATCGAAACGCTTGGCTAGAAACTCTAGCTGGTGGAACCCTTTTGGCGCCAGTCTGGGATAAATCACACCCTGCCAATGAGGATGGAGCCAACCGGCGGGGCCAGTTCTTATGTTCACAGTGGGCTTTGATGAGGACGCCATGGGACACTCCCTTTCGCTTTCTATTCGCCCCATAGTAAGATAAAACTCCTAGGCGAGTCAAGAACTATGATCGCTCTTTATTCTCCCTACCTAATGATGTTACACAAGAAAATTGAAGGAAGGCGTAACCACAGGGCTAGTTGGTTCGCTACTTGATTAATCCCCGTTACGACGAGCGGGCGCACTCACCCTGATTACCCCAAGAGTACGCCCGCTTATTACATCTAGTCGTTAAACATTCCCTCAAATAAAACCGAACTCAGATAGCGCTCGCCGGAATCCGGCAGAATCACAACGATTGTTTTACCCTTCATCTCCGGTTCCTTGGCCACGCGAATCGCTACCGCCGCCGCCGCCCCGCAGGAAATTCCGCACAGGATGCCTTCTTCCTTCGCCAAACGGCGCGCCATTTCGATGGATTCTTCGTTCGTGATCAGCTCCACGCGATCCACCATCGACAGATCCAAAGTATCCGGAATGAAGCCCGCCCCAATCCCTTGAATTTTGTGGGGACCAGGCTTCAGCGTTTCGCCTTTGAGTGTTTGGGTAATGACGGGGCTGGCGCTGGGTTCGACGCCGATGGAGGTGATCTTCTTTCCTTTACTCTGCTTGAAGTAGCGCGAAATTCCGGTAATGGTGCCACCGGTGCCGATTCCGGAAACCAGCACATCCATACCGCCATCGGTATCGTCCCAAATCTCCGGGCCGGTGGTTTTGAAATGAATTTCCGGATTGGCCGGATTCTTGAATTGTTGCAGCAGCAAATAGCGGCCCGGGTCGGATGCGACCATCTGTTCCGCCTTGGCAATCGAGCCTTTCATGCCCGCCGCGCCTTCGGTTAAAACCAGGTTCGCCCCAAAAGCCTTCAGCACTTTGCGGCGTTCAATGGACATGGTTTCCGGCATGGTCAAGGTGATGGAATAGCCGCGAGCCGCCGCGACGAAGGCGAGCGCGATGCCCGTATTGCCGCTGGTAGGCTCCACCATTTCCACCCCAGGCTTCAGCAATCCTTTCTTTTCCGCATCCCAAATCATGGCGGCGCCTATGCGGCACTTAACCGAATAAGCAGGGTTGCGGCCCTCGATTTTCGCTAGCACCGTTGCGCCGGCGCCCGACGTTACGCGTTTCAGTTTGATGAGTGGCGTGCCGCCGATGCTTAATGAATTATCGTCAAATAACATTGTTCAATTCCTCCCTAAATTCGTTCATGCCTTCGATCAGATATCCCAGTTAGGCACATACCGCGCCTGTCTGTCCTTCCAGCTTTGGGCTAAGTCCAGGAACGTGGTTTGATCCACAACTCCGGAGATTGCTTTGTCCACCCGATTCCACAAATCCGCAAAAGGATTATCCGCCTTGCGTCGCACTTTAGCCCCAGAGAGCCGCTGGCCTTCAACGTGTCGCAGCACATCGCCGATGGCAATTTGCCCGGCTGGCCGCGCGAGCAGATAGCCGCCTTCGGCCCCCCGGCGCGATTCCACAAAGCCGCCCTGCTTGAGTCCGGCCAAAATCAACTCCAAAAACTTTTGCGGGATCTTCTGGCGCCTCGCAATGTCGGCAATCTTCACTGGGCCCTGGCCACTGTTGACAGTTAGGTCGAAAATCGCCTGTAGGGCATATTCGCCTTTAACGGAAATATTCATGATTTGTGTAAACGTTGGATGGGAACACCCATGCCTCGATGGAGATTATAACGTATTAAGGCTGTGCGCCGAGACGATTGCGAGCGCGGCGGCGGCGGCGGTTTCGGCGCGCAGAACCGTGTGACCCAGCGAGCATGCTTGCCAACCGGCGGCGAGGATGGCTTCGCGCTCACGGGAGGCCCAGCCGCCTTCCGGGCCCAGCATCAAGGAAGTTTCGGGGGCATTCATTTCAAGCAACGTGAGGATTGAGGGCAGCCCCTTGTGTTCATCCAGCAGCAGACGCAAGCCAGTGGCGTTCTTAAGCGATTGCGTGAGGCTGATAGGCGGGTGGATGAGGGGGACTTGGAGGCGGCGCGATTGTTGGCCGGATTCCATTAGGATTTTGCGCCAGCGTTCCATGCGCTTGGGCGCGGCCATGTCGAGGCCACGCTCGCTCCGTTCGGCGATGATTGGTTGAATAGTGGAGACGCCTAGTTCGGTGACCTTTTCGAGCATCCATTCAAAGTGGTCGAACTTGAACAGGCTGGCGTAGAGCGTGACGTTGGGGAGCGGCGGGGGCGTGGGCAACTTTTCTTTGATGAGGAAGGTGACCAGGTTTTTGTGCGCGGTTTCCACTTCGCCCAGGTATAGCGAAGTTTGGTCGGAGAGCTCGTAAATTTGCCCTGCTTCGACGCGCAGGACGCGGGTGAGGTGGTGGGCGTCCTCGTCGCGGAGTTCGGC